>NZ_JBSHGZ010000005.1:167081-495506 GCF_053618075.1 Embleya sp. NPDC055664
CCGTCCGCCCCCCGCGCCCCCGGGGCGGGCGGCGTGGCTGGCCCCTAACCCCGCCCCGCCGCTTGTGGGGGGGGGGCGCCGGCCCCCCCCCCCCCCCCCCCCTACTCTGTTCCCCATGACAGCGACGACCGGCCCGCGCCATCGGGCTCCCGACCGCCCGCCGAGGGTGCGCGGCCTGCCCGAGTTCGGCCGGTGCGCGGTCATGGGTGTGGTCAATGTGACCCCCGATTCGTTCTCCGACGGCGGTCTCTGGTTCGACGCGAAGGCCGCGATCACGCGCGGGCTCGCGCTGATCGAACAGGGGGCCGACCTGATCGACGTGGGCGGCGAGTCGACCCGCCCGGGGGCCGGTCGGGTGGACGCCGACGAGGAACTGCGGCGGGTCGTGCCGGTGGTGCGCGAGTTGGCCGCGGCCGGCGCGGTGGTCAGCGTGGACACCACCCGGGTCGAGGTGGCGAGCGCGGCGGTGGCGGCCGGCGCCCGGCTGGTCAACGACGTCAGCGGCGGGCTCGCGGATCCGGCGATGGCCGCCTACGTGGCCGAGAGCGAAGTGCCCGTCGTGGTCATGCACTGGCGCGGCCACTCGCGCGGGATGCAGGAGCGGGCGGTCTACTCCGACGTGGTCGCCGAGGTGCGCGCCGAACTCGCCGAGCGTATGGACAAGGTGGTCTCCGCCGGGGTCCATCCCGACGCGATCGTGCTCGACCCCGGCCTGGGCTTCGCCAAGACGGCCGAACACAACTGGCCACTGCTCGCCCACCTGGACGCGCTGCACGACCTCGGTCGTCCGCTGCTGGTGGCCGCGTCCCGCAAGACCTTCCTGGGGCGGCTGCTCGCCGCCGAGGACGGCACACTGCGCCCACCCCGCGGGCGCGACGACGCGACGGCCGCGGTCTCCGCGCTGGCCGCCGCCGCGGGCGCGTGGGCCGTCCGTGTGCACGAGGTGCCCGCTTCGCTCGACGCGGTCAAGGTGGCGGCTGCCTGGCAGGAGGCCCGATGAACCCGATCGACGACCAGACGTCGCCCGAGGCGGACGCGGTACGCGAGGTCAACCTCGCGCTGTGGACGGCCGTCGAGGAGGGCGACATCGACGCCCTCGGCGCGATCTGGGCCGACGGCGCCGACGCGTCGAGCGTGACCTGTGTGCATCCGGGCTGGCCCGCGCTGCACGGACGCGCGGAGATCCTGCGCTCCTATGCGCTGATCATGGCCAATACCGCGTACGTGCAGTTCTTCCTGACCGACGTCGAGGTCAAGCTGGCCGGCGAGGTCGCGGTGTTGTCCTGCACGGCCAACATGCTGACCGGGATGGCCGAGGAGGACGGCGGCGACGAGACGGGTTTCGCCGGGGGCCGTGCGGTGGTCACCAATGTCTTCCGGCGCACCCCCGCGGGCTGGCGGTTGTGGCTGCACCACGCGTCGCCGGTGATGGCGGAGGTCGACGCCGAAGAGGAGATCTGACCGGTCCCGACCGCTTCGAGGTGTCGTTCGGGTGCGTTCGAGGCACCCGGACGACGGAACCTGTCGGGACCGCTGGGTACATTCGTACCGCACAGAGGTGGTCCGGCCGTCGGCGCGACCGCCCCTCGACCGGAAGGGCGACCGACCGTTCGGGGTGCGCAGTGATGGGATACGCGCCGAGGAGGCGACTGATGCTGGACCGCGTCTCGCTGCGGGGGCTGAAGGCCCGCGGCAATCATGGAGTGTTCGCGAAGGAACGCGAAGAGGGCCAGACGTTCGTGGTCGACGTCGTGCTCGGGGTGGACACCCGACCGGCCGCGCGGGCCGACGACCTCACCCTCACGGTCCACTACGGCGAGGTCGCCGAGGACGTGGTCGGCGTGGTCCAGGGCGATGCGGTGGACCTGATCGAGACGCTGGCCCAGCGGATCGCCGACGTGTGCCTGGCCCGGCCGCTGGTGCAGGAGGTGGAAGTGATCGTGCACAAGCCCGACGCCCCGATCACCGTCCCGTTCGACGACGTGACCGTGACCATCGTGCGGGGGCGCGACCGATGACCGACATCTCCGCCGCGCGGACCCCGCGCGAGCCGGCCCCGGAGCGCCCCGCCGAGACCACCGCGCAGCGCGCGCAGCTGTCCTGGAGCCGGGTCGTGCTCGCGCTCGGCAGCAACCTGGGCAACCGGCTCGAAACCCTGCAGGGCGCGATCGACGAGATCGCCGACACTCCCGGGGTGACTCTGCTGCGGGTATCCCCGGTCTACGAGACCGACCCGGTGGGCGGCCCCGAGCAGGGCACCTACTTCAACGCGGTGGTCGAGGTGCGCACGCTGCTCACCCCGGATCTGATCCTGGAGCGCGCCAACTCGATCGAGGAGGCGTTCCAGCGGGTCCGGGTCGAGCGCTGGGGACCGCGCACGCTCGACGTGGACGTGATCTGGTTCGAGCACGTGACGCAGGACGACCCGCGGCTGACCCTGCCGCATCCGCGCGCGCACGAGCGTTCGTTCGTGCTCGCGCCCTGGCACGACATCGACCCCGAGGCGGAGCTGCCGGGTCACGGCCCGATCGCCGACCTGCTCGCGCGGGTGGGCCCGGCCGGCGTGCACCGCCGTGACGATCTGGAGCTGACCGCAGACCGATGAAGCCCACGCGCCCGCTCGTCCTGCTCGCCCTCGCGCTGGGGGCGGGCGGCATCGCGTATGCCGGAATCGACCTGTGGGACTCGCGCGGGACACCGCCCGTGGTCCCGATCCTGGCGCCCATCGTGCTGCTGTGCCTGGCCGCGGTCGCGCTGGCCACCGCATTGTCGCTGCGCTCGCGGCTGAAGGCGCAGCGCGAGCGGCGCCCGAACGCGCGCGCGGTGGACCCGCTGGTCGCCGCGCGCGCGGTGGTCTTCGCCAAGGCGGGCTCGCTCGTCGGCGCCCTGGTGGTGGGTCTGTACGGCGGCTACGCGCTTTACCTCTCGCACTTCCTGGAGGTCACCGAGCGCTCCGCACAGGCCCAGCGGTGCGCGTTCGCGGTGGGCGCGGGCGTGCTCCTGGTCGGCGGGTGTCTGTTCCTGGAGCGCATACTGCGCGTGCCCGAGGATCCCGAGGACAAGTGAATCGGGGGCCGGTACCCACCATCCGGTAGGCGGTACGGCCGGCCCCGCTCACCCCTCGATGGTGTCCAGGACGACCTCGGCCGGCGGGATGTCCCGCTCCTCGGCGCCGATCGACCGCCGCAGCGCCTCGTGCAGCCGCGCCGGGGTCAGCACCCCCACGAACCGGTCGCCGTCCACCACCGCGATCCAGCCGGCGTCGTGCTGCAACATCTCGCCGAACGCCTGCTTGAGCGAGGCGTGCACGGGCACCCACGCCTCCATCCGCCGGGCCCGGTCGCGCACCGTGCCGGTGGCCACCCGGTCGTCCACCCAGCCGTGCAGATCGCCCGCGTCGTCGAGCACCACCGCCCAGCGCGAGCCGGCCGCGCGCAGCTTCGCCAGCGCCTCCGGCATCGGGTCGTCCAGGCGCACGATGGGCGGCAGTTCGAGGTCGTCGGGGGTGATCTCGGTCACCGACAGCCGCTTGAGCCCGCGGTCGGCGCCGACGAAATCGGCGACGTAGTCGTTGGCGGGCGCGCCGAGCACGCTGGAGGGTGTGTCGAACTGCTCGATGCGACCGCCCATCGAGAACACCGCCATACGGTCGCCGAGCCGCACCGCCTCCTCGATGTCGTGGGTGACGAACAGGATGGTCTTGCGCAACTCCTGCTGCAGGCGCAGGAACTCGGTCTGCAGGTGCTCGCGCACCACCGGGTCCACCGCGCCGAACGGCTCGTCCATCAGCAGCACCGGCGGGTCGGCCGCGAGCGCGCGGGCCACGCCGACCCGCTGGCGCTGACCGCCGGAGAGCTGGTGCGGGTAGCGGTCGCCGAGTTTCGCCGGGTCCAGGCCGACCAGTTCCAGGAGTTCGACGCCGCGTGCCTTGGCTTTCTTGCGGTCCCAGCCCAGCAGGCTCGGCACGGTGACGGTGTTCTCCAGCACGGTGCGGTGCGGGAACAGGCCGCCGGACTGGATCACGTAGCCCATCCGTCGGCGCAGCTTGACCGGGTCGGCCCGGGTGATGTCCTCGTCGTCCAGGAAGATCCGCCCGGACGTGGGCTCGATCAGCCGGTTGACCATCTTCATCGTGGTGGTCTTGCCGCAGCCGGACGGGCCGACCAGGGTGACCAGCTCGCCCGTGGCGACGTCCAGGGACAGGTCCGCCACCGCGTCGGTGCCGTCGGGGTACCGCTTGGTGACGCGGTCCAGCCGGATCATGGGGGCCCTCCGGGGCATGGCAGGCGGTCGTGGCAGGTGTCCGGAGACCCGAGTGTTTCCCGACCCCCAGGGGAGGCAACGTACCCGGGTGCCCCTGCCCGCACACCGGGTGTGTCCGCCGTCACGGGCATGCGTGTCCGACCGCCTGGGTACTGTTCGCCCGTGATTGTGGCCTCCGGTGACTGCCTGAAGCGCAACTCGTGGATCTGCGGGAAGTACTTCGACGAGTACTCCGGGGAAATCACCACGGCGTTGCGTGAACACATCTATCTGACCGTCGTCTCGGTGGCGATCGGCGTGCTCGTCGCGTTTCCGATGGCCCTCGCGGCCCGGCGGTGGCGCCCGGCGGGCAGCGTGCTGCTCGGCTCCACCACGATCCTGTACACGATCCCCTCGCTGGCGATGTTCGCTATTTTGCAGCCGTTCACCGGCTTGACCGAGACCACCGTGATCATCGGTCTGGTGCTGTACTCGCTGACCATCCTGGTCCGGAACATGCTGGCCGGTCTGCGGGCGGTGCCGCCCGATGTGGTCGAGGCGGCGAAGGGGATGGGCTACGGGCCGGGGCGACTGCTCTTCCAGGTCGAACTGCCGCTCGCGCTGCCCGCGATCATGGCGGGCGTGCGAGTTGCCACGGTGTCCACGGTCGCGCTCACCACGGTCGGCGCGATCGTCGGCTCGGGCGGCCTCGGCAATCTCATCTACTCGGGCATCGACACGCTGTTCAGGGCGCAGGTGCTCACCGCGTCGGTGTTGTGCGTGGCGCTGGCGATCGTGGCGGACCTGCTGTTGCTGGGCGTACAGCGGTTGTTGACGCCGTGGGAGCGGGCGGGCGGCCGCAAGCGGCGGTTGCCGCTCGTGTCCGCGCCGACCGCCGAGGTCGACACACGAGCGGGGGCGGCGGCGTGACCGTACTGGGAGACGCCTGGGACTGGTTGGCCGACGGTGCGAACTGGAGCGGCGAGAGCGGGGTATGGAACCGACTCACCGAACATGTCCTGCTGACCGTGGTGTGCGTGCTGATCTCGGTCGCCATCGCGTTGCCGATCGCACTGTGGCTGGGTCATCTGGGTCGGGGCGGCGCGCTCGCGATCAACATCTCCAACATCGGCCGGGCCATCCCCACGTTCGCGGTGCTCGTGCTGCTCGGGCTCAGTCCGATCGGCATGGGCGACACCGCGACGATCATCGCGCTGGTGCTGTTCGCGATCCCGCCGGTGCTCACCAACGCCTACGTCGGCATGCGCGGAGTGGACCGGGACGTGGTCGAGGCCTCGCGCGGCATGGGCATGACCGGCGGCCAGATGTTGCTGCGCGTCGAGCTCCCGCTTGCGCTTCCGTTGATCATGACGGGAATTCGTACGTGTGCCGTTCAGGTTGTTGCCACGGCAACACTCGCGGCACTGGTCGCGGGGGGCGGTCTCGGGCGCATCGTCACGGCCGGTTTCGACCTGCAGGACAACGGTCAAGTAGTCGCGGGGGCCTTCCTCGTGGCCGCGTTGGCTCTGGTGGTGGAGGGCCTGTTCGCGCTCGTGCAGCGGTTCACGGCCCGGACACCGCGTGGCGGTGTGACCTCGTGAGAACGGAAAGGGCGGTGCATCGCATGCCGAAGCGGCGCGGTGGAACGGGTATGACGGTCGGTGTGGCGGCGGGACTCTCGCTGGTCTTCCTGGTGGGCGCGACGGGGTGTTCGTCCTCGGACGACGACAAGACGACGGTCGGTTCGGCCGGCTTCACCGAGTCCGAGATCCTGGCGCAGATGTACAAACAGCTGCTCGACAAGGGCGGGGTGAAGGCGAGCATCAAGACGGTGAAGAACCGTGAGCTCTACGAACCCGAGCTGGAGAAGGGCAAGATCGCGGTTGTGCCGGAATACGCGGCGACCATGGCGGAATTCCTGAACCGCAAGAAGAACGGCCCCGACGCGGCTCCGGTCGCCTCGCCCGATGTGACGGCCACCGTCGCCGCGTTGAACACGCTCGCGGGTCCGGCCGGGCTCAAGAGCGGCGAACCCTCGCAGGCGGTGGACCAGAACGCGTTCGCGGTGACCAAGGACTTCGCCGCGAAGTACAACCTCAAGACGCTGTCGGACCTCGGCAAGGCCGGCGTCGATGTGAAGATCGCGGCGGGCGAGGAGTGCAAGACGCGGCCGTTTTGCGCACCGGGCCTGGAGAAGACGTACGGCATCAAGGTCTCCGGCGTGGACCCGCTCGGCGTCGGTACCACCGCCGCCAAGCAGGCGGTCAAGAACGGCAGCGACCAACTGGTCCTGACCACCTCCACCGACGCCACCCTGGACCAGTTCGGTCTCGTCGTGCTCACCGACGACAAGAAGCTGCAGAACGCCGACAACGTGCTTCCGGTGGTCAACTCGGGCAAGGCGGACAAGATCCTGCCGCTGGTGAACAAGCTCGCCCCGGTGCTCACCACCGAGGACCTGACCGCGCTGAACAAGCAGGTCGACGAGGACCGCAAGAAGCCGGCCGATGTGGCGAAGGCATACCTGAAGTCGAAGAACCTGATCTGATTTTTCGGTAAAACCTCGTCACCGGCAAATACCCCGACGCCGGCCGGAGTTGCATATGACCGGCCGGTGTTCGGGGCCGTTTCGAGCGGAGTTGCGGGTAGCGAAGGCGGAAAACGACACGCGCGCACGACAGCCCCCGCACCGAGCCGAACACCGTGTGCGCGCTAACGTCTCCATATGCCCCGTGGACGCCATCGCTCGGTCTCGACCGCCACACGCATATCCCTGCTTGCCGCCATATGCGCACCGGCGCTGGTCGCCGTCGTGCTGGCGGTGGTCGCGGGGGGTGCGAACACCCTTCGAATCGCCGTGCTGCTCGGTGTGTCGTCCGCCGTCGGTGCGGTCGCGTGGGTGGTTCGCGGGAGCACCGCGCACCAGCGGCGTCTGGCCGAGGAGAGCATCGCGCGGCGTCGCGAGCGCGAGCGCATGGCCGAGGAACTGCGGCTGGCCGTCGAGCGGGCCGAGGAACACGGGCTGGTTCTGGACGTGGCCGCCGAGCATCTGACCTCGCGTCCGCAGCAGTTGACCCCCGATCTGTTCGCGCGGGCCGCGGCCGTGCTCGATCTGCTGGACCGCCGCGGTGGTGGGGCCCGGCCCACGGCGCCGTCCATCGTGCCGGCCGTGCGGCGACCTCCGGTGTCCTCGCCGGACCTGGTTCGGGCCTATGCCGCCTCGATGTTCGGCCCGGGTGCGCGGTCGGGCGTACGGCCTCCGGTCGCGCCGGCGGCCGCGGTCGCGGCGGCCGCGAACGAGGCGGTGCGCAGCGACGAGCGGCGCGTCGCGCCTGCGGCGGGCGTGCGGGCGATGCCGGAGGCCGGTGCGTCCCGGGCGGGCGCCGCGTCCGAGTCCGATGCCGTGCCGGCGTCGACGCCTGGGTCCGGGAAGGCCGGTGTGCCCGAGCCTGCGATTGCGGCCGTGACCAAGGCAACGCCCCTGCCTGCGGCGGCGGTTGATGCCGAGTCCGGACCTGCGGCTGCGCCGACGCCCGTGGCCGCGACCGTGCTTGGATCCGAGACCGTGCCGGCCGTTGCGGCCGCGCGGCCCATGGCGCCGATCGCGCCGCCCACCGAACTCACCCGGTACACCGAGGCCGTTCGCGTCGCCGAGCAGCCCGCCGGCGCCGGGACCACGCCCGAGGCGGCTGCGCCCGTCGCGGAACCGCGTGCCGCCGAGGCGCCGGCCGACGTCCCGGTCACCGGGGGCTCCGCGGATGTACCCGCCGTGACCGAAGCCGCGGACACACCCGGCGTCGAGAGCCCCGCGAGCGTGCCCGTCGCCGCCGAGACCGCCGAGGTGACCCGGATGGTGCGGGACAAGGTGCTCGAGGTGACCCGTCGGGTGGCCGGCGCCGGTGCGTCCGGACGGTTCGACTTCTTCGCGCCGCGTGCGCCCCTGGCCGAGCCGGAGGCCACCGGCTTCCTCACCGACGAACTGTTCGGCTCCGACGCGCGCTACGACGCGCTCATCGCCGGCCGCCCGCACGTGGACCCGGTCGAGCCGGCCGACGTCGCGCCCGAGACCGACGACATCGAGGCCGACCGGATCGCCGACCCGGTGCACGCCGAGGCCGAGGCCCCGGCCGCACAGCCCGCGCCGGTACACCGTGGCCAGGGTGTGCGCTTCGCCCCCGCCGAGCCCGGCCGGACCCCCACCGGAGCCACGCAGCGCAAGCCGCTCCCGGTGGACCTCACCGCGCACGACGACACCGAGGAAATCCCCCGCATCGACATCCGCAAGCACGCCTAGGCCCTGTCCGGCTGTAGGCGGACCCGACGGATCCCGGCGGGTCCGCCTACTTGTCGATGTCGCCGACGACGAAGAACAGCGAGCCCAGGATCGCCACCATGTCCGCGATCAGGCAGCCCGGCAGCACCTCGCCGAGCACCTGCACGTTGTTGTACGACGCCGAGCGCAGCTTGAGCCGCCACGGGGTCTTCTCGCCCCGGGACACCAGGTAGTAGCCGTTCAGGCCGAGCGGGTTCTCGGTCCACGCGTACGTATGACCCTCGGGCGCCTTGAGTACCTTCGGCAGCCGCAGGTTCACCGGCCCCTGCGGGAGGCCGTCGAGCCGGTCGCAACACGCGTCGGCGAGGTCCAGGCTCACGTGTACCTGCTCCAGCAGGCATTCGAAGCGGGCCAGGCAGTCGCCCTCTTCGCGGGTGACCACGCGCAGTACGTCGGTCAGCTCGCCGTAGGCCAGGTACGGCTCGTCCCGGCGCAGGTCGAAGTCGACCCCCGAGGCGCGCGCGATCGGCCCGCTGACCCCGTACGCCGCCACCACGGCCGGCGTCAGTACGCCCACGCCCCGGGTGCGGGCGCGGAAGATCTCGTTGTCGGAGACCAGGTCGTCGAGCCGGGCCAGCCGGGTGCGCACCGTCGCCACCGCGTGCCGCACCCGCCCGGTCCAGCCCGCCGGCAGGTCCTCCTTGAGGCCGCCGACCCGGTTGAACATGAAGTGCATACGACCGCCGGAGATCTCCTCCATCACCGCCTGGATCTCCTCGCGCTCGCGGAACGCGTGGAAGATCGGGGTGATCGCGCCCAGCTCCAGCGGATACGAGCCGAGGAACATCAGATGGTTGAGCACCCGGTTCAGCTCGGCGAGCAGGGTCCGCGCCCACACCGCGCGCTGCGGCACCTCCATGCCCAGCATGCGCTCCACCGCGAGCACCACGCCCAGCTCGTTCGCGAACGCGCTCAACCAGTCGTGCCGGTTGGCGAGCATCACGATCTGCCGGTAGTCGCGGACCTCGAACAACTTCTCCGCGCCCCGGTGCATGTAGCCGACGATCGGCTCTGCGGAGACGATCCGCTCGCCGTCGAGCACGAGTCGCAACCTCAACACGCCGTGCGTGGAGGGGTGCTGGGGCCCGATGTTGAGCACCATGTCGGTCGTGTCGAGCTGGTCGGCGCCGATACCCACGCCCACGGTCCTGGCGGTCATGGACCCTGAGTCTGCCAGTAGTCGCGGCCTCCTTCGCACCCTTGTGTGCCCACCTGGGAAGGTTGCCCCTATGAAACCGGCCGACGACGCCCTGGCACCCCCCGACCTCGACTGGCGTTCCGTTTCGGAACAGCTGTACCGGATGCGTCGGGCGCTGCTGTTCGGCGTGTGCATCCTGTTCGCGATACTCGGCGGCGGCCTGCTCGGGTGGCTGGTCGTGTGGTGGGCGGGCGCGGTGTTCGTGGTGGGTGTGGCCGGCTTCGGGGCCTGGGCGCTCCCGCTGATCCGGCGCAACCAGCGTTCGTGGCGCTACGCGGAGCGGGCCGACGACCTCCTGATCGAACACGGCGTGCTGCTGCGCAGGCTGGTGGTGGTGCCGTACGGGCGGATGCAGTTCGTGGACGTCGCGGCGGGTCCGCTGGAGCGGCACTTCGGGATCGCCACGGTGACCCTGCACACCGCGTCGGCCTCTTCCGACGCACGGGTACGCGGCCTGCCGCCCGCCGAGGCCGCGCGCTTGCGCGACCGGCTCGCGGCGCTGGGCGAGGCCCGATCGGCGGGGCTGTGACCGGCGACGAACGACCGGTGGAGCCGTCGGTCGAACAGCAGGGCGAGCGGCCGGGCGCGCCGACGGTCGAGCCGCGTCGGCTGCACCCGCTGACCCCGCCCGCGCGCGGCTGGGTGGTCATCGCGGCCTGCCTCGGCGTGGTGGTGCACAACGTCAACTCCGGCTGGGCGACCCCGAGTCGGTTGATCATCGGGCTCGGCGTGCTGGTGCCGCTCGCGTTCGCCTACGGCTATCTGTCGTGGTGGTTCACCACGTTCCGGATCGAGGGCGACGACCTGCGGATCGATTCCGGGATGGTGTTCCGCCGGACCCGGCACGTGCGCCTGTCCCGGCTCCAGGCGGTCGACGTGGTGCGTCCGCTGGTGGCCCGGTTGTTCGGGCTGGCGGAGTTGCAGTTGCAGGTGGCGGGAGGGGACAAGGCCGAGGCGAGTCTGTCCTATCTGGGCGAGGCCGACGCGCAGCGGTTGCGGGCCGAACTGCTCGCGCGCGCCGCCGGGGTGCGGCCGGACGTGGGGGAGGCGCCCGAGCAGCCGTTGGTGGCGGTGCCGCTGTCGGCGGTGGTCGGCTCGGTACTGCTGTCGGTGGGCACGTGGGCCGCGTTGGCGCCGAGCGTGGCGATCCTGGTGTTGGCCTTCGTACTGCACGAACTCGCTTTCGTGTTCGGCACGTTGCCGTTGTTCCTGGCCGCGTGGCAGTTCACCGCGGGCCGGGTGATCCGCAACTTCGACTTCACCGTGGCGCGCTCGCCGGACGGGTTGCGGTTGCGGCACGGGCTGCTGGAACAGCGGCATCAGACCGTGCCGCCCGGTCGGGTCCAGGCGGTGCGGATCGTGCAGCCGTGGTTGTGGCGGTTGCCCGGCTGGGTCCGGGTCGAGATCAACGTGGCCGGCTACGGCGGCAAGGACACGGACGCCAAGGAGACGATCCTGCTGCCGGTGGCGCCGCGCGCGGTCGCCCACGGGCTGCTCGGCCAGATCCTGCCGGGTGTGGACATCGACACGATCGAGCTGATCCCGGCTCCGCGCCGGGCCCGCCGGCGCGACCCGGTGGGCTGGTCGGCCTACGCCTACGGTGCGGACGCCGAGGTGTTCGTCGCGCGCAGCGGGCGCTTCCACCGGATCCTCGACGTGATCCCGCACGCGAAGGTGCAGAGCGTACGACGCACCCAGGGACCGTGGGAGCGCCGGTTGGGCCTGGCCACGGTGCACCTCGACTCGACCCCGGGCCCGGTACACGTGCGGGCGGCCCGACGGGACGCGGTGGAGGCGGAGACGATTGTCGCGGAACAGGCCGAACGCTCGCGTACAGGGCGTCGTGGAGCGGGCACGGAACGCTGGATCCAGGGGGCATCTGACAGCTCGTCAGGTTCCGCCTCTTCCCTCGGCGAGGGCGCCGGTTAATATCTGACGCATCGTCATATTCGCAGGGAGGCAGCGATGAGTCAGGTCGAGTCGAAGGGTGGGGCCCCGCTCGCGGGGGTTCGCATCATCGAATGTTCGATGCTGGGACCGGCCGCGATCACCTCGTCGCTGGTGGACCTCGGCGCCGAGGTGATCAAGATCGAGCCGCCGCAGGGGGACTACATCCGCGACATGACGTGGCCGATCGTGGAGGGCACCTCGCTGATGCACCTCCACGTCAACCGCGGCAAGAAGTCGCTGGTGCTGGACCTGCGCAAGCCGGAGGCGATCGAGACCTTCAAGGCGCTGGTCAAGGACGCCGACGCGGTGATCGAGGCGATGCGGCCGGGCGGGCTGGCGCGCCGCGGGATCGGCTTCGAGGACCTGCGGAAGATCAACCCGAGGATCGTCTTCTGCACGATCTCCGGCTACGGCGCCACCGGTCCGTACCGGGACATGCCCAGCCACGGTGTGGCCTACGACACCTGGGCCGGGGTGGTCAAGCCCGCGATCGACGAGGACGGCTTCCCGTACCTGCCCGAGCACGCCTCGATCGGCATCCACGCCGGTCCGATGTTCGGCGCGCTCGGCGTGCTCGCGGGCATCATCCGGGCCCGGGCCACCGGTGAGGGCGGCATGATCGACATCGCGCAGTCGGACGCCGCCGCGTCGATGGACTGGCTGCGCAGCGAGACCTGGAAGGCGTACGAGCGGCCCGAGTCCGAGGTGACGGGGAACAAGTCGGACGGCTACGCCCGGCGGGCGCCCGGCACCGGTGGCATGGAGAAGGGCGTCCGGTACCAGATCTACGCGACGAAGGACGACCGGCACGTGCTGTTCATGGCGTCCGAGCAGTCGTTGTGGAAGAACTTCTGCGAGGCGGTGGACCGGGCCGACCTGTTCGAGCGCTGGCCCGGCTCGAAGTACGCGGACCACGCGGTCGGCAACGTCGAACTGCGGGGCATCCTGCGGGACATCTTCGCCACGCGAACCGCGCGCGAGTGGATCGAGTTCGGCAACGAGGCGAACACGCCGATCGCGCCGGTGAACACGCCGCAGACGATCGCCGAGGACCCGCAGTTCCGGCACAGGTTCCCGTGGATCGGTCAGGATCGGCTCGGCTGCGAGCAACTGCCGTCGCCGATCAAGTTCGTCGGCGAGACGCTTCCCGTGCCGGAGCGGGCACCGACGGTGGGCGAGCACAGCGCGGCCGTCCTCGCGGACCTGCTCGGGTACGACGAGGCCAAGATCGCCGAACTCCGTGCAGCGGGCGCACTCGGCGCGAGCTGACCCCACGGCGCGGGGCCGCGCCCACGCGGCGCGCGCGTTGGGCGTGGGCAGGGCCGGGGTGGGCTTGTGTGGCCGGGCCCGGCTCATGTGTCGGTTGGGCTGGGGTGGCCTCAAACGCCGGCCGGGCTGGATTGTGTCGGTTGGGTTGGGGTGCCGCCGGTGTCGGTCGGGGTGAGTGGGGCGCGCTTCATGTGCGGGCCTTGAACGTTGGCCGGGTCGGGCTTGTGTGGCTGGGTCCGGCTCATGCGTTGGTTGGGCTGGGGTGGCCTCAAACGCCGGCCGGGCTGGATTGTGTCGGTTGGGTTGGGGTGCCGCCCGTGCCGGCCGGGCTGGATTGTGTTGGTTGGGGTGCCGTTGGTGCCGGTCGGGGGGCGCTTGTGTTGGGTGGTGAGGTTGGGCTCGTGGGCCGACCCGGTCTCACGTGCCGTTGCGTTCGGCTTGGCTATACGCGCTGCCCGTTCCGCCCCGGCCTTGCGTGCCGTCCTGGCGCGGACTCTGCCCGTTGCCGCTGTTTGCCCGGTTCGGCGCGGAGTCACCGGGTGGGGGCTGTTTGGGTCAGCCAGTGGAAGTCGCCCAGGCCGCCCCTGGCGGTGAGTTCGCCGGCTTCGCCTGCGTCGCGGAGGGCCGACAGGTATGCGGTCGGGTCGGTGCGGGCGAGTGCGTAGGGTGGGCGTTGCCCGGTTACGCCCAGTGCGCGCAGCGCGTGTCGCTGGGTGGTCAGGACCGTGCCGCCCGCCCCCGCGGCCTCGCCCGCCGCCGCCACCGCGTCCATCGCCACATGGCACGTCACGTCGCACGTGCCGTCCGGCACCGGCGGCACCTGGCGGCCCTGTCGATACCCCGCCAGCGACCCGTACGGCGGTCGCCCCCCGCCCACGTGCCCGTAGTCGATCGCGACCGCGACCCCCCGCTCCAGCCGCCCGACCGCCCGCGCCCACGCCGCGTCCCGGGGCGCGCCGATCTCCGCCCGACGCCCCGGCCGCGCGTCCCCCAGCGGCCACCACCGCTCCAGCCAGCGCGCGTCCTCGCCGCCGACCGGTGCGCCGAGCCGCTCGTGACCGGTGCGCACGTCCACCTCGACCACCCGCACCACCCCGCGCGCGTCCACCTCGACCACGTCGACGGGGATGTTGTCCAACCACTCGTTGGCGACCAGCAGCACATTCCGGCCGGCCGGGATCTCCGGCCCCCAACCGATCGACGGCGGCAACACCTCGGGGCGGTCGGCGACGTCGACGCCGACCGACTCCAGATGCGGCGCGATCCGGCACAGCGCGATCAACAACTCGCCGCGCCCCGCGCCCACGTCCACCACGGTGTCCAGGCCCGAGGCCGCCGCGAGGTCCGCCAGCGCCCGGGCGAACAGCGGGGAGGCGTGTACCGAGGTGCGGAAATGCCCGGCCGGCCCCTCGGCCCGGCGGTAGAAGCCCTCTGCTCCGTACAGCGCCCGACGGGTGGCTTCCTGCCAGGTCAGCCATCGTTCCATCGCACCCGACGGTACCGGCCCGCCGATGCTGCCGTGCGATCGAGGTCGGGTCCGTGGCGATCCGTCCGGAGTGTGGGCGAACGTGTGTGCCCGTCTACCCTGCCTGTGTGCATCACCTGTACGCCTGGCTCCGTGGGCGCCCCCTGCTCGTCGACGGGGCGTGGGCGCTGCTGCTGCTCATGTTCGGCGGGTTCGAGGTGATCATCGATCAACCCGGTCCGCCCGACGTGCCGCACCTGGTCGCGCTCGGCGCGATGTCGCTGGTGCTGCTGATCCGCCGGCGCAATCCCACCCTCGCGTTGGTGGCCACCCTCGTGATCGGGATCTTCCAGCTCTTCGACGACGTGGCGCCGGGCCTGGAGGCACTGGCGATGCCCGCGATCGCCTACAGCGCCGCCGCGTACAGCCCGCGCTGGGTCTCGCGCACGGCGCTGGTCGCCGGCGTGCTCGCGCCGATCGCGGCGGTGCTGCGCTGGTGGGACAACCCGGACGTCGGCGCCACCGGGGTGATCTTCTTCACGCTGCTGCTGATGGGCCCGTTCGTGATCGGCTGGGTGCTGGGCGACTCGATGCGCACCCGGCGGGCCTACTACGTCGAGTTGGAGGACCGGGCCGATCGGCTGGAGCGCGAGCGGGACCAGCAGGCGCAGATCGCGGCGGCCGGCGAGCGGGCCCGGATCGCGCGCGAGCTGCACGACGTGGTGGCGCACAACGTGTCGGTGATGGTCGTCCAGGCCGACGGCGCCGCCTACGCGCTCGACAACGCGCCCGAGCTGACCCGCGAGGCGCTGGGCACGATCTCCTCGACCGGGCGCGAGGCGCTGGCCGAAATGCGTCGCCTGCTCGGCGTGCTGCGCTCGCAGACCGAGACCGACACCTACGTCCCGCAACCGGGCGTCGAACAGCTGGAGGACCTCCTCGACCGGGTCCGCAACGCCGGCCTCCCGGTCGACCTGACCGTGCAAGGGGTGCCGGTCGAGCTGTCCCAGGGCGTGGCGCTGACCGTGTACCGGATCGTCCAGGAGGCCCTGACCAACACCCGCAAACACGGCGGCCCGAACGTCAAGGCGCTGGTGCGGCTGCGCTACCTGGGCGACGACGTCGAACTGGACGTCGGCGACGACGGGCGCGGCGCGGCGGCGCCGGGCGACGGGATGGGGCACGGCCTGGTCGGCATGGGCGAGCGGGTCGCGATGTTCGGCGGCCGACTGGAGACCGGGCCCGCACCCGGCGGCGGTTGGCAGGTGCGCGCGCTGCTGCCGGTACGACCCGCGGACGGTGCCTGAGCCGATCCGGCCGGCCTCCGGAGCGAGACGCACCCGGCGCGGGGTGCGACTTGTGGCGGAGGGATGATTCGGTAAGTCGGTGGACGCGCGTCGGGCGGGGCCCACGTAGCGTCGAAGTGTGCAACGAATCTACGCGTGGCTGCGAGCACACCCCCTGTGGGTCGACTCGGTGTGCACGATTCCGGTCTTCGGCCTCGGTGTGCTTCAGGTCTTCTCCGACGGGTCGAGCTCGGACGCCCCCACATGGTGGTGGCTGCTCCTGACCACGCTGCTCAGCCTGGGCATGATGCTGCACCGGGTGCGCCCGTTCACCGCCACCGCGCTGGTCGTGGTCGGCGGGTTGATGCAGCTGGTCTGGGACAACACGATCACCGCCGCCAACTACGCGATGCTCGTGTCGTTGTACACCGCCGCCAAATCGGGCCCGCGCTGGCTCTCCCGGGCCGGCCTGGCGATGACCCTGATCGGGCCGGCCGTACTGCTCGCCCGGTTCCCCTCCTCGGCCGAATCCTCGTTCAAGGCCAACCTCTTCGGCCTCACGTTCACCGTGGTCCTGCTCGCCATCGCATGGGTGCTGGGCGATTCGATGCGTACCCGGCGGGCGTTCTACGCCGAGTTGGAGGAGCGGGCCACCCGGCTCGAGTTCGAGCGCGACCAGCAGGCGCAGATCGCCGCCGCGGCCGAGCGGGCCCGGATCGCCCGCGAGTTGCACGACGTGGTGGCGCACAACGTGTCGGTGATGGTGGTGCAGGCCGACGGCGCGGCGTACGCGATCGACGCGGCGCCGGATCGCGCCCGTGAGGCGCTGGGCACGATCGCGGCGACCGGACGCGAGGCGCTGGCCGAGATGCGCCGCCTCCTGGGCGTGCTGCGCTCGCAGAGCGAGACCGAGGCGTACGTGCCGCAGCCCGGCGTCGAGCAACTCGACGAACTGGTCGAGCAGGTGCGCACCACCGGCCTGAACGTGGAGCTCACGGTCGCGGGCGTGCCGGTCGAATTGCCGCAGAGCGTGGCGCTGACCGCGTACCGGATCGTCCAGGAGGCGCTGACCAACACCCGCAAGCACGGCGGCCCCGACGTCACCGCGAAGGTCGGTGTCGGCTACGGGGAGGCCGGCCTGGAGATGGAGATCAGCGACGACGGGCGGGGCGCGGCGGCGCCGGGCGACGGCATGGGGCACGGCCTGGTCGGCATGCGCGAGCGGGTCGCGATGCTGGGCGGCCGGTTGCGGACCGGCCCCACCGTCGGCGGCGGGTGGTCGGTCAGTGCGATGCTGCCCTACGCCGGCCGGTCCGATTCCGCGTCCGCCGCCGCAGGCCCGTCCCGAACGACTCTTCAAGGAGCCCAGTGAGCATCAAGGTGATGCTGGTAGACGACCAGGAATTGTTGCGGACCGGCTTCACCATGGTGTTGCAGGCGCAGCCGGACATGAGCGTGGTGGCCGAGGCCGGCGACGGCGTCGAGGCGCTCGACAAGCTGCGGCACGTCGACGTCGACGTGGTTTTGATGGACGTGCGGATGCCGCGCATGGACGGCGTCGAGGCGTGCCGCCGGATCTGCGCGGACGGTGGGGAGAACGCCTTGGTGCTGCCCGAGGGTCGGGTGCGGCCCAAGGTGCTCATGCTGACCACCTTCGACCTCGACGAGTACGCGTTCGCCGCGCTCAAGGCCGGGGCGAGCGGCTTCCTGCTCAAGGACGTGCCGCCGCCGGAGCTGCTGTCCGGGATCCGGGCGGTGGCCTCGGGCGACGCGGTGGTGGCGCCGAGCACGACCAAGCGCCTGCTCGACCGGTTCGCGCCGATCCTGCCCAGCGACCACGAGCCCCGCCCGGACGTGGTGGACGCGCTGACCGAGCGCGAGCTGGAGGTGATGATGCTGGTCGCCCAGGGCCTGTCCAACGCGGAGATCGCGCAGCGGCTGTTCCTGTCCGAGGCGACCATCAAGACGCACGTCGGTCGGATCCTGATGAAGCTCGGGCTGCGCGACCGGGTCCAGGTCGTGGTGCTGGCGTACGAAACCGGCCTGGTCAAGGCCCGCGGCCGGTAGCCTCCCGGGCGCGCGGGCCGACCGCCCGGCCCGCGCACCCGGCCGGCTTGGTCGGCTCGGCCGGGTCAGTCGGTGTAGAAGCCGCCGTCCGGGTGCAACATCTCGCCGGTGAAGTAGGACGACTGGTCGCTCGCCAGGAACAGCGCCGCGTTGGCCACCTCGCGCGCGGTGCCCATCCGGCCCAGCGGCACGCTGCCGAGCAGCCGCTGCTCCAGCTCCGGCACGCCGCGCAGGACCGCGGTCATGTTGGTCTCGATGAAGCCCGGGCCGATCGCGTTGACCCGGATCCCGGCCGGGCCGAGCGCGAGGGCCGCCTGCTTGGTCAGCATCCACACGCCCGCCTTGGACACCGCGTAGCCCGGCCCGCCGGTCTCGGGGTGGCGCGCGGCGATCGAGGCGACGGTGATGATCGAGCCGCGCCGGCCCCGGGCGACCATCCAGCGGGCGGCGGCCTGGACCGCCAGGAGCGTGCCGGTCAGGTTCACGTCCAGCACCCGCTGCCACTCGGCGAGCGGGCTGTCGGTGAACCGCCTGATCGGGTCCGACTCGACCGGGGCGGCCCGCCGGCGCCGGCCGCCGACGTGGTCGGCCGTGGTGATGCCCGCCGCGGTGACCAGCACGTCGATCGCGCCGAACGTGTCGATCGCGTGCTGCATCACCGTCCCGGTGTCGGTCGGACTGCTCGGGTCGGTGTGCATGTAGGTGGCCCGTCGGCCGCGCTTCTCGACCGCCTCGATGGTGTCCATCGCGGCCTCGTCGCGCACGTCGGCGACCACGATGTCGGCGCCCTCCTCGGCGAAGCGCTCACAACACGCGCGGCCGATCCCGTCGGCGCCGCCGGTGACCACGGCGACTCGTCCGTCGAGCTGTCCCATCTCCGCTCCCCATCCCCTGTACCCGTCCCCTGTGCCCGTCGCCGCACGTGTCCCCGCGCGTACGCGTGCGATCGATGGTGTTGCCCATCCTGCGCGGCCCTCGAAACTCGGCGCCGTTCGAGGCATGCTGTTACACCGTTACAGACATGCTGTCGCGCCGCCGCGGACGCGGCGCCCGTCCCGGGGGACCCGCCATGACCAAGGAGATCGCATGACCACCAGCGCACCCGGCCGCCCCGCCGTCCACCTCGGCGTCGACGACCTGCCGTTCGTCGACATCGGCGGCGGCAACAAGCTCAAGGTGTTGTGCGTCAAGGAGGAGGAGGGCCTGTGGATCGTGGAGAACGTCTTCCAGCCCGGCTTCGCGGTCGAGACGCACCGGCACACCGGACCCGTGTACGGCTACACCACCTCGGGCGCGTGGAAGTACGCCGAGTACGACTACGTCAACCGGGCCGGCTCGTTCCTGTACGAGCCCGCCGGTTCGGTGCACACGCTCACCTGCGTGGAGCCGGACACCCGGGTCTGGTTCCAGATGTACGGCGCCAACCTCAACCTGGACGCGGACGGGAACATCACCTCGGTGACCGACGGTCCCGGCACCCTGCGGGCCTACCGCGCGCTGTGCGAGGCGCAGGGTTTCGGCCGGCCGAACGTGCTGGTGGGTTGAGGATGTCCGCGAGTCGAGATTGCGAGGGGGCACGATGACCGCCATCGCCGAGCGGGCCGAACCGGACCTGTACCACCCCGAGCGGTACGTGGACGGCCCGCCGCACGCGCTGTTCGCCGAGTTGCGCCGGACCCGGCCGGTGTACTGGCAGGACATCCCGGGGCAGCCGGGCTACTGGGCGGTGCTGCGGCACGCCGACGTCGAGTACGTCTCGCAACACCCCGAAATCTTCTCCGCCGAGGCCGGCGGGATCCTCGTCGAGGACCTCGAACCGGACCGCCTGGAGGCGCTTCGCGGCACGCTGCTCTCGATGGATCCGCCGCGGCACCGGGCCTACCGCAAGCCGCTGGTCAAGTCCTTCACCGCGCGGGTCGTCGGCGGCATGGAGGATCGGATCCGGGCCATCTGCCGGGAAATCCTGGCCCGGGTGGGCGGCGGCGAGGTCGAGTTCGTGCACGACGTCACCTCCGGGCTGCCCACCCAGGTGATCGGCGAGCTGATGGGCCTGCCGGCCGCGGACTGGGACCACATCCACGCGCTCGCCGAACGCAACACGGCGGGCGAGGGCGGCACGGCGGCGATCGAGATGGCCCGCTACGCGATGGGCTTCGCGGCGCGGCGCCGGATCGAGGAGCCGCGCGCGGACATCACGTCGCTGATCCTGGAGTCCGAGTTCGGCGGCCGGATGATGACCGACCTCGACTTCGGCCGGTTCTTCGTGCAGTTGGTGACCGCGGGCAACGACACCACCAAGACGATGCTCTCCGCCGGGCTGGACGCGCTGCTCGCCCACCCCGACCAGCTCGCCGCGCTGCGCGCGGATCGGGCGCTGGTGCCGGGCGCGGTGGAGGAGATCCTGCGCTGGGCCAACCCGCTGCACTACTTCCGCCGCACCGCCACCCGGGACACCGAACTGCGCGGTGTGCGGATCCGGGCGGGCGAGAAGGTGGCGATGTACTACACCTCGGCCAACCGCGACGAGGACGTCTTCGCCGACCCGCAGCGCTTCGACATCACTCGCAGGCCCAATCCGCACCTGTCCTTCGGTTTCGCCGAGCACTTCTGCCTGGGCGTGCACATCGCCCGACTGGAGGGCCGGGTGTTCTTCGAGGAGCTGCTCGCGGCGCATCCCGTGATCGAGCGGACCGGCGAGCCCGAGCGGTTGTGCTCCAACCTCAACAACGCGCTCACCCGGCTGCCGGTGCGGCTGGGGTAGCGAACGACGACCGAGGGTGACCCCGGGCGGGCCGGGCCCGCCGGGGGTCTCCGCATGCGCTTTTTCCGGTTTCCCGGAGCGTGACAGGCATGCGACACGGGTCGAAAGGGGACACATAGACGATCGACTCGGGGAAGGTGAAGAGGGCCGAATCCTCGTACCCGGCCCGCACAGGCTCGTACTCGGTTTCATCGGCACCGGTCTCCGGGAGGCTTCCCATGGGCAGCCGTCAACTGGTCATACGCGCGGGACGCCGCTGTGCGCTCGCGGTCGCCGCGGTCGGGATCGTCGCGGCGGCCGGAGCCCTGGACGCCGGCCCGGCTCCCGCTCCGTCACCCGAGCGCAGTAGCGCCGTCGCGTCGGTGGAATCCGCGCCCCGAGGCGACGGAGCGAGCCCGTCCGCCTACTCGCTGCAGACCCAGGGCGGTCCGCGCAGCGTGCGGGTCGCCCGGGTGGTCACCGGCACGATGTTGCTGACCGGCCTCGTGCTCACCGCGCTCGGCGCGATCGGCATGCGCGGACCGGAGCTGATCCGCCGCAAGGTCGCCCTGCGGGCCTCCTACGCGGCCGGTGCCTCCCGCTACCGGTGGCCGGCGCCGAGTCCGCGGCCGGCCCACCCGCCGACCATCCCGGGGACCGGTCCGCCCGGCGCGTGAGTACCCTGATCGGGCCAGTACTCGTCCGGTACCCGCCGCGGACTGGAACGGAAGGCTCGCTCGCGTGAACAACGACATCACCGCACGCCCGTATCCGCACGGCCGCCCGCCCGACCCCGCCGACCGCCCCGCGCGGCTGCGCGTGGGCGTGGTGGGCACCGGCCGCGTCGGCCCGACCCTGGCCGCCGCCCTCGCCCTCGCCGGGCACTCGGTGGTGGCCGCCTCCGGCGTCTCCGAGGCATCCCGGCGCCGCGCCGAGGAACTGCTCCCGGGTGTCCCGCTGGTCACCCCGCAGGAGGTCATCGCGGCCTCCGACCTGACCCTGCTGACCGTGCCCGACGACGCGCTGGAAGCCCTGGTGCACGGCCTGGCCGAGACCGGGGCGATCAAGGCCGGTCAACTCCTGGTGCACGCCTCCGGGCGCTACGGCGTCGCCATCCTGGAGCCGGCCACCCGCGCCGGCGCGTTGCCGCTCGCGCTGCACCCCGTGATGACCTTCACCGGCAGCACCGTCGACCTGGAACGGCTGGCCGGCTGCTCCTTCGGGGTCACCTCGCCCGAGGTGCTGCGACCGGTCGCCGAGGCGCTGGTGGTGGAGATGGGCGGCGAGCCCGAGTGGATCGAGGAGCAGGACCGCGCGCTCTACCACGTGGCCCTGGCCAACGGCGCGAACCACCTGGTCACTCTGGTCGCGCAGTCGATCGAACTGCTCGGCGCGGCCGGCGTGCGGGCCCCGGGCCGGATGCTCGGGCCGCTGCTCGGCGCCGCCCTGGACAACGCGCTGCGCGCCGGCGACCACGCGCTGACCGGTCCGGTGGCGCGCGGCGACGCGGGCACGGTGGCCGCGCACGTTGCCGAGCTGCGTCGGGTCTCGCCCGAGGCGCTGGCCGCCTACGTGGCGATGGCCCGGCTGACCGCGGACCGCGCGCTCAACGCCGGGCTGCTCAAGGCCGAGGCGGCCGAGGCGCTGCTCGGTGTACTGGCCGAGGGAGGCCGACCGTGACCGATGTGCGACTGGCCCGGACCGCGGCCGAACTCGCCGAGGACACCCGCCCGCACGGACTGCGCGCGGTGGTGATGACGATGGGCGCGCTGCACGAGGGGCACGCCGCGCTGATCCACGCCGCGCGTGCGTTCGTCGGCCCGGCCGGACACGTGGTGGTCACCGTGTTCGTCAACCCGCTCCAGTTCGGCGCGGGGGAGGACCTGGACCGCTACCCGCGCACCCTGGACGCCGACCTGGCGGTGAGCGCGCGGGCGGGCGCCGACGTGGTGTTCGCGCCGTCGGTGGACGAGGTGTATCCGGGCGGCGAGCCGCAGGTGCGGATCACCGCCGGACCCACCGGCGCGGTCCTCGAAGGCGCCTCCCGCCCCGGCCACTTCGACGGCATGCTCACCGTGGTGGCCAAGCTGCTGCACCTGACCGACCCGAAGGTCGCCTTCTTCGGCGAGAAGGACGCCCAGCAACTGGCGCTGATCCGGCGTATGGTGCGCGATCTGAACTTCCCCGTCGAGATCGTGGGCGTGCCCACCGTCCGCGAACCCGACGGACTTGCCCGGTCCAGCCGCAACCGCTATCTCTCCGCGTCCGAGCGGGAGATCGCGCTCTCCCTCGGGCGCGCGCTCGACGCGGGCGCCGGGCGCGCCGCCGACGGCGCGGCGGCGGTGCGGGCCGCGGCCGAGGGGGTGCTGCGGGCCGTACTCGAGCCCGACTACGTGGAGTTGGTCGATCCCGACGACTTCACCCCGGTGGCCGCGGACCACGCGGGCCCGGCGATCCTGGCGCTGGCGGCCCGCGTCGGCACCACCCGCCTCATCGACAACGCCCGCCTGACGATCACGGGAGTCCCCCGGTCATGATGCGCACGATGTTCAAGTCCAAGATCCACCGCGCGACGATCACGCAGGCGGACCTCCACTACGTCGGATCCATCACCATCGACGAGGATCTGCTCGAAGCCGCCGACATCCTGCCCGGCGAACTGGTGCACGTGGTCGACATCGACAACGGCGCCCGCCTGGAGACGTACACGATCGCGGGCCCGCGCGGCACCGGCGTGATCGGCATCAACGGCGCCGCGGCACGGCTGGTGCACACCGGCGACCTGGTGATCATCATCGCGTACGCGCAGGTCACCGACGCCGAGGCGCGGGCGATGAAGCCGCGCGTGGTGTTCGTCGACGCGGCCAACACGATCACCGGCACCGGGCACGACCCGGCCGAGGCGCTGCCCGGCGGGGAGACCGTGCGCGGCGACCGCGTGGCCCCCGTCCGGACCACGTCGTGAACGCGCCCGCACAACCCATGCGCCTGGCCGCGCCCGATCCCGGCTGGACCGTACGGGCCGATGTCATCGTGGTCGGCTCCGGCGTGGCCGGCCTGACCGTCGCGCTGCGGGCCCGGCGGGCCGGCCGGGTGTTGTTGGTGACCAAGGGCCGGCTCGACGAGGGCTCCACCCGCTGGGCGCAGGGCGGGATCGCGGCCGCGCTCGACGAGGGCGACAGCCCCGAACAGCACCTGCGCGACACGCTCGTGGCCGGCGCCGGGCTGTGCCTGGAGGACGCGGTCCGGGTGCTGGTCACCGAGGGCCCCGACGCGGTGCGCCGACTGATCGACACCGGCGCCGAGTTCGACCGGGGCCCCGACGGCGACGTGCTGCTCACCCGCGAGGGCGGCCACCTGCGCAACCGCATCGTGCACGCGGGCGGCGACGCGACGGGGGCGGAGATATCGCGCGCGCTGGTCGCCGCGGTGCACGCCCTGCCCGACATCGAGGTGATCGAGAACGCGCTCGTGCTCGACCTGTTGAAGGACGAGAGCGGGCGGGCCGCCGGGGTCACGCTGCACGTGATGGACGAGGGCGCGCGCGACGGGGTCGGCGCCGCGGTGGGTCGGGCCGTCGTGCTCGCCACCGGCGGCATGGGCCAGGTGTTCTCGTCCACCACCAACCCCTCGGTGTCCACCGGTGACGGGGTCGCGCTCGCGCTGCGCGCCGGGGCGGAGGTCACCGACCTGGAATTCGTGCAATTCCACCCGACCGTCTTGTGGTTGGGCCCGAACGCCGAGGGACAGCAGCCGCTGGTCTCCGAAGCGGTCCGCGGCGAGGGCGCGTACCTCGTGGACGCGGCGGGCGTACGGTTCATGACCGACCGACACCCGCTCGGCGAACTCGCCCCGCGCGACGTCGTGGCCAAGGGCATCATGCGTCGGATGGCCGAGACCGGCGCCGAGCACATGTACCTGGACGGCCGGCACTTCGGCGCGCAGATGTGGAAGCACCGCTTCCCGACCATCCTGGCCGCGTGCCTGGCGCACGGGATCGACCCGGTGACCGAGCCGATCCCGGTCGCTCCCGCCGCGCACCACGCGAGTGGAGGGGTCCGCACCGACCTGCACGGCCGCACGAGCGTGCCGGGGTTGTACGCCTGCGGGGAGGTGGCCTGCACCGGCGTGCACGGCGCCAACCGGCTCGCCTCCAACTCGCTTCTGGAGGGCCTGGTCTTCGCCGAGCGCATCGCCGCCGACCTGGCCAGGGAACTGCCGCCGTTCGCCGAGCCGGTCGCACCGAGCGCACCCGCGGGGCTGCTGGGCGAGGCGGTGCGCCTGCCGCTGCAACGCGCGATGACCTCGGGCGCCGGGGTGTTGCGCAACGAGGCCGGGATGGCCGCGACCGAGGCCGCGCTGACCGGCCTCGCGGCGCGCGCCGGCGACGATCCGTGCACGTCGACGTGGGAGACCACCAACCTGCACCTGGTCGCGAGCGCGCTCACTCGTGCCGCGCGGCTGCGCGAGGAGACGCGCGGCTGCCACTGGCGCGAGGACCACCCCGACCCCGACGACACGGCATGGCGCGGCAATCTGGTCACGACGCTGCGCGATGGCGAGCTGCGGGTCGCCTATCAGGCCCACGAACCGAAGGAGTCCACCGAGTGAGCACCGACCAGCTGTCCGCCGACCTCACCGCGCGCCTGGCCGAGGCCGGGCTCGACCCGCTCGCCGTCGCCGCGCTCGTGGCCGCCGCTGTCGCGGAGGACCTGGCCGGCGGCGTGGATGTCACCTCGGTGGCCACCATCCCGGAAACCGCGCGCGGGCACGCCGACTTCACCGCCCGCGCCGCGGGTGTGGTCGCGGGCCTGCCGGTCGCCGAGGCGGTCCTCGAACTCGTCTGCGGCGCCGACCTGGTGGTCACCCGGCACGTCTGGGACGGCGACGCGGTGGCGCCCGGCACGGTGCTGTTCGGCGCCGAGACGGGCACCCGCGCGCTGCTCACCGCGGAGCGGGTGGCGCTGAACCTGCTCTCCCGGCTGTCCGGGGTGGCGACCGTCACCCGCGCGTGGGTGGACGCGGTCCACGGCACCGGCGCCGCGATCCGGGACACCCGCAAGACCACGCCGGGTCTGCGCGCGTTGGAGAAGTACGCGGTGCGCTGCGGCGGCGGGGTCAACCACCGCATGTCGCTGTCCGACGCGGCGATGGTCAAGGACAACCACGTCGTCGCCGCGGGCGGGGTCGCGGAGGCGTTCAAGGCCGTGCGGGCGGCGTTCCCGGACCTTCCGGTCGAGGTCGAGGTGGACCACCTCGAGCAGATCCCGCCGGTCCTGGAGGCGGGTGCCGACCTGATCCTCCTGGACAACATGAGCACCCGACAGATGCGCGAGGCGGTGGCCCTGGTCGCGGGCCGGGCCCGACTCGAGGCCAGTGGCGGGCTCACCCTGGGGACCGCCCGGGAGGTCGCCGAGACCGGTGTGGACTACCTCTCGATCGGCGCGCTGACCCACTCCGCCCCGATCCTGGACATCGGTGTGGACCTGCGCGCCTGAGCGACCGGTACCGTTCACCGGATCAACCGTCCCCGCTCCTCCCGCCCTCCCGAAGCCGCGCTCCGTCCCCCACGGCCCGAGCCAGAACACCAAGGACGCCCACGATGTTGCTCACCATCGACGTCGGTAACTCGCATACCGTGCTCGGCCTGTTCGACGGTGACGAGATCGTCGAGCACTGGCGCATCTCGACCGAGGCCCGGCGGACCGCCGACGAACTCGCGGTCGTCCTCGCGGGCCTGCTCGGCCAGCACCCGCTGATCGGCGCCGAGGGCATCGACGGCATCGCGATCTGCTCCACCGTGCCGTCCGTGCTGCACGAGATGCGGGACATGGTGCGGCGCTACTACGGCGACATCCCCACGGTCGTGGTCGAACCCGGGGTCAAGACCGGCGTGCCGGTCCTGATGGACAACCCCAAGGAGGTCGGCACCGACCGGATCATCAACGCGCTCGCGGCCGTCAAGCTGTACGGCGGCCCGTGCGTGGTGGTCGACTTCGGCACCGCGACCACGTTCGACGCGGTCAGCACCAAGGGCGAGTACGTCGGCGGCGCGATCGCCCCCGGCATCGAGATCTCGGTGGACGCGCTGGGCGCCCGCGGCGCGCAGTTGCGCAAGATCGAGCTGATGCGCCCGCGCAGCGTGATCGGCAAGAGCACGGTCGAGGCGATGCAGGCCGGCATCCTGTACGGCTTCGCCGGCCAGGTGGACGGTGTGGTCAAGCGCATGGCGGCCGAGTTGTCCCCGGACGACCCGGACGCGGTCACGGTGGTGGCCACCGGCGGGCTGGCCACGCTGGTCCTGGGCGAGGCGTCGGTGATCGACGTGCACGAGCCGTGGTTGACCCTGATCGGGCTGCGGATGGTGTACGAGCGCAACGCGGCGGTCTGAGCGCGGGCCGGGCCCGGATTCGCCGTCCAAGTCGGAAAAACACAAGCATGAAATAAGCAGGATTGTCCGGCTCGCCGCATACAGTGCGTGGTATGCCGACGCCACATGGTGACCAGGGGATGGCCTTCAGCGCGCACGAGGTGCGGGTGCTGCGTCGGGCGCTGACCGTCGCGCTGCGCGGCGGGCGCGACTCGGTCGACTTCTGGTTGCTGGGCCGGGCGATCAGCGAGGCGCACGACGAGCGGGAGCGGCTGCGTGTCTTCATGTCGGCCGAACTGCGCCGCTATCGCGCTGCGTTGCCGGGGAGCGCGGCCACGTTCCTGACCTGCCTGCGCAACGCCGTGGACGAGATCGCGCACGTGCCGTCGGCCGAGGACCTGGCCGCGCTGCGCACGGTCGTCGACCTCCCCTGCGGCCCCCACGAACGGGCAAGCCGCGCGGCCCTGTTGCGCCGCTGCACGCACTTGGCCGAGGCCGCCCTCGAACAACGCCTCACCGCCCGCGCCCACCGCCGAGCCGCCGCCGAAGCCGACCGCGCCACCCGCCCGGACCCCCTCGACATCCTCATCCCGGGCCGCGCGACAGCCGCTCCGCCTCCGTCGCGCCCGACGGCCGGCACCACTCGACCCACCCCGCCCCCCGCGCCGGCGCAACCCACGACGCCGGAGGTCGAGGCGCACGCACCGGCCGCGCCCGAGCCGGCCGCCGTCGAGCCCGCCGCGACCGAGCCCGTCGAACCCGCAGCGCCGAAGCCGGAAGTCGTCGAGCCCGAGGCAACCGAGCCCACCGACCCGGAGGCCACCCGATCGGAGCACCCCGAGCCGGAAGCCGCGGGACCCGAGGCGCACGAGCCCGAGACCAGGGCCCCCGAGGTCCGGGAACCCGAAGCCCACGGTCCCGAAGCCCACGAGCCCGAAGCCCACGGTCCCGAAGCCTCGACTCTCGAACGCGAAGCCCCCACACCGGAATCCACTCGCGAAGACGCACCGACAACGCCGCCGGCCGTCGACGTCCGGCCGACGGAAACCCTCTCCCAGGTGATCCCCCATCGCCGCCAAGGCCGCATCCTCGGTCAACTCCCCACCCCGGAAATCCTCCAGACCGGCACCGGCTGAATTCCGTGCTGTGGTCGGGTCGGCCTTGGGGGATCGTTTCCCACCGCCGCCTCGGCGACGTGGCCTCGACCCGGGTGGTCACAGGACCTCGTCGACCGCGGGGTCGTACGCTCACCTCGTCCGGTCGAGCCTGGGGGATCGTCGTGCTCCACACCTGTTCGTCCCGTGCGCGAGCCCTCGTGGTGATCGTCGCCGCGTTCGTATTGCTCGGCGCCGGTGCCGCGGTGACCCCGGCGCGCGCCGCCGGACCGACCCTGACCCTCGGTTTCGTGTCCTCCCACATCACGATCAACGATGTCGTGGTGAACGAGGCGGCGCCGACCTCCGGGTTCGACCTGTGGCTGACCTCCTCCGGCGGCGCCGTCGAGGACGTGCGGATCCTGATCGACACGACACGCATGACCGACTACCACGTGGGCCTGCCGGAATGCGGCGGCGGGGAGAAGGAGGGCCTCCTCGACTGCCCCGTCGGCACGGTCGACGGCTATCGCGAACTGCCGCCGATGCGCGTCGGCACCCGCAACGGGCCGCGGGCTCCCGAGGAGCGATTCGGTCTGACGGTCGTGGCCGGCGACGGGCGAGTCCTCGTCGCGAAGACCGAGTTCACGGTGTCGAAGGACACTGCGCCGCCCAACGTCTACGGGCTGAAGAATCCCGTCCCGGTGCAGGCCGACGGGACGGTCGACGCGGCACCCATGTTCCGCAACCAGGACGACGAGGCCGTCGGGGACCTCGTCGTGCACATGCGAACGGGACCGGGCGTCGACTTTCGCGAGCGGTTCGGCAACTGCTACTACTCGTCCGCCGACGGCGCGGAACCACCCGAGGCCCTGTGTGTGGCCACCGGACCCTTCAGCGCCCAAACCACATATCGGCCGACGAGTCGCGTCGGCCTCGGCGTCGCGCAAGACGTCGTGCTCTCGCACTTCACCGTCGAGGTGCAGAACTTCGAGCGGCGAGACCTCGACGATTGGCTGGCTCGGCACGGTCGACCCCGTCCCGGCGACGGACCCGCGCTCGTGTTCACCGAGGTCGACAGGGTCGACGGCGATCTATACCGCCCCTTCAGCGACCCCTACCACCCCAAGTGGAACGAGCGGATGGACATTCGCTCGCCTCGGGCCGACTTCGTGCTGTCCGACGGCGTCGTCGTGTCCACCCATCCCGCCGGCATGGGCTCTTCGGCGACCTACGTTGACTTTTCCGTCCGAGTGCGGAACGTGAGCCCGGGTCGGGCCTACGGGCACCTCCTCGACCTGGCCGTGGACCTGCCTCCGGACATCGGGGCGGGCAGCAAGCTCTGTCGACCGCAGGGCCAGGGTCTCCGCACGTACACGTGTCAGGTGATCGCGGATCTGGCCGCCGGCGAGAGTGTCGACTACCGCATGCAGGTAGTGGCGGAACCCGGCTCGGGCGGCAGCGTGCGGGTGAGCACGGCGGGGGCGGGTCCGACGCCGGGCAATCACTCCGTGCGGATCGCCTTCCCCGTGGCTCCCGGGACTCCCCGGACCACTGGGACACCCGAGCCGATGCGGAGTGACGAGGCCGACCCGCCTCCGCCGACAGTCCCCGAAACCGGTGCCACCTCCACCTCCACCACCTCCGGCGGCCTGTCGACCACGGCACTGGCCGCCCGCTGGGCCGTGGCCGCTCTCGCGGTCGCGGCCGTCGGGTTCGTCGGGTACCGGCGCCACCGGGCGTCCCGCGCCGGCGCCGCGGGATCGCCCCGCCCGCCTGCCGAGTGACGGCCGGGCCTTCGGTCGGGGTGCCGGGGCGGCTCGCCCGGACCGGGGAAACCGGTTCGAGGGTCCGACGGCGGGTCGGTAGCCTTGTCCCGTGACCGAGCAGAGCGCAGCGCAGCCGCAGATCGACGACCTTCCCGAGCAGATGCGGGTTCGCCGCGACAAGCTCGACCGGCTTCGGGCGGAGGGGACCGACCCGTACCCGGTCGGCTTCCCCCGCACCACCACGGTGGGCGCGCTGCGTGCGGAGTTCGACGGTCTCGAAGCCGATGTGGAGACCGGGCGCCGGGTCGGCGTGACCGGCCGGGTCGTGCTGTACCGCACCGGCGGCAAGCTGTGCTTCGCCACGCTGCGCGACGGTGACGGCGACATCCAGGTGATGGTCTCGCTGGACGGCGTCGGCGCCGAGTCGCTGGCCGCCTGGAAGAGCGACGTCGACCTGGGCGACCATGTCGGTGTCGAGGGCCAAGTGATCACCTCCCGGCGCGGCGAGTTGTCGATCATGGTCGACTCCTGGGCGATCACGTCCAAGTGCCTGCGTCCGCTGCCGGACAAGCACAAGGGCCTGACCGACCCCGAGGCCCGGGTCCGCCAGCGCTACGTCGACTTGATCGTCAACGACGAGTCGCGGGCGATCCTGCGCACCCGCAGCCGGATCGTGCGCGCCATCCGCGAGTGGTTCGACGCCAGGGACTTCCTGGAGGTCGAGACGCCGATGCTGCAGCCGGTGCACGGCGGCGCCACCGCGCGCCCGTTCGTGACCCACATCAACGCGTACGACATGGACCTGTACCTGCGCATCGCGCCGGAGCTGTACCTCAAGCGCCTGGTCGTCGGCGGCGCCGAGAAGGTCTTCGAGATCAACCGCAACTTCCGCAACGAGGGCGCGGACTCGACCCACAACCCCGAGTTCACCATGCTCGAGGCGTACGAGGCGTACGGCGACTACAACACGGTGGCCACCCTCACCCGCGAGGTCTACCAGCACGTCGCGCAGGACGTGTTCGGCTCGCAGATCTTCCGCTACGGCGACCGCGAGGTGGACATCTCCGGCGACTGGCGCGAGATCACCGTCTACGGCTCGGTCTCCGAGGCGCTCGGCGAGGAGGTCACCCCCGAGACGCCGATCGAGGCCGTGCGCAAGCTCGCCGACGCCCGCGAGATCGAATACGACAAGTCCTGGGGCCAGGGCAAGCTCGTCCAGGAGATCTTCGAGGCGCTGGTCGAGCACACCTTGATCGAGCCGACCTTCGTCCGCGACTACCCGATCGAGACATCGCCGCTGACCCGCCAGCACCGCAGTGTCGCCGGCGTCGCGGAGAAGTGGGACCTGATCGGCTTCGGCATGGAACTGGGCACCGGCTACTCCGAGTTGGTCGACCCGGTCGAGCAGCGCCGGCGGCTCACCGAGCAGTCGCTGCTCGCCGCGGGCGGCGACGTCGAGGCCATGCGGATCGACGAGGACTTCCTGCGCGCGCTGGAGTTCGCGATGCCGCCGAGCGGCGGCGTGGGCATGGGCATCGACCGGATGATCATGGCCTTCACCGGTCGCGGCATCCGCGAGACGATCCTGTTCCCGCTGGTGAAGCCGACCACCGACTGATCGACTCGACGGGAGCCCCCTCGGTGACGGTTCGTCGCCCCCGAGGGGGCTCCTGTCGCATTTCCGGGCGCGTCACCCGTTCGTACGCATAGGGTCGGCCGCATGGAAGCAGCAGCCCCCGATCTCCGGATCTGCGTCGCCGGCGACTCGTTCGTACAAGGTGTCGGCGACCTCTCCGGCGGCGGATGGGTCGGCCGCCTCGCGGCCGAGTCCCGTCGCCGGGGCCGGCAGGTGACCGCGTACAACCTGGGCGTGCGGTACGAGACCTCGGCCGACGTCGCCGAGCGCTGGTACGGCGAGGCCGTACCGAGGATGCGGCACGCCGACGGCACCGGCATGGTCTTCGCGTTCGGCGTCAACGACGTGCGGATCGAGAACGGCCGCCGCCGGGTCGCCCACGCCGACAGCGTCGCCAATCTCGACGCGATACTGGACACCGCGACCGGCGCCCGCTGGACCTGCCTGGTGGTCGGCGCGCCGCCCGTCCCCGGCGAGCGGGACCACGGTGAGGCCGCGCTCGCGCTGGAGGACGCCTACGCCAAGACCTGCGCCGCGCGGGGCATCCCGTTCGTGCCGATACAGCGCGCGCTGCGCGAGGACCCGCAGTGGTGGGCCGGCATCGAGGCGTACGGCGACGGCGCGCACTGCGACGCCGTGGGCTACGCCAAACTCGCCGCGCTGATCGCCGACGGCGGCTGGTGGGACTGGTTGGACTCGCTGGCCCCGGGGCACTGAGCGCGGCGGCCGACCCGCCGCGCCCGTCGTCCGGTCAGGGCTTGACGCCCCGGCCGGTCAGCCACGTGTTCGGGTCCACGGCCGCGCCGCCGTCGGGGTGCACCTCGAAGTGCAGGTGCGGGCCGGTCGAGTTGCCGGTCGTGCCCACGTAGCCGATCACCTCGCCCGCGGCCACCGAGCCGGAGGTCTTGGCGAACCGCGACTGGTGGCAGTACCAGGTCCGGGTGCCGTCGGGGTGGGTGAGCACGATGCGGTTGCCGAAGGCGCCGGCCGGACCGGCGGAGGTTATGGTCCCGGCCGCGGCGGCGCGGATCGGGGTGCCCGAGGGAGCGGCGAAGTCCAGGCCGGTGTGCGTGTGTGCCCAGCGTGCGCCGCTGTTGCCGAAGCGGCCGGTCAGCGTGTAGCCCGAGGTCGGCAGGACCCACCCCGAGGCGGCCCGCTCCGCGTCCGCCCGCGCCGCCGCGGCCTCCCGCTCGGCCTGTTCGGCCTGCGCCGCGCGCTCGGCCTCCCGGGCCTGCTCCGCCTCGGCCTCCCGGGCCTGCTCCGCCTCGGCGGCCGCCTGCTCCGCCTCGCGCGTCTCGCGGGCCTGGCGGGCCGCCTCCGCCGACCCCGCCGCGTCGAGCGTCGAGCGCTCCTCGGAGCGGGCCGCGACGTCCGCGCCACGATCGGCGAGCCGCCGCGCCGTCTCCGGATCCGCGCTCGCCGCACCGGCCGCCCGCTTCCCGGTCGAGTCCGTCCCCGTGCCCTGGACACCGACGGTGACCGCCACGGCCAGCAGCGCGAGGCCGGAGACCACGACGACCGCCCGACCCGGACGCGCGCCGCGCAACCGGGCGCGGCGGTCGACGGGCGTGGCGGGGACTTCGGTGGGTGGGGAAGCGGGGGAGTACGGCACGAATACCTCGGGGTGTCGACGACGGGGCCGACACCAGTGGTAACAATCCGCCGCATATCCACCAAGTCGTAACGGAGCGGACACTACGCCACCGCGTAGTAGCAAAACCTGCACCCCACGCCAGGCCCCGATCCCGCCGAACCGACGGTCCCCGTTTGAAACCGGGCAAACTCGGACGAAGATCCCCCTACGACGCCGCATAGGAGGCATCGCGGCAGGCGTGACGCAGTTCACGGCCCGACGAGGTTTCCCGAAGGGCGGGACATGAATCGACTAGGCGAACTCGAAGCCCAGGTGATGCTCCGGATCTGGCGGCGCAACAGCCCCGCGTCGGTACGCGAGGTGCAGGAGGCACTGCTGCCCGATCGGGAGCCCGCCTATACGACGGTGATGACCGTGCTCGACAAACTGTTCCGCAAGGGACTGCTGCGCCGCCGGTTGGTCGGGCGGGCCTATCTCTATGAAGCGGTGCACTCGCGCGACGCCCATACCGCCGAGTTGATGCGCGACGACTGGATCTCCGGCGGTGGTCGAGCCGGCGCCCTGGTGCACTTCGTCGAGGGCATGACGCCCGAGCAGATCGAAGTGTTGCGCGACGCGCTGCGAGTCGCGCTGCCGTGAGCCGATTCGCGCGATCTTCGGCACTTCCCTGGGCTGATCGGGGGCCTTGTCAATTCGTTCGGCGCAATCCGCAGCGTCTTCGGGGAGCAACTCTGCGTAATCGTATTAATGATCTACGTAAGAAAAGCGGACTTCCGCGCGGTGGAACGGAAGCTGTGGAACGGAAAGTGGGCCGACATGATGCGAGCGAAAACCCGAGCGGGACGTGCCCTCGCGGCGGTCGCGGTCGGGGCGACCGTCGCGGTGGGCGCGAACCTGGCCGCGGTCGGTACGGCGACCGCGACCCCCGCGCCGCAATACCGGCCGCAACCGGCCGCGGCCGCCCACGCCGGCAATTCCGCCACCGATTTTTCCCGGACCTGGTACACGAGTGCGACGAGTTCGACCGGGACCCGATCGGCAGATTCGTACCCGGGCTCGTACGGCTGGACGTGGTGGTCCTCCACGCGCGATTCCACCCCTACCGACCGAACCGCCCTCGACGACGCCATGGCCGACCTGCGGGCCCGGCTCGACGGCCTGCGGGCGACGCTCGGCCGACAACTCCAGGGCTCGCGCGCCGACCTGACGAGCCGGTTGACCGGCGCGCTGCCGCCGGAGTCCACCAAACCGCCGCTGCCGACCCTCCCGACCAAGCCGGCCGTGCCGCCGTCGCAGCCCGTCGACGTCGCCGCGCCGCCGAAGCTGGAACTGCGCCGCGTGGCCGACCCGGCGCAGGCCAAGCCCGGCGACCGGATCACCCATACGGTGACCGTGCGAAACGACGGCGGCACCGAGGCGAAGTCGGCGATCGTGCGCAACGCGTTGCCGGCGGGCGTGAAACCGGTCGAATCCAAGCCCTCGCAGGGTGAATTCGACAGCGCCACCGGAGTGTGGAAGACCGGCGGGATCAAGCCCGGCGCCGAGGTCTCGCTGATTCTCGTGCTCACCGTGCCGGAAGGCGCGGCCGGATCCGAGATGATCGCGAGGTCGAGTTTCGTCAGCGCGCCCGGTGCCAAGCCGGTGATCCGCAACGCGTGTACCGACGACGCCGAGGCGGCCTGTGCGGGCACACGCGTGGCCGATTCCCGGACACGGTAATGGCCGGGGAAATCCGTCCATATCCGGCCTGATCACTCCACAAGGGCACGGTTCGGATCTCGGCACCGGATCTCGGCACCGCATGTATGAAGAACGTGTGGCCCGGGCGGTGGGAAACCTCGCCCGGGCCTTCGCGTGTCCATCCGGGTGTTTCCACCGCCACCGGGGCGGATCGGTGGTAAACCGGGCGGAGCGGCGACGCCTATCGTGATCGCGATAGCGTCAGCCCATGGAAGTGACGATCCGACGTGCCAGAACGTCCGATGTGCGGGCCATTCGGCGCCTTGTGGATGGGTACGTGGGGCTACGCATCCTTCTCGACAAACCCACGGTCACCCTCTTCGAAGACGTGCAGGAGTTTTGGGTCGCCGAGCGGGACGACAACAGCGAGGTGGTCGCCTGCGGGGCCCTGCACGTGATGTGGGAAGACCTCGCCGAGGTGCGCACTCTCGCGGTGGATCCGGCGTGTACCGGACGCGGCGTGGGACACCTCTTGCTCAGCAAACTTCTGGAGACCGCGCGTTGGCTGGGTGTTCGACGGATATTCTGCTTGACCTTCGAGGTCGACTTCTTCGCGAAGCACGGCTTCGTCGAGATCGAGGAGACACCGATCGACGGCGATGTCTACAGTGAACTGATGCGTTCGTACGACGAGGGCGTGGCCGAGTTTCTGGATCTGGAACGCGTCAAACCCAACACCCTTGGCAACACGCGGATGCTGCTCCATCTCTGGCAGTGATCTCGATCCGCGTAGACCGGACGAGTGTGGCGGAGATCGCGCGACCGGTGCCGGCGAACCCCTTGACGCTTCTTGCCCGCGGCGGTGTGGTGTGCGGTGAAGTCGTGACCACAAACCCGGTAACGTATTGCCGACTCGACGGGGTTCCGCGCCCGTGGGTTTGTATTTTCCCGCAGAAAGCGGTTTCCTTTTCTTGAGCTCGTTGTGAACCCTCCCGATGAAAGGGAATCCTGGTGGCACAGAAGGTCCAGATTCTTCTCGTTGACGACCTCGACGGCGGCAAGGCCGATGAGACGGTGACGTTCGCGCTCGACGGTGTCTCCTACGAGATCGACCTGAGCGCCACGCACGCAGAGCAGCTTCGCGCGGCGCTGACGACCTACGTCGACGCCGGCCGCAAGACCGGTGGCCGGGTCGCCGCCCGCCGCGGCGTTCGCCAGGTGGTCAAGGGTGGTGCCGCCTCGGGCGACACCGCCAAGATCCGCGCCTGGGCCAAGGAGAACGGCTACGACGTGAGTGAGCGCGGTCGTGTGCCGGGCAACATCCGCGACGCCTACGAGAAGGCCCACGCCTGATCGCCGACGCCGTAGACGAGCGGTGCTCTCCCCCGGTACGTACCGGGGGAGAGCACCGCTCGTGTCGTTTTGTGCCCGGTGCTCAGGCGGCGCCGGGACGGTGGTGGGTCAGCAGCCTGGGCTCGCGCATCCGCGGCCTCGGGAACAGTCGTACGTGCTGGCAGGCGTGCGCCAGCGTGCCGATCAGCCGGGTGACGTCCGGGAAGCGCACGTCCACGTGTGGAAGCGCGGTACGCGCCGCGAGGTCGTCCACCGGGGGCATCCGGCCGGGGTCGACCGGGGGCCGCACCCAGCGCGCGTGTTCCCACGACCGGGGCCAGGGCGAGCGCCAGGTGGCCGGCCACGGGAACGGCGCGGCCACCGTGTCGCCCTCGCCGTACGCGCGCAGGTCCAGGTCCAGGTCGGCCCAGTCCAGCCAGTCGAGCAGCGCGGGCAGGTCGCCCGCCACGCCGGGGGCGACGAAGAACTGCGTGCGCCCGCTGCCGGTCGCCGCCACCGGCCCGACCGGCAGCCCCTGGCGCTCGACCCGGTCCAGTGCCCACGTCCCGGCCGCGCCCGGCACGTCCAGGACGTCGAACCGCACCCCCGCGGCCAGCCGCACGGCGGCCCCCGGCGTGTTGGCCCAATACGCCGAGAGCAGCCGCGGATCGGTGGTCGCGGCCGGGATCGGGTCGGCCGACTCGACCGTCCCGGGAGCCGCGGGCCAGCCCAGGGCCCGCGCGTACCACATGGCCTCGTCCAACGGACCGGGCACGACGGGCGCCGAACGGGACGCGAAAACAAGCGTGGCTGCCATACCGTGTTCAACTCCGGGACGACAGCGAGGTTACGAAAGGTGATATGCCAACCGCGATGAGTGACATGGTTCGAGGGCTCGCCGCGCGGCGCCGCCCCCGGTGCCGGCACGGTCGCGTACGCACCGGTCGTGACCTGCCGGTATACAGCAGGTGTCGTCCGGGGTATGACCCGAACATGGAGGGGAGACGGGGAAGCGAAGTCGTCGACGGCGGCCGGATTCGGTGCGATCGACGGCGAAACCGGCGATCGAAAATGCCGCGTTCGCTTCTGGCGTACTCGGAATCGGCCTCAGTACGTGGCCGGCGGGAACATCGTCTCGCACCATCGGGTTTGACTAGTTGTCCAAGGCGGTCCGCAACACGTGGGTCGCCCGTCTTCACGGACGAATCGAGCGGTCCTGCGTGCAGGACTAGCATGCGGAAGGACAGGGAGGGGACCGTCCCCGATCTGCACGACCGCTCTGAGGAGCGATAACGATGTTCGAGAGGTTCACCGACCGCGCGCGGCGGGTTGTCGTCCTGGCTCAGGAGGAGGCCCGGATGCTCAACCACAACTACATCGGTACTGAGCACATCCTCCTTGGCCTCATCCACGAGGGTGAGGGCGTCGCTGCGAAGGCCCTGGAGAGCCTCGGCATCTCGCTTGAGGCAGTGCGTCAGCAGGTCGAGGAGATCATCGGCCAGGGCCAGCAGGCCCCGTCCGGTCATATCCCCTTCACGCCCCGTGCGAAGAAGGTCCTCGAGCTGTCGCTGCGCGAGGCGCTTCAGCTGGGCCACAACTACATCGGCACGGAGCACATCCTCCTGGGTCTGATCCGCGAGGGCGAGGGCGTCGCCGCCCAGGTCCTCGTGAAGCTCGGCGCCGACCTCAACCGGGTCCGCCAGCAGGTCATCCAGTTGCTCTCCGGCTACTCGAGCGGCAAGGAGTCCGCGACCCCGGGCGGCAGCGGGCAGGAGGGCACGCCTTCGACGTCCCTCGTGCTCGACCAGTTCGGGCGCAACCTGACCCAGGCGGCCCGCGAGGGCAAGCTCGACCCCGTCATCGGGCGAGAGAAGGAAATCGAGCGGGTCATGCAGGTGCTGTCCCGCCGCACCAAGAACAACCCGGTCCTGATCGGCGAGCCCGGCGTCGGCAAGACCGCCGTCGTCGAGGGCCTGGCCCAGGCGATCGTCAAGGGCGAGGTGCCCGAGACGCTCAAGGACAAGCAGCTCTACACGCTCGACCTCGGCGCGCTCGTGGCGGGCTCCCGCTACCGCGGCGACTTCGAGGAGCGCCTGAAGAAGGTGCTCAAGGAGATCCGCACCCGCGGCGACATCATCCTGTTCATCGACGAGCTGCACACGCTCGTCGGCGCGGGTGCCGCCGAGGGCGCGATCGACGCGGCGAGCATCCTCAAGCCGATGCTGGCCCGGGGCGAGCTCCAGACCATCGGTGCGACCACGCTGGACGAATACCGCAAGCACCTGGAGAAGGACGCGGCGCTCGAGCGCCGGTTCCAGCCGATCCAGGTCGCGGAACCGTCCCTGCCGCACACGATCGAGATCCTCAAGGGTCTGCGCGACCGCTACGAGGCGCACCACCGCGTGTCGATCACCGACCAGGCCCTGGTGGCTGCGGCGACGCTCGCGGACCGGTACATCTCCGACCGGTTCCTGCCCGACAAGGCGATCGACCTCATCGACGAGGCCGGTTCGCGGATGCGCATCCGTCGGATGACCGCGCCGCCGGACCTGCGCGAGTTCGACGAGAAGATCGCCAACGTGCGTCGGGACAAGGAGTCCGCGATCGACGCGCAGGACTTCGAGAAGGCCGCGTCCCTGCGCGACAGCGAGAAGAAGCTGCTCGCCGACAAGGCGAAGCGGGAGAAGGAGTGGAAGGCCGGCGACATGGACGTCGTGGCCGAGGTCGACGAGGAACTGATCGCAGAGGTTCTCTCGACCGCCACCGGCATCCCGGTCTTCAAGCTGACCGAGGAGGAGTCCGCGCGACTGCTCCGCATGGAGGACGAGCTGCACAAGCGGGTCATCGGCCAGAAGGACGCCATCAAGGCGCTTTCCCAGGCCATCCGGCGCACCCGCGCCGGACTCAAGGACCCGAAGCGTCCCGGTGGTTCGTTCATCTTCGCCGGCCCGTCCGGTGTCGGTAAGACCGAGCTGTCGAAGACGCTGGCCGAGTTCCTGTTCGGCGACGAGGACGCGCTCATCCAGCTGGACATGAGCGAGTTCTCCGAGAAGCACACGGTCTCGCGCCTGTTCGGTTCGCCGCCCGGATATGTGGGTTACGAAGAGGGTGGCCAGCTCACCGAGAAGGTCCGTCGCAAGCCTTTCTCGGTGGTCCTGTTCGACGAGGTCGAGAAGGCCCACCCGGACATCTTCAACTCGCTGCTGCAGATTCTGGAAGACGGTCGGCTGACCGATTCCCAGGGTCGGGTGGTGGACTTCAAGAACACCGTCATCATCATGACGACCAACCTCGGCACGCGGGACATCTCGAAGGGCTTCGGCCTCGGTTTCTCCGGATCGTCCGACGTCAAGACCGGTTACGACCGGATGAAGGCGAAGGTCAACGAAGAGCTGAAGCAGCACTTCCGTCCCGAGTTCCTCAACCGTGTCGACGACACGATCGTCTTCCACCAGCTTTCCGAGGAAGACATCATCCAGATCGTCGACCTGATGATCGCCAAGGTGGACGAGCGGCTGCGCGACCGGGACATGGGCATCGAGCTCCGTCCGGCCGCCAAGACGCTGCTCGCCAAGCGGGGCTACGACCCGCTGCTGGGCGCCCGTCCGCTGCGGCGCACGATCCAGCGCCAGATCGAGGACAACCTCTCCGAGAAGATCCTCTACGGCGAGCTGCGTTCGGGGTCGATCATCGTGGTCGACACCGAGGGCGAGGGCAAGGACGAGAAGTTCACCTTCGAGGGCATGGAGAAGGCACCGCTGCCGGACGCGCCGCCCGTCGAGGCGACCGGCTCGGGCCCGAACCTGACCAAGGAGTAGTCGCCGGCGCGAGCCGACGCGAGATGTGACGAAGGGGCCGCCCCCGGGATGCGAATCCCGGGGGCGGCCCCTTTTCGTGTGCCGCACCCTCCCCCGCGTGACAGGGTGCGGCGGTCCATGAGCGAACCTGCCGGCCGCCGCAGTGTCCGGCACAGGTCAGCGCACGGCGCCTGGCACGTCCGCGCCACGCTCGGCGCCCGCCCGGGCGGGCAGCGCCGGGCCGGACTCCGGGGCCGACTCGTGCAGGCCCACCCGCGCGTGCAGCCTGCGCAGCACCGGCGGGGCGTACCACGCGTGCCGGCCGAGCAGGCGCATCGCCGCGGGCACCAGCACGCCCCGGACCAGCGTGGCGTCCAGCAGGATTGCCAGCGCCGCGCCGAAGCCGAACAGTTGCAGGAAGCTCACGGTGCTGGTCAGGAACGCCACGAAGGTCACCGCGAGCAGCGCAGCCGCCGTGGTGACGATGCGACCGGTGCGACCCAGGCCCTGGCGGACCGCGTCCGCGTCGGACGCGCCCGCGTCGTGCAGTTCCTTGATTCGGCTGGTCACGAACACCTCGTAGTCCATGGACAGCGCGAACGCGATGCAGAACAGCAGCACCGTCATCGAGGTGTCCATCGGCAGCGGGGTGAAGCCGAGCAGGCCGGACAGGTGCCCGTCCTGGAAGACCCACACGGTGATGCCGACCGCGGCCGTGATGCTGAGCCCGTTCAGGAGCAGTGCCCGCAGCGGTTGCAGGATGCTGCCGGTGAACAGGAACAGCAGGACGAAGGTGCTGAGCACGATCAGCCCGAAGGCGAGCGGCAGGCGGTCGCCGATCGAGGCCTTGGTGTCGACCAGGCGGGCGTCGGTGCCGCCGACCAGGGCCTCGGTGGCGTTCGGGGCGGGCACCGCGCGCACGTCGTGGACCAGGTCCTGCGCGGCGTCCGACTTGGCGGGCAGTGTGGTGATCACCGAGATCAGCCGCGCGTTCGGGCGGATCCGGTCGGGGCCGGCGGTGTCCACCCGGGTCACCCCGGGCAGCGCGGCGAGCCGACCCGCGTAGGCGTCCACCGGGGCCTGGGCGCCGGTGCCGAGCAGGACCACGTCGAGCGAGCGGGTGTCGTCGAGGCTGTAGTCCGTGCGCAGCGTGTCGCCGACCTGGCGGGCCTGGGTACTGGTCGGCAGGACCCGCTCGTCGGGCGTGCCGAAGGTGACTCCGAGCAGCGGCGAGGCGGCGAGCAGCAGCACCGCGACCACGGGCAGCGCGGTCAGCACGGGCCGGCGGGTGACGAAGCCGGCGAGTCGGGACCAGATCGGCGCCTCGGCGCCTTGGACGCCCTTGATGCCGCGGATGCGCATCGACTCCACGCGTGGGCCGAGCACGGTCAGCAGGGCCGGGGCGATGATCAGCGCGGCGAGCGCGGAGATGATCACCACGCCGATGCCCGCGTAGGCGAACGAGCGCAGGAAGTACTGCGGGAAGACCAGCAGTACGGCGAGCGCGGCGGCCACCGTCGCGGCGGAGAAGACGATCGTGCGCCCGGCGGTGCGCACCGTGCCCACCACCGCGTCGTGCAGGTCGTGTCCGGAGTGCAGCAGTTCGCGGTGTCGGGCCACGATCAGCAGCGCGTAGTCGATGGCCAGCCCCAGGCCCAGGGCCGTGGTGAGGTTGATCGAGAAGATCGACACGTCGGTGAGGCTGCCGAGGACGAACAGTTCGGCGAACGTGCCCATGATCGCGACGAAGCCGATCACCAGCGGCACCAGGGCCGCGATCAGGCTGCCGAACGCGAGCACGAGCAGCAGCAGGGTCAGCGGCACGGCGATCGACTCGGCGATCGCGAGACTGGTGCCGACCTGGCCGCTGACCGCCGGGCCGATCGCCGTGTCGCCGCCGATCCGGACCCGGAGCGGGCTGTCGGCGGGCAGTCGCGCGCTCTCGGGAAGTTCGGCGATGTCGTCCTTGGCCGAGTGGGCGACGAGCAGCGCGCCGCGTCCGCCGTCGGCCTTGAGACCGGGTGCGTTGGTGGTCCAGTAGGAGGCCACCTGGTCGAAGCCCGGCGCGGCGGCGAGGGCGGCGGTGAGTCGCCGTCCGGCGTCCGCGACGGCGGGGGTGTCCACGCCGGAGCCGTCCTTGGCCCGGACCTCGATCACCACATTCGGGCGACCGCCGAAGGTGTCCTTGATCTCGTTCTGGGCCCGGGTGGAGGCCGAATTCGGCGCGTCGAACCCGCCCGACTTCAGCTTGCCGAAGGCTCCGAAGCCCACCCCGGCCGAGACGAGCAACACCAGTGTGCCGATCACGAGCACGGCGCGCGCTCGGCGGAAGACGAGGTCCCCTAGTCGTTCGAGCATGATCATCGACCTTCCATGCGATCCGTGGGGAACGGAGGGTGCGGAGTCCGGCGAGTCATGTTGACGCCGATAACAATGTTGGCATTGATAACTTTGCATTGAATGTGCGCGGTGTCAACATGGGGCTGGATCGAATGGAGAACCATGCCAAGCGAGCAAGCCGCCGGTACGCCGAGCCGACGCGGATATCACCACGGCGACCTGCGCAACGCGCTGACCGAGGCCGCGGTGGAGCGGGCCCGGGCGGCCGGTCCACAGGCGATCGTGCTGCGCGAGGTGGCCCGGGCGACGGGGGTGTCCTCGACCGCCGCCTACCGGCACTTCGCCAACCATCACGAGTTGGTCGTGGCGGTCAAGGACCACGGCTTGGCGCTGCTCGCGGCGACGATGCGGGCCGAGTTGGCCAAGGGCGAGCCGTGCCCGGACCCCGGTGACGAGGCGATGCGCCGATTGCGCGCGGCGGGTCTGGGCTACGTGCGCTTCGCGTTCGCCGAACCCGGGCTGTTCCGCACCATCTTCTTCGGCGGCGCCGAGGAGGAGCCGATGGTCGGCCGGCGGCAGACGGCCGAGGTCGAGGGCGACGACGGGGAGGCGTACGGCACGCCCGACGTGTCGGACGAGTCGTACGCGCTGATGTCCGAGGCGCTGGACGAACTGGTCGCGCTGGGCCGACTCCCGCAGGAGCGGCGCAGGTATTCCGACGTGGTGATGTGGTCCGCGGTGCACGGCCTGAGCGTGCTGCTCCTCGACACGGAACTGGCCCGGCTCCCGGACGACGTCAAGGCCGACATCGTCAGCCGCGGCCTCGACGTGGCGCTGAACGGTCTGTAACCCCGGCCGGCGTCCCCCGATAGGCCCTCTCCGGCGGGCGGGTGTGGTGGCGGGATCCCAGGATCGAAGGCATGAGTGCCGACTTCGCCGCCAGGACCGCCATCGTCACCGGGGCCGCCTCCGGGATCGGCGCGGCCGTCGCCCGGCGGCTCGCGGCCGACGGCGCTCGGGTCGTGGTCGCCGACCTCGACGACGTCGGCGCGGCCCGCGTCGCCGCCGAGATCACCGAGGCCGGCGGCACCGCCCGGGGCATGCGGGTGGACGTGGCCGACCCGGACTCCGGCGCGGAGCTGGTGCGGGCGACCGTGGCGGCGTTCGGCGGCCTGCACCTCGCGGTCAACAACGCGGGCGTCACCGGCCCGCACGCGCTCACCGGCGAATATCCGGCGGACGGCTGGCGCACGGTGATCGACGTCGATCTCGGCGGTGTCTTCCACGGGATGCGCCACCAGATCCCGGCGATGCTGGAGTGCGGCGGCGGGGCGATCGTCAACGTGGCGTCGATCCTCGCCGTGGTCGGCTTCCCGAACGCGGCCGGCTACGTGGCCGCCAAACACGGCGTGCTCGGCCTGACCCGGACCGCCGCGATCGAGTATGCGCAGCGCGGGATCCGGATCAACGCGGTCGGTCCGGGCTTCGTCGAGACCCCGCTGCTCGCCGACGCCGACCCGAAGGCGCGCGCCGCGCTGACCCGGCTGCATCCGATGGGCCGACTCGGCACCCCCGAGGAGGTCGCCGAACCGGTCGCCTTCCTGCTCTCCGACCGGGCCTCGTTCATCACCGGGAGCTACCACCCGGTCGACGGCGGCTACACCGCGCCGTAGCACGCGCGTCGGGATACCCCGCCCCGGTAATCCATCCGGTTGGCGGGTCCTAGTCTGGAAACGACGTCGCCGGCCCACCGTGCCACCCGAGCACCAGCCATGTCACCCGCATGGGGGCCGGTACGCCGGAAAGGGAGAAACCCATGAAGGCCGTCCAATACGTCGAGTTCGGCAAGCCGGTCGAGGTGCGGGAGATCCCCGCACCCGAACCGGGCCCCGGGCAGGTACTGCTCCGGGTCACCGCCGCGGGCGTCTGCCACTCCGACATCTTCGTGATGAGCCGCCCGCCCGCCGATTTCGGCTTCGCCGCCCCGCTCACCCTGGGCCACGAGGGCGCCGGCGTGGTCGCCGCGCTCGGCGAGGGGGTCACCGGCCTGGAGATCGGCGACGCCGTCGTCGTGTACGGACCGTGGGGTTGCGGCACCTGCCACGCGTGCGCGCAGGGCCGGGAGAACTACTGCTCGCGCGCCGCGGAACTCGGCATCCGCCCGCCCGGCCTGGGTGCCCCCGGTGCGCTCGCCGATTACCTGCTGATCGACGACCCGCGCCACCTGGTCCCGATCGGCGACCTGGACCCGGTGCGGACCGTCCCGCTGACCGACGCCGGGCTGACCCCGTACCACGCGATCAAACGTTCGCTGGACAAGCTGTACGCGGGCAGCACGGCCGTGGTGATCGGCGTCGGCGGCCTCGGCCACATCGGAGTGCAGTTGCTTCGCGCGCTCTCCGCCGCGCAGGTGATCGCGCTGGACGTGAGCGAGGACAAGCTGGAGTTGGCCCGGGCCTCCGGCGCGCACATGGCGATCACCTCCGACGCCAAGGCCGCCGACATCGTCCGCGAGGCCACCGACGGACGCGGCGCGCAACTCGTGCTCGACTTCGCCGGCGTACAACCCACCGTCGACCTCGCCGCGAAGTGCGCCGCCGTGGAAAGCGACCTGACCATTGTCGGCATCGGCGGCGGCACCCTCCCGGTCGGCTTCGGCCTGATCCCGTACGAGTGCTCGGTCAGCACCCCCTACTGGGGCTCGCGCGCCGAACTGATCGAACTGATCGACCTGGCCCGCCGCGGCGCGGTGAAGGCGCACGTGGAGACGTTCACGCTGGACGACGCTCCCGAGGTGTACGACCGGCTGCACCACGGCCGGATCAACGGCCGCGCGGTGCTCGTCCCGGGCGCCTGAGCGGGGTCCGCGCAACCGTTGGAATACCCGGCCGGGGTATTCGGTTCTGTCGGGTGTCCGACGCCGTCACGAGCATCGCGAAGGGAGCCGACGTGACGCTGACCCTGGAGACCTACCGCATGGCCGAAGGACTGGTCGAGCAGCGCGAGCCGCTGCGTGCGCTGCGCCTGTTGGAGCCGGCCCTCGACGAGGAGCGCGACAACGTCGCCGTGCAGCAACTGGCCGGGCGGGCGTACTACCTCTCGCTTCAGCTCCGCCGGGCCGAGGCCACGCTGCGCCGGGTGATCGAGCTGGACCCGTGTGACGCGTGGGCCACCCACGCGCTCGGCCGCACCCTGGAGCGGGCCGGCCGAGGGGCCGAGGCGGCGCCGTACCTGCGGCTCGCGGCGGCGATGAACCCGGAGCCGGAATACACCGCGGCGGCGGCCAGGTACGCCGACTGACCGACCCGCTCAACCCGACGAGGCGGTGGACCGAGAGTCCGCCGCCTCGTCGGCGTGCCGGCCGGGAAACGGCCGGCTTGCCCAGGTGAGCGCCAGCAGCAGCTGCCCGGCCACATAGGTGGGCATCACCAGCGCCGCCTGCCCCGGAAACAGGTCGACATCGGCCAGGCCGAGGGCGATCACCGCGTCGGAGCCCAGGAACAGCGCACCGCCGAGTCCGGTGCGCCGACTCACCCCGGCCGCGCACACGGCCATCGCGGTGAGCAGGAGGCTGTAGCCGAGTACCGGCACCAGCAGATCGTCCAGTCCGCCGCGGACGGTGGCCATCATGGCGCCCCAGGCGAGCAGGTACACCGCGGGCAGCCACGCCGGCAGGGTGATCCCCACCCGCCGGAAGGCGAGCAGGTAGCAGACGTGCCCGACGGCGAACCCGGCCATCCCGACCAGGAACGTGGCCTCCCGATCCACCAGCAACCCCACGTCCCCGACGAACCCGCCCACGAGCGCGCCGATCGGCAGCCGCAGGTCGTGCTCGGCGCCGGGCCGCGCGGCCACCCACACGAAGGCGATCAGCACCGGCATCAACAGCGTCTTGGTGACCCAGCGCGGCCCGTCCACATCCGCCGCCGCGAGCACCGAGTCGGCGACGCCCAGCGTCAGGTAGGCGACGAGCAGTGCACGAGCCCTCACGCCGCGGCCTCGGCGGCGGCGCCCGCCGGGGCCGTCGGCGCGGCCGGCGCGGGCTGCCACCCGGGACCGCGCAGCACCCGCCCGAACCGCACCCGCCAGGTACGCGCGGCCCGCACGTCGCGCGCGATCGCCGCGTATTCGTGAAAGGCCACCCGCAGCGGGTTGTACGTCTCGATGTTCTTGGTCAGCCCGTAGTTCACCGGCTCGCCCTCGGGCTCGAAGCTGCGGAAGAGCCGGTCCCACACGATCAGGATGCCGCCGTAGTTGCGGTCCAGATATCGCGGATTCGAACCGTGGTGCACCCGGTGGTGCGAGGGGGTGTTGAAGACGTACTCGATCGGTTTCCAGAGCCGGCCGATCCGCTCGGTGTGGATCCAGAACTGGTACAGCAGATTGATCGAGAAGGACGTGACCACCATCGCGAAGGGGAAGCCGAGCAGCAACATCGGCCCGATGAACACGATGTGGTGCGCGCCGGTCCAGGTCTGCCGCAGCGCGGTGGAGAGGTTGTAGTGCCGGCTGGAGTGGTGCACGACATGGCTCGCCCACAGCAGCCGCACCTCGTGACCGGCGCGGTGCTCCCAGTAGTAGAAGAAGTCGACGCCGACGATCACCAGGACCCACGTCCACCACGTGTGCGGGAGCCGCAACGGAGTCAGCTCGTGCAGCCCGTCCCAGGCAAGGACGGTCAACAAACCCCAGCCGAGGCCGGCCGCGATGCTGCCCAGGCCCATGGTCAGGCTCGTCGCGGTGTCCTTCACCGCATACCCGCGCTCGTCGTCGTCGGGGGCGAAGCGATACGACACCCACTCGACGACCAGGAGGAGGGTGAAGGCCGGAATGGCGAACACCGTGAGGTCCATGCTCGGACCCTACTGGCGAGTAACGCCGGGTGGAAGGGGTGATTTCCCGCGATTTTCCCGGGCCGTGCGGGCCGCGCGGGCTCGCGCGAAAGCCCCCGATCGCCGCCGGAGGATGTTCCGGGGTGATCGGGGGCTGCGTGTGGTGCAGGCGTCAGCGGTTCTTGTCGAGCCGTTCGCCCTTGCCGTCGAGGACCTGCACCTTGTCCCCGTCGTGCAGTTCGATCCGCTCGCGGCGGACCTCCTCGGTCACCCGCTGCTCGCCCTGCACCCGCTTGGAGACCAGCCGGATGCGCTCGACCGGGACGACCTCCTTGTGCACGACGACCCGCTCGGCGTGCAGCACGATCTCCAGCGCGCTCTCCCGCATGTCGGGGCCCTTGAGTGCGGCGCCGCGGTTGGAGTCGTCGATCGGCTCGCGGACGATCTCCCACTCCTCGTGCATCACCGGGACGACCTTGTCCACCCGCTCGGTCTCGACCACCTTGCGCAGTGCGGCGCGGCCGGCCTCGATCGTCTCCACGTGCACGTCGAGGCGTTCCTCGGAACGGGTCATCCACTCCATGCCGGCCTTGCCGGAGGTCGCCTCGGTCCGGGCGGTGCCCGAGGCTGCGGAGGCGGGCCGGGTCGTGGCGCCGGCGGCCCCGGTGTCGGTCCGCGCGGTCGGGCGGGCGGTCCGGCCGCTCACGGCGCCGGCGGTGCCGGCGGCCGTGGTGTCCAGGGCGCCCGCGGCCCGGGCCGGCGGATCGTTCGTCCGCACCGACGGGTCGTGCCTGCCGGTCAGCTCCTCGTAGCCGTCGTCCGAACCGGCGAGCTGGGACTTGGACATGTCGGGCCGGTGCCGGGTGCCCGCGGCGGCGGCCGTACCGGCGGCTCCGGCGGCGGTGCCGGCGGTGCCTTCGGCAGTCCCGGTGCGGGTCATGCCGGCCGAGGGCGTGACGCTGTAGTGGCGGTAGAGACGGGCCTCCTCCTCCGGCGACAGGTGCTCGTCGGTACCCAGACTGGGCGCCTCCTTGACCAGCTCCTTGTCGAACGGCACACGCAGGTCGTCACCCTGCATGTCGGCCGGGCCCAGCGGTACGAAGCTCTCGCGTCCGCCGAACATGCCGGTCTTGACGGTGACCCACTCCGGCTCGCCGGTGCGGTCGTCCAGGTACACCTGGCCGATGGTCCCGATCTTGCTGCCTTCGGAATCGACGACCTTGCGGCCGATCAGTTCCTGTGGGGTGACATTCGTCTTCACGAGCCAACGCTCCTGTTCCCGGAGTCGCGGCGGGGGGTGCCGCCGGCCGGAGGTAGTCGTGTGGGAGCTTCGTTCTCCAGCAGACGGCGAATCGGGCGAAGCGACAACCGGAGGGGGCCGGGACGGGGTCGGGCGGTACCCCGGTGCGGCGCCGTCAACTGGGGGAATGCGATCCGCGCCGGCTCGTGCGCGGGCGGGTTGGATTTCACCCGAGTGGGTGAGTGGGCGGTGGTCGGCGCTGGGATGCCCCGGCGGGGGTGGGGCGGGCACGCTCCGACAGGATTCGTGCGGTGTGGGAGATGGTCGTGGATCCGGCGGTGCGTGGGCGCGGGCTGGGGCGGATGGTGTGCGCGTTCGTACTGGCCGAGGCCCGGGGCCGACACGGGCGTGCGGCGCTGATGGTCGACGAGTGGAACCACGCCGCCGTCCGGATGTACGAGGGCCTGGGGATGGTCTATCGACCGGTCAAGGCGGCGGCGTGGCGGTCGGGCCGCTAGGAGGCTTTGCCCGGTCCGCCGGGATTCCCCCAAGAGCGGCCGGGCGTCGTGCCCCGGGCGGTCCCGATTTGTAGGCTCTCGGCATGACCATGACCATCCGCCCGGCGACCGCTCGGGATCTGTCGGGTTTGCTCGCGCTCTACGCCGAATTCCATCCCGGGGACGTGCCGTTGCCGATCGAGCAGGCGCATCCGATCTGGGCGGACATCGCCACCCAGCGCGGGCGCACGGTGCTGGTCGCCGACCTGGACGGGACAGTCGTGGGCACCGTCGACAGCGTGGTGTTGCCCAACCTGACCCGGGGCGGGCACTCGATCATGTTCGTGGAGAACGTCGTGGTCGCCGCGTCGCATCGCCGGCGGGGCATCGGCGGGCGACTGATGGCCGCCGTGCTCACCGCCGCCGGCGACGCCGGGTGCTACAAGGTGCAACTGCTCGCCGCCGACGGTGCCGAGGTGCACGCCTTCTATCGGGCCTGCGGGTTCGACGCCCTCGCCCAGGGGTTTCGGCGTTATCTGCGACCCGTTGCGGGTGGTGCGGCGCGCGGTTGAGGGTGGGTCCGCGCGGGTCAGGTGCCGGTGCGCCAGGGACCGCCCGTGGAGCCCTCGGGGGGATCGGTCGGGCCGTTGCGCAGCCAACCGGTGCCCCGACAGTGCGGACAGCGGGTGCCCGCCCAGATCGTCGACACCTCGCGGTGCCGGCTGCGATACACCCGACCCGAGGTGTCCAGGCCGGTGCCCTGGCAGCCCATGCACTGGATCGCGTCGCCCGGTCCGCGCTCGTCGTGGCCGGCGTCCTCCATCACCGCGTCCCCCTTCGCTGTCGGTGTACCGCCGCGCTGCGCGGCCGGATCGCGTTGCGTAGCCGCCGCGTGCACAACCAGTATTCGCCCGTCGGAGGCCGAGCGCCGGCATTCCGGGCGGAACGCCGCGCCGCGTCGCGGGCGACCGGGGGAGTGGCGCGCGGCGAGGGGGCCGGTCCGGGGCCCGCAGTCCTCGGGCCGCCGGTCGGTCGGGCCGGGGCGGGCGGGTAATGCGTTCGCTCGGTTATTTCGTTACGTTGGAAAAGAATAGGCCCGCAAAGACGATGTCGGGCGCGGTCGTCGATACAGTTTGCGATCGCATTGCCGGGCTTCGGGCAGGGGTAATTCGAACACGTATTTCACCGATGTTATTATCTCGCGGATCGAAGTGTGAACCACAACAGCTCGGGGGCAGGACGATGGGCGTAGAAGGCGCCTTGGTCGAGGACCACGCGGTCGAGGGCGCGAAGAATTCCGGTCCCGAAATATCGCCACAAAGACCGTGGTATCGGCCGGATGCGCGGACCGGATGGGCCCTCGCCGTCGTCCTGGTCCCGGCCCTGCTGCTCGGCGTGGCCGCGTTCCGGCGGCGCTGGATCGGCGACGACGGACTGATCTTCGTCCGCGTCTCCCAGCAGATCCTGGACGGCAACGGACCCAATTTCAACGTGGGCGAGCGGGCCGAGGCGGCGACCTCGACGTTGTGGCCGTGGCTGCTCGCGCTGGTCGGCGGGGCGACCGGGATCGACCTGGTGGCCGTCGCGGTCTACGGCTCGCTCGGCTGCGCGGTCGTCGGCCTGGCGCTGGCCTCGGCGGGCACTCGCCGGCTCTACCGCGACCTGCCCGGCGGCGGATGGCCGCTGCCTGCCGGCGCGCTCGTGATCGCCGCGCTCCCGCCGTTCTGGGACTTCGCCACCTCGGGCCTGGAGATGGGCCTGATCTTCGTCTGGCTGGGCACGAGTTGGTGTCTGCTGGTCCGGCTGGACCGGAACACCTCGTTCCGACGCCAGGCGTGGACCTCGTTCGCGCTCGGCATGGGTGTCCTGGTGCGGCCCGACCTCGCGCTCGGCACCATCGTGTTCGCGGTGGCCGCCTGGCTGCTGCTGCGGCCGACCCGGAAGCGGTTGGCCGTGCTCGCGGCGTGCGGCGGGCTGCTGCCGGTGCTGTACCAGCTCTTCCGGATGGGCTACTACGGCGTCCTGCTGCCCAACACGGCGATCGCCAAGGAGGGCACCAAGACCGACGTCGGGCGCGGGTGGACGTACTTCGAGGACTACGCGAGCCCGTACAACATCTGGGCGCCGCTGCTGCTGACCGTGGTCGCGGTCGGTCTGTTGGCGACCGTCGGACGCTCGGTGGGCGACTTCGAGCGCTACCGGATCCGGGTGCTGACCGGGACCGCGCTGGTCGCGGGCACGGTGCTGCTCGGCTACGTGATCGTGGTCGGCGGCGACTTCATGCACGCCCGGCTGCTGCTGCCGGGCACCTTCGCCTTCCTGTTGCCGGTCCTGGTGTTGCCGCTGCAACGGCTGTACGCGGGTACCGCGGCCGCGCTCGCGGTGTGGTCGCTGGTCTGCGCAGCCGCGATGCGGGTGCCGTATCAGGGGTTCGGGCCGAAGAACATCGAGGACACCCGCACCTGGTACACGGCCTGGACGGGCGAGTCGAACCCGGTCACCGCGGCGTCCTATCGGGCGGCGTTCGTGAAGCGGCTCGAAGGGGTCGGCCGGGAATGGCAGGCGGATCGGGCGACGCCCGGCGCGCAGTTCGTCTATCTGACCTACTACCACGAGCCCGACAAGTTCTGGATGCTGAACTTCGACTTCCGGTCCGCGCCGCTCAAATATCATGTCCCGGTCACCGACTCGGTCGTCTACGGCGCCCTCGGCCAGCCCGCCGTGCTGGTGCCGACCTCGGGTCTGGCGATCGACATCTTCGGCCTGGCGAATCCGCTCGGCGCACACCTCGACCTCGACTACCGCACCCGGTCGGGGCACGACAAGCTGACCTACATCGAATGGATTCTGGCCGACTTCACCCGGCCGGGCACCCCGCTCGACCTGCGCAACGTCGACCCGGCAAAGGTCGAGGCGGCCCGTCGGGCACTGAATTGCGGCGGAATTCGCGAACTTCAGGAAGCGACCCGCGAGCCGATGTCGCTGTCCCGGTTCTGGAAGAATTTCACCGGCTCGGTGAAACGGAATTCGATGCGGATTCCGACGAATCCGATCGACGCGGAGAAGAAGTACTGTCACTGAGCGGACCGGCCGGCAGGCGGTACACACCCGCCGCCAACGGTTCCACCAGCCCGTCGGCGACCAGCCCGTCCAGCGCTCGCGCGCGTTGGACGGGTTCGTCCCACACCGCGTCCAACGCGGCCTGGTCCACCGGTTCGGCGCTGTCGCGCAACACCGCGAGCAGTCGGCCCCGGACCTGGCGATCGGTGCCCGCGTACGTCTGCCCGCGTCGCGGCGGACCCGTGTAGGCGGGCTTGCCGGCCAGCCGCCACGCGCACAGCGCCGCGATCGGACACCCCACGCATTTGGGCGACTTGGCCGTGCACACCAGCGCGCCGAGCTCCATGATCGCGACCGCCCAGGTCGACGCCGTCTCGGCGGTGTCGGGCAACAGCGTGGTCGCGGTGCGCCGTTCGGCCGGCGTGGTGGCCTGCGGCGGATACTCGACGCCGTCGATCGCCCGGCCGATCACCCGGCGCACGTTGGTGTCCAGCACGATGTGCCGCTGTCCGAACGCGAACGAGGCGATGGCGGCGGCGGTGTACTCGCCGACCCCGGGCAGTGCGAGCAGGTCCGCGTGTGCGCGCGGGACCTCGCCGTCGTGTCGGTCGACCATCGCGGTCGCCGCGCCGTGCAGGCGCAGCGCGCGGCGCGGGTAGCCGAGCCGGCCCCACATCCGCACCGCCTCGCCCGGCTCGTCGGCGGCCAGTGCGGCCGGGGTGGGCCAGCGCTCCAGCCAGGCCGTGTAGACCGGCAACACCCGGGCCACCGGGGTCTGTTGCAGCATGAACTCGCTGACCACCACCGCCCACGCGGACGCGTCGGGGGTGCGCCAGGGCAGATCGCGGTTGTTGGCCGAATACCAGTCGAGGATCGGCTCGTGCAGTGCGTGTGACATCTCCCCCCGATCCTCGCACGTTACGGGTGGTCACTCGGGCGGGTGACGGTGGCTTCTGCCCGCAAATGCCGGAATAGGCCCGCGACCAGGGCTTCTTCGGTCGCGACACGGCCGGAAAATCCAACGCTTCGGACGGTGTGGCTACACCGGACGGCGTAACGATCTCCCCTAGAGTTTGCGCGTGGACTCGATGCGCCGTCCCGTGGGTCACCTGCCGTCAACCGTCTATTGGCGTCGGCGGGTCGTCGTGCTGCTCGCCCTCGCGCTGTTGATCGCGCTGGTGGCCTGGGCATGCACTGCCGGTGGGGACTCCGACGACAAGAAGAACGCCTCGGACAAGAAGCCGATCCCGTCGGGTTCGGTCTCGCCCGATCCGAGCGCCATCACGCCCGGGGCCAACCCGACCAACGGCGCCAACCCGCCGATCCCGGGCGGGAGTACGGGCACGCCGGGCGGCACCTCCGGCGCGTCCTCGGGCACCTCCGCCGGTACGTCGGCCGGCGCCTCCGGTCAGCCCGGCGGGCAGAGCGGCCAGGCCGGCCAGTCGGCGGGCGGCGCGGGCACCCCGGGCGGCGGCACGGTCCCGGGTGGTGGCAAGCCCGCACCGGGCGGGGGCACCTGGTGCACGCCGGCCATGATCCGGGTGCAGATCCAGCCGGTGGAGGCGGGCAAGAGCGCCTACAACGCCTCGCAGAACGTGGCCCTGAAGGTGATCGTCACCAACGAGTCGGGCCCCACCTGCTACGTCGACCTCGCGCCGAGCCACGCCTACATCGAGGTGCTGTCCGGCAGCGACCGGCTGTGGAGCTCGGCCGACTGCGCGGCCGGCCCGGGCACCGACGTGCGCCAGATCCAGCAGGGCGCCTCGCAGGCCGTGTCGATCACCCGGGACTGGGCCTGGACCCGCTCCGACCCACGGCAGTGCGCCACCAACGGCGGGCAGACCAAGGCCGCCCCGGCGGACAAGGCCGCCTACCGGGCCAAGGGCGTGCTGGCGGGCCTGGAGCCCTCCGGCGAGTTCATCTTCACCGCCACCGTCGGCAAGTAGCGGCGTACCGGCAGGGCGGGAGCCGAACGCGGGACGAGAACGCAACGGGAAGGGCCCCGGCGCCGAGCGCCGGGGCCCTTCCCGTGTCACCACCGAGCGATCAGACGTAGCGCTCCAGGATCGAGGACTCGGCGAGGCGGGACAGGCCCTCGCGGACGCTGCGAGCCCGGGCCTCGCCCACGCCGTCCACCGCCTGGAGGTCGTCCACGCTGGCCGCGAGCAGCTTCTGCAGGCCGCCGAAGTGCTCCACGAGCCGCTCGATCACCACCGGTGGGAGCCGGGGGACCTTGGCGAGCAGTCGGTAGCCGCGGGGGCTGACCGCCGAGTCGAGGACCTCGTGGCCCGAGGTGAAACCGAGCGCGCGGGCCACCGTCTGCAGGTCGAGCAGATCGGCGTGGGCCAGGCCGTCGAGTTCGTCGAGCACGTCGGCCTCGGTCCGGCCGCGCTTGATCGCGCGTTCCGGCACGTAGTCGCGGGCGACCAGCTTGCGGTCGTCCTCGACACCCGCGATCAACTCTTCGAGTTGCAGCGAGAGCAACCGGCCGTCGACCCCCAACTCGGTGACGTAGCCGTCGATCTCGCGGGCGATCAGGCGCACCATCTCCAGCCGCTGGGACACCGCGCACACGTCGCGAACGGTGACCAGGTCCTCGATCTCCAGGGCGGACAGCGTGCCCGACACCTCGTCGAGGCGCAGCTTGTAGCGCTCCAGCGTGGCGAGCGCCTGGTTGGCCCGGGACAGGATCGCCGCCGAGTCCTCCAGGACGTGTCGCCGACCGTTCACGTAGAGCGCGATCAGGCGCATGGACTGGCTCACCGAGACCACCGGGTAGCCGGTCTGCTTGTTGACCCGCTCGGCCGTGCGGTGCCGGGTGCCGGTCTCCTCCGTCGGGATCGACGGATCCGGGACGAGCTGCACGCCCGCCCGGACGATCTTCGTGCACTCGCGGTCGACCACCACCCCGCCGTCGAGCTTGCACAGCTCGCGCAGCCGGGTCGCGGAGAACTCGACGTCGAGCACGAAGCCGCCGGTGGACAGCGCCTCCACCGTCTTGTCGAAACCCAGCACGATCAGGCCGCCCGTGTTGCCCCGGAGGATGCGCTCCAGGCCGTCGCGCAGGGCGGTGCCCGGGGCCACGGACTGCAGCGCGGCCCTCACGAGAGCCGCGTCGGCACTCGTGCCCTTGTCGGTCCGGTCATTCGTAGCCACAGAACTCCCCGTGGTCGTTGCCATCCTCGGCCGGCCATCGGCCGTCACCCGGGCATTTGCTCCGGTATGCACGGCCGGGAGCGCCTCAGGACCTGCGGACGACACAGGTCGGCCGCTACGTCGGAAGATCGGTGGAAAAGTCTAGTGCCTCCCGGCCGCCGACCGGTCGCCGCAACCGACTCGAAGCCGTGTTTCGGCACGGGTCGCGCGCGCCGCTCCGCGTGTCGAGTATGTCCGAGGCGACACATGGTCACTCCTCGGGGCACCCGGAAAGTTGCCGGACGGGGCCCGGGAGCGGGGCCGGGCACGCGGGGGAGGGTGTCGCGGGCCCGGTCGGCGGGCCCCGCCGATCATGTGCGGTCGTCCCGGCGCTCGCGTGCGGAGACCAGGTTGAACGCGCGCAGCGCCTCGCGGATGTCGGCCACCTCGATCACCTTCATGCCCTTGGGGATCTTGCCGGGATCGGGCGGCACCAGGGCGTGTGTGAAGCCGAGCCGGAACGCCTCGGCGAGCCGCCGCTGTACGCCGGTGGTGCGGCGGATCTCGCCCGCGAGGCCGACCTCGCCGACCGCGACCAGCTTGGTCGGCAGCGGGTGGTCGGCGGCGGCGCCCGCGAGGGCCAGCGCCGCGGCCAGGTCGGCGGCCGGTTCGGTGAGCTTGACGCCGCCGACGGTGGCGGTGTGGATCTCGGTCTTCTCCAGGCGCACCCCGCCGCGCCGCTCCAGGACCGCGAGCACCATGCCGATCCGGGCCGAGTCCAGGCCCGAGGTGGCCCGTCGCGGGGTGGGGATCTGGGACGGGGCCACCAGCGCCTGGACCTCGACCACCAGGGGCCGTTTGCCCTCCAGGGTCACCGTGACGCAGGTGCCGGAGACCGGCTCGGCGCGCTGGGTCAGGAACAGGCCGCTGGGGTCGGTCAGGCCGGTGATGCCCTCGTCGTGCAGTTCGAAGCAGCCGACCTCGTCGGCGGTGCCGTAGCGGTTCTTGATCGCGCGGACCAGGCGCAGTCGGGCGTGTCGATCGCCCTCGAAGTGCAGCACCACGTCGACCAGGTGCTCCAGCAGGCGCGGGCCGGCGATCGAGCCGTCCTTGGTGACGTGGCCGACCAGCACGGTGGCGATGTTGCGTTCCTTGGCGATGCGGATCAGCGCGCCGGTCACCTCGCGGATCTGCGACACGCCGCCGGGCGCGCCGTCGATCGCGGGCGAGGCGATGGTCTGCACCGAGTCGACCACGAGCAGGGCGGGCTTGACCGCGTCGACGTGGCTGATCAGCGCGGCGAGGTCGGTCTCGGCGGCGAGGTAGAGCTCCTCGTTGAGCGCGCCGATCCGGCCCGCGCGCAGGCGGACCTGGGCGGCCGACTCCTCGCCGGTGATGTAGAGGGTGCGGGCGGCCGGCGACGCGGACTTGCTGGCCACGTCGAGCAGCAGGGTGGACTTGCCGACGCCGGGCTCGCCAGCGAGCAGTACGACCGCCCCCGGGACCAGGCCGCCGCCGAGCACGCGGTCCAACTCGTCGACGCCGGTCGGGCGAAACCGGGCCTGCTGTACGTCGATCCGGCCGATCGGCAGCGCCGCGGTGGTGACCGGCCCGGCGGCGATCGAGCGGGCCTTGGGGGCGCCGAACTCCTCGACCGTGCCCCACGCGTGGCACTCGTTGCAGCGGCCCAGCCATTTCGGCCCGGTCCAGCCGCACTCGGTGCAGCGATACGACGGGCGATCCTTCGTGGTGATCCTGGCCATGCCAGGAACCGTAACGGCCCGCGCCGACAATGGAGACGGGGCCGGGATCGATCACGGGCGGAATGTCTTGATCCTGTCACCGGGTGGGCAAAGCGATGGTGGCGGTCGGGCGTTGTGCCTACCGTGTGGCGGCATGGTGGGGGACGGTGCGGTGCGGGAATCCGGAACGGCGGACGAAACGGGCGCGGTGCCCGACGCGGTGGCGTTGTACGACACCCACGGTGATGCGTTGTTCGGCTTCTGCGTGGCGCTCGGGTACCGGCCCCGGGTCGCCGAGCGGGTGGTGCGCGAGGCGCTGACGCTCGCGCCGGAGCGGATCCGCGCGTTGCGCGACCCGCGCCGGAGCCGGGCGCTGTTGTACGCGCTGGTGCGGGTCGTGGCCGAGCGGGCGGCGGTGGAGCGGCCCGGTCCCGGGGTGGTCGAGCAGGTCTTGGCCGCGGGTGGCGCGGGGTGGTCGGTGCCCGATCGACGCCGACTGGCGCCGCTGGTGCCGTACGCGCTGTGGGCGGTCGACGAGGACGAGCGGATCGCCCTGGACCTGTCGGCGCGGCACCGCCTGAGTGACGCCGAAGTGGCGGATGTGCTGGGCGTGTCCGAGCGGCGGACGGCGCGGCTGCTCGCGCATGGACCGGTGCAGTTCGAGCAGGCGCTCGCGGTGTACGCGGTGGCCACGCACGCGCGGCGGGACTGCCCCGAACTCGCGCTGCTGCTGCCGGAGGCGGGGGCCGCGGTCGAGGCGGGGCTGCGGCAACCGCTGCACCTGCACGTCGACTCCTGCCCGGACTGCGTGGCGCTGCGCCCGGGACCGGTGGAGGCGCGGGCGCTGCTCGCGGGCGGCGCGGCGGCCAACGCGCCGTACGCGATCCGGATGGCGCTGCGCGCGGACGGCGCGGCCGAACCGGTGGATCCGGTCGAGCGGGGCGGCTTTCCGAAGGGCACGGGTCGGCCGAGGTCGCGGGTGCCGGTGGTGGCCGCGTGTGCGACGGCCGTCGCGCTGGTGCTCGGCACGGCGGTGCTGTTGCGGCCCGGGGCCGAGCACGACACGCCGATCGCGCTGAGTTCGGCGCCGCTCCCGGAGCAGCCGCCGGCGCTGCATCCGGCCGAGCCGCCGGCCGCGTCGGCGAGTGTGGTCCCGACTACCGCGTCCGCGCCGTCGACGACGCGGGCGGTGCCGACCTCGGCGCCGAGCACCCGGGCCGCCGCCGCGAAGCCGACCGCGCGGACGAGCCGAAGCGCCAAACCCTCGACGAACGCCGCCGCCCCGCTCGCCGGCGGGCCGGCGACCCTTCCCCGGTCGGGCGGCACCGACGCGGGCAATCCGGCGGCGCCGGGCACGCTGTCCTGGTCCCGCTCGACGGTGGACCTCGGCGCGGGCGGCGCCGCGCAGACCGTCCGGCTCACCGCGACCGGCGGGCCGGTCACCTGGTCGCTGGCGGTGTCGGAAAACGACTGGCTCACGGTGGGTTCGCATGCCGGCACACTGGCCAACGGCCAGTCGATATCGATCACGATCTCGGCGAATCCGGACAGGGCACCGGCCACCACGTGGGCAGTTACCGTTTCGGCGAATCCGACCGGTGTTTCGCTGACGGTCACCGGAGGACCGGCGTCGCGCGGAGGTCCGACGAACGAATTCCGGCAAAGGTGACGGATATTCACTCGAAAGTATGATTGTCGATCTCGAAAGGCGTATGAAAGTGCAAATCGCCTGAGTCGACGGCTCTCCGACACCTACGTTCACGAACGTGACGGATTCGGTAACCGGCCGGGCATCGGCCCCCGGCGCGGTGCTTTCGTGGGGACGCGCCGCCTACGACGCCTACGCCGAAGGGCTCTACACCTACTGCCTGTCGGTGCTGCGCGACCATCGGGCGGCCGCGGAATCCCTCCGCAGCACGTTCGTGCTCGCCGACCGTCACATCGGCCGACTGCCGGACCTGGATCTGCTCAAACCGTGGTTGTACGCGCTCGCCCGCTACGAGTGCCTGGTCCGCCTCGACGCCCACGTGCGAGTCGGCACCGGGCCCGCCCGGCCCGAGGACGTACGGGTGGTGTGGGCGCACGAGCGCAGCCTGCCGCCGCTGGCGGGCGACGCCGACGAGCCGACCGACCTGTTCCCCGGCACCGAGGCCGGGCGCGTGCCCGCTCGGTGCGGCGACCTGGACGAACTTGCCTGGCCCGACGCGGTGGGACTGGCGCCGGAGCGGCGCGAGGTGCTGGAGTTGTCGGTCCGGCACGGGCTCGATCCGCGTGGCCTGGCCGCCGTGCTCGGCTGTGACGAGCAGCACGCCCGCAGCCTGCTCCTGTGCGCCGGGCGCGAGGTGGACCGGACCCGGGCGGCGGTCGCGGGCGCCGAGGCCTCGCACGGCTGCCCCGAGGGCCAGGAGTTGGCCACCGGGCGGCTCACCTCGGCGCTGCGCGAACGATTGATCGCGCACGTCGAGACGTGTCGGCGGTGCGGGCCGCACGTGCGCCGCGCGGCGACCCTGCTCGCGCCGACCACGGGCGCCGCGGCGGCGCCGGTCGCCCTCGCGCTGGTCGCCCCGCCCGCGGCGCTGCGGATCGAGGTGCTGGGCGAGGTGGGCAAGGGCCGCTCCGCCCAGCGGCCGCCGGAGCTCGCCCGCCGGGTCGCCGAGTTCGACCGGGCCGGCTTCCCGGTCTTTCGGGCCCGGGTGGTCGAGCGCGGCAATCGCCGCCGGGCCACGGTGATCGCGGCGGTCGTGGTGGCCGCCGTGGTGGCCGCGCCCGCGCTGGCCCTGTGGCAGGCCTCCGGCGGGTCGGCCGCCGGGCCGACCGCCAGGGTGGTCACCATCGCGTCGGCGCACGTGGACACCGCCGACGGGACCGTGCCGAACGTGCCCGCGGCGCCGCCGGCCTCCCCGGCCGCGACCGCCGTGCGGCCCGGTGTCGGCGGCCCGTCGCACGGACGCGGCTCGGCGCCGGCCGCCGTCGCGCCGCCCGTGACGCCGCCGGACCCGATCGCGCCGGGCGTCGTGTTCGTGCCGCCGCCCGCCGACCCCACCCCCGTGCCGCCGCTGGTCACGGCCACACACACCGGCGATCGCACCATGATCACGCTGCGCAACGTCGGCGCGGTCCCGGTCGACTGGCAGGCTCGGACCGGGGCGGCCTGGCTGCGCCTGAGCCGAGCGCACGGCACGCTCGCGCCGGGGCAGGAGGACACCGTCACGATCTCGGTCGTCACCGCGAAGGCGCCCCGGGGGTCGTGGTCGGCCAAGGTGGTGATCGAGCCGGGTGGCACGGTGGTCACCATCGAGGGCCGCACCGGCGACCCGGCCACGTCGGGCCCGCCGCCGACCGGCGCGCCCGCGAGCACGCCGCCGCCGAGCCGCCCGGCCGCCGGCCGCTGAGCCGGCCCGGTCCGGGCCGGGCCCCGGTCAGTCGACCGGATCCGCCGGGTGCGGCGCGATCGGCCGACCGCCGGCCAGCCGGGCCCGGCACGCCTCGACCAGGACCGCGTAGGCCGCCTCGCCCATCAGCTCGCGCAGCTCCGGCCCGTAGGACTCGTACACCGGCTCGCCCGCGCCGTGCGCCTCGGTGCTCCCGGTGCACCACCAGTGCAGGTCGTGGCCGCCCGGGCCCCAGCCCCGGCGGTCGTACTCGCCGATCGTCACCATCAGCACGCGCGTCTCGTCCGGGCGGTCGATCCAGTCGTAGGTCCGCCGCACCGGCAGTTGCCAGCACACGTCCGGCTTGGTCTCCAACGGATGCACACCCTCACGCAGCGCGAGCGCGTGCAGCGAGCACCCGGCGCCGCCGGCGAAGCCGGGCCGGTTCAGGAACACACACGCGCCGTCGACCAGCCGGGTGCGCTTGTCGCCGTCCTCGAACTCGCTGACCCCCTTCCGGGCGGCCAGGTCGTGGAACTGCCAGGTCTGCGGGGTCAGCCGTTCGGCCCAGGCCAGCACCCGTTTCTCGTCGTCCTCGTCCGACCAGTGCGCGCCCAGCGAACAACACCCGTCGGGCGCCCGCCCGGCCACCACGCCATGGCAGCCGGCACCGAAGATGCACTGCCAACGCGAGGTCAACCAGGTCAGATCGCAGCGGAACAGCTGATCGGCGTCGTCGGGGTCGGGAAACTCGAACCAAGCACGCGGAAAATCCAGGTCTACCTCAGGCACACCACCAGCGTAGAGCGCCGGGCGGGATGTCCGGTTCGGCAAAGGCGTGGCAAGCGAGGGAACGCCCCCGCTCGCCCGCCCGGGTCGACGGATTACCTTCGTCACCATGCGACTCGGTGTTCTCGACGTGGGCTCGAATACGGTCCACCTGCTCGTGGTCGACGCCCATCAGGGTGCTCGGCCCCTTCCCGCGTACTCGCACAAGCGCGAGCTGCGCCTGGCCGAGCTGCTGGAGCCGGACGGGAGCATCGCCCCGCACGGGATAGATCTGCTGGTCCGCACGATGGCGGCGGCGCTCGAGGTGGCCGAGGACAAGGGCGTCGAGGACCTGCTGCCGTTCGCCACCTCGGCGGTGCGCGAGGCGGCCAACTCCGAGGCGGTGCTCGACCGGGTGCGGAGCGAGACCGGGGTGGACCTGCAGGTGCTCACCGGCGCGGACGAGGCCCGGCTGACCTTCCTGGCGGTGCGCCGCTGGTTCGGCTGGTCCTCCGGTCGGCTGCTCGTCCTGGACATCGGCGGCGGCTCGCTGGAGATCGCGGCGGGCGTGGACGAGGAGCCGGACGCGGCCGCCTCGCTGCCGCTGGGCGCGGGCCGGCTGACCCGGAACTGGCTGCACACCGACCCGCCCACGGCGGACGAGGTACGGGTGCTGCGCAAGCACGTGCGGGCCGAGATCGCCCGCACGGTCGCCGAGTTCAGCCGACTCGGCCGGCCCGACCACGTGGTGGCCACGTCCAAGACGTTCAAGCAGCTCGCCCGGATCGCTGGCGCGCCGTCCTCGGGGGAGGGCCCCTACGTCAAACGTTCGCTGAGCCGGACCGGGCTGGCCGACTGGCTGCCCCGGCTGGCGACGATGACCGCGACCGAGCGGGCCGCGCTGCCGGGGGTGTCGGTGGGACGCGCGCCGCAGCTGGTGGCCGGCGCCATAGTGGCCGACGCCGCGTTGGACCTGTTCGACGTGAACACGTTGGAGATCTGTCCGTGGGCGCTGCGGGAGGGGATCATCCTGCGCCGGCTGGACTGGATGGACTGAGGCCCGCCGGCGGCGACGCGTCGGGTCGGGACGAATCCGGCCGATCGGGGCCGATGAGGTCGAGCCGGACGGGGCGTCGGGTGGCGATTCGGTTCGGATCGGACGCGCCGATGCGGCGGGACGAGGTCGATCCGGCGGTCGATGGTTCTACTCTGGGCGACGTGGCCGACCACGACATACTCACGGGTACGGGGTCCGACCCCGCCGCGGCACGCGTGCCGGACGCGGTGTTGCGGGTGCCCGACGCAAAGATCGCCCTGTCCACCGCCTCCGTGTACCCCGAGTCCACCGCGGACGGTTTCGAGATCGCGGCCCGGCTCGGCTACGACGGTGTCGAGGTGATGGTCTCGACCGATCCGGTCAGCCAGGACATCGAGGCGCTGCGCCGGTTGTCCGACCACCACGCGATGCCGATCCTGTCCGTGCACGCGCCCTGTCTGCTGATCACCCAGCGGGTGTGGGGCACCGACCCGTGGGCCAAGCTGGTGCGCGCGCGGGACGCGGCGATGCGGCTGGGCGCGCGCACGGTCGTGGTGCATCCGCCGTTTCGCTGGCAGCGCAGCTACGCCCGCGACTTCGTGCGCGGGATCGAGCGCATGGCCGGCGAGACCGACGTGCTGTTCGCGGTGGAGAACATGTTCCCGCTGCGCTACCGGGACAAGGAGGTCGCGGCGTACGCGCCGGACTGGGACCCCGCCGACGAGGACTACCGGCACTTCACCCTCGACCTGTCGCACACCGCGACCTCGCGCTCGGACGCGCTGGACATGCTGGCCCGCATGGGCGACCGGCTCGGGCACGTACACCTGGCCGACGGCAGCGGCTCGCTCAAGGACGAGCACCTGGTGCCCGGACGCGGCACCCAGCCGTGCGCGGAAGTCCTGGAGCACCTGGCCCGCACCTCGTTCACCGGCGCGGTCGTGCTCGAGGTGAACACCCGCCGGTGCGGCAGTCGCGCCGAGCGCGAGGCCGACCTCGCCGAGGCGCTGGCGTACACCCGGCTGCACCTGGCGGCCGAGGCCGGGGCGGAGCGCCGGCATGGCTGACCCGAAGACCGCCGCCGACGCGCCCGACGTCCGGCGGCGCGGTCCGGGCAGGCCGCCCGGTCGGCGCGGGGATGCCTCCCGGACCCGGACCGGGATCCTGGAGGCGGCCCGCACCGAGTTCGCCGCGCGCGGCTACGCGGGCGCGTCGGTCCGGGCGATCGCCCGCGGCGCCGGGGTGGATCCCGCCCTCGTGCACCACTACTTCGGCTCCAAGGACCGGGTGTTCATCGCGGCCATGGACCTGCCGCTGGACCCCGCGACACTGGTCGGCACGGTGTTCGCGCACGGTGTCGAGCACGCGGGCGAGCGGCTGGCCGAGTCGTTCGTGGCGCTGTGGGAACACCCGGACACCGGCACCCGGCTGTTGGCCATCCTGCGCACCGTGGTGCTGGACGGGGGCGGCAACCCGGCCTTTCGCGAGTTCGTCGGCGCGGAGTTGACCACGCGCCTGGCCGAGGGCATCGGCGGCCCGGACGCGGCACTGCGCGCGAATTTGTGCGTGAGCCAGCTGCTCGGGGTCGCGCTGACCCGCTACGTGGTGTGCCTGGAGCCGATCGCCTCGACGCCGCCGGCCGAACTCGTTCGCCGGCTCGCACCGATCCTCCAGCGTCACCTGAACGGCTGACCGACCGCCGCGCGCCCACCCGCACGACGCCCCGGCCGGCCCGGCGCCGGCGCATGTCCTCCAACCCCCGCCGACGGTCGCATCGTGGACGGCCGCGCCGTCGTTCCCGGCCGCGGACGTAAGCTCGAAAGCACCCGGATCCACCGGTGAATTGCTGAGAGGGTGTGTGCAGTGCCGCAACTCAGGTCTCGGACGGTCACCCACGGTCGCGAAATGGCGGGCGCTCGCGCGCTCCTCATGGCCGCAGGCGTCAAGCGTGCGGACTTCGGCAAGCCGATCATCGCGGTCGCCAACAGCTTCACCGAGTTCGTACCGGGGCACACCCACCTCCAGCCCGTCGGCCGCATCGTCTCCGAGGCGATCTCCGCCGCCGGCGGCATCCCGCGCGAGTTCAACACGATCGCCGTCGACGACGGCATCGCGATGGGCCACTCGGGCATGCTCTATTCGCTGCCCTCGCGCGAGCTGATCGCCGACGCGGTCGAATACATGGTCAACGCGCACCAGGCCGACGCGATCGTGTGCGTGTCCAACTGCGACAAGATCACCCCCGGCATGCTGATGGCCGCGCTGCGGCTGAACATCCCCGCCGTGTTCGTCTCCGGCGGTCCGATGGAGGCCGGCACCGCGGTGATGGTGGACGGTCGGGTGCGTCCGCACCTGGACCTGATCACCGCGATCGCCGACTCCGCGTCGGACAAGGTCTCCGACGAGGACCTGGAGCGGATCGAGGACGCCGCGTGTCCGACCTGCGGGTCGTGCGCGGGCATGTTCACCGCCAACTCGATGAACTTCCTGGTCGAGGCGATGGGCCTGGCGCTGCCGGGCAACGGCTCGGTGCTGGCCACGCACACCGCGCGCAAGGCGCTGTACGAGGGCGCGGGCCGCACGATCGTGGAGATCACCAAGCGCTACTACGAGCAGGACGACGAGAGCGTGCTCCCGCGCAACGTGGCCACCCGCCAGGCGTTCGAGAACGCGATGGCGATGGACATCGCGATGGGCGGCTCGACCAACACGATCCTGCACCTGCTCGCCGCCGCGCAGGAGGCCGAGCTGGACTTCACCATGGCCGACATCGACGCGCTCTCGCGTCGGGTGCCGTGCCTGGCGAAGGTCGCGCCGAACAACGCGCCGTACCACGTGGAGGACGTGCACCGGGCGGGCGGCGTGCCGGCGCTGCTCGGCGAGCTGTACCGGGCCGGGCTGCTGCACGAGGACGTCACCTCGGTGCACGCCGACTCGCTCGCCGAATGGCTCAAGACCTGGGACGTGCGCGGCGGTTCGCCCTCGGCCGAGGCGGTCGAGCTGTTCCACGCGGCGCCGGGCTGTGTGCGCTCGGCCACCGCGTTCAGCCAGTCGGAGCGCTGGGACTCGCTCGACCTGGACGTGGCCTCGGGCTGCATCCGCGACGTGGCGCACGCGTACAGCCGCGACGGTGGCCTGGGCATCCTGTACGGCAACCTCGCCGAGGCGGGTTGCGTGGTCAAGACCGCCGGCGTGGACGAGTCGATCTGGACCTTCTCCGGCCCGGCCGTGGTGGTCGAGTCGCAGGAGGAGGCGGTCGACGCCATCCTGACCAAGCGGGTCAAGGAGGGCGACGTGGTGGTGGTCCGCTACGAGGGCCCCAAGGGCGGTCCGGGCATGCAGGAGATGTTGTACCCGACGTCGTTCCTCAAGGGTCGCGGGCTCGGCGCGAAGTGCGCGTTGATCACCGACGGGCGTTTTTCCGGCGGCACCTCGGGGCTGTCCATCGGGCACGTCTCGCCCGAGGCGGCGGCCGGCGGCGCGATCGCGCTGGTGCGCGACGGCGACATCATCACCATCGACATCCCCAATCGCCGGATCGAGCTGGAGGTCTCCTTCGAGGAGCTGGCCGAGCGGCGCGAGCACCTGCTGCACGACCTGGGCAAGTACCGCCCGGCGAAGCGCGAGCGGGTGGTCAGCACGGCGCTGAAGGCGTACGCGGCGATGGCCACCAGCGCGGACAAGGGCGCGGTGCGGGACGTGTCGTTGTTCGACTGACGCGTCGCGCGTAGCACGTTTTCGAAGGGGCGTCCCGGCTGCGGCCGGGGCGCCCTTTTTCGGCTCACGGGGTCGACCGGCCCCCATGGTCGCCCCTTTGTCGACTGGGGGAAATCGTAGGGAATCGCTTGACGGCGTCAGGGGGGAAGCGCATATTCAACACATGATGAATTATGGCGAGGACGCGATCCGCGCCGAAGGGCTGCGGGTCGTGCGCGGCGGGCGCGTGGTGCTCGACGACGTCTCGTTCGCCGTGCCGCGCGGGAGTGTCACCGGGCTGCTCGGGCCGAGCGGGTGCGGCAAGAGCACGCTGATGCGGGCGATCGTCGGCGTGCAGGCGCGGGTGAGCGGGCGGCTGGACGTGCTCGGGCTGCCCGCCGGGCATCGGCGGCTGCGCAGCGCGATCGGCTATGTGACGCAGGCGCCGTCGGTGTACGCGGATCTGACCGTGCGGGAGAACCTGCGCTACTTCGGCCGGCTCCTCGGCGCCGCGGCCGACGACCTCGACCGGGTGCTGCGCGAGGTGGACCTGACCGATCGGCAGGACGCCGCGGTGGCCCGGCTGTCCGGCGGGCAGCGGGCCCGGGTGTCGCTGGCCGCCGCGCTGCTCGGGACACCGGAGCTGTTGGTCCTGGACGAGCCGACGGTCGGCCTGGATCCGGTGTTGCGTCGCGACCTGTGGGGCCTGTTCCACCGGCTCGCGGCCGGCGGCGTCACGCTGCTCGTGTCCAGCCACGTGATGGACGAGGCCGAGCGCTGCGAGCGGCTGTTGCTGCTGCGCGACGGCGCGCTGCTGGCCGACGACACGCCCGGGGCGCTGCTCACCCGTACCGGGACCCGGGACGCGGAGGCGGCCTTCCTGGCGCTGGTCGACGCCGCCGCCGAGCCGGGACCGGCCGCATCGACCGCCGCGACCGCATCCGCCCCGAGGAGCACGTCATGACCGGCACCGCCACCACCGCCACCGCCCGCCGGGTGCTCGGCCAGTTGCGGCACGACCCGCGCACCGTCGCGCTGATGCTCCTGGTGCCGTGTGTGCTGCTCACGCTGCTGTACTGGCTCTACGACGACCGGCCGGAGCAGTTCGACCACATCGGCGGGCCCTTGCTGGGGATCTTCCCGTTCGTGGTGATGTTCCTGGTCGCCTCGGTGGCCACGCTGCGCGAGCGCTCGACCGGGACGCTGGAGCGGCTGCTCACCATGCCGATCGGCAAGATGCAGCTGATCGGCGGCTACGCGCTCGCGTTCGGGATCGTCGCGGTGCTCCAGGCGACGGTGGCCACCGGGCTCGCGATCGGGCTGCTCGATCTGGACGTGGTCGGGCCGACCTGGCTGATCCTGTGCGTCGCGGTCCTGAACGCGCTGCTCGGGATGGCCCTGGGCCTGCTGGTGAGCGCGTTCGCCGACACCGAGTTCCAGGCGGTGCAGTTCCTGCCCGCGGTGATCCTGCCGCAGTTCCTGCTGTGCGGGCTGTTCGTGCCGCGCGATCGTATGCAGCCGGTGCTCGAAGCGGTCTCCGACGTGCTTCCGCTGTCCTACGCGGTGGACGCGATGACCCGGCTCTCCACCGAGCACGAGGTCTCCGGCCTGCTGCTGCGCGATGTCGCGGTGATCGCCGGCTGTGTGCTCGCCGCGCTCGGGCTCGGGGCGCTGACCCTGCGCCGGCGCACCCCCTGAGCGGCCCGGGACCCGCGTCGGGGCCCACCCTCGGACACGTGTACGTACCGTACGGTGGCCATCGTGGGCACCGGGCGTGCCCCTGACGGACCAGGAACGCGAGAAAGTGTGGGGCCATGGCTCAGCGGGTCGCCGTCGTCGGCACCGGGAAAATCGGTGAAGCGCTGTTGTCCGGGATGATCCGGGCGGGCAAGAGCCCCGACGACCTCCTCGTCACCACCCGTCGCGCCGAACGGGCCGAGGACCTGCGCCGCCGCTACGGCGTCGAGGCGGTGAGCAACGCCGAGGCCGCCAAGGCCGCCGACATCCTGATCCTGACCGTCAAGCCGCAGGACATGGGCGCGCTGATGGACGAACTGGCCCCGCACGTTCCCGCCGACCGGCTCGTGGTCAGCGGTGCGGCGGGCATCACCACCAAGTTCCTGGAGGCCCGTCTGGCCGCGGGCACCCCCGTGGTGCGCGTCATGTCCAACACCCCCGTGCTCGTGGACGAGGGGATGAGCGCGATCTCCGGCGGCGCGCACGCCACGGAGTCGCACCTGGAGCGGGTCGAGGAGATCTTCGGATCGGTCGGCAAGACCATCCGGGTCCCGGAGAAGCAGCAGGACGCGGTCACCGCGCTGTCCGGCTCGGGGCCGGCCTACTTCTACTTCCTGGTCGAGGCGATGACCGACGCCGGCATTTTGCTCGGCCTGCCGCGCGCCGCCGCGCACGACCTGATCGTGCAGGCCGCGATCGGCGCGTCGGTGATGCTGCGCGACTCGGGCGAGCACCCCACGCTGCTGCGCGAGGCGGTGACCTCGCCGGCCGGCACCACGATCGCGGCGATCCGCGAGTTGGAGAACCACGGCGTGCGTGCCGCGCTGCTCGCCGCCCTGGAAGCCGCGAGCAACCGTTCGCAGGAGATCGCCGAGGGCCTTTCGTGAGGCCGGAGCTGGTCCTGTTCGACAACGACGGCGTGCTGGTGGACAGCGAGCCGATCGCCAACCGGGTGCTCGCCGCGTTGCTCACCGAACTCGGCGTGCCCACCGCCTACGAGGACTCGCTGCGCGACTACCTCGGCGGCACCATGGCCCGGGTGCACACGATCGTTCGCGAGCGGGACGGCGTCACGCTGCCCGAGGACTTCGATCACGTCTACCACGAGCGGGTGTTCGCCGGATTCCGGGCCGAGCTCGAAGCGGTGCCGGGGGTCGTCGACGTGCTGGCCGCGCTGGACGCCGCGGGCGTGCCGTACTGCCTGGCCTCCTCCGGCACGCATGAGCGGATCCGGCTCGCGCTGACCCGTACCGGGCTGATCGGGCGTTTCCCCGAATCGGTCATCTTCAGCAGCCAGGACGTCGCCCGGGGCAAACCCGCGCCGGACCTGTTCCTGCACGCGGCGGCGACCATGGGCGTCGATCCCGCGCGCTGCGTGGTGGTCGAGGACAGCCCGCTGGGGGTCGAGGCCGCGCGGGCGGCCGGGATGACCGTGTACGGTCACGCCGCGATGACGCCGGCGGAACGGCTCGCGGACGCCGACGCGCTGTTCAAGGACATGGTCGAGCTGCCGGGACTATTGGGCATTTGACGGATTTCGCCGGGTTTTGTCCGGTCGGCGAATCTGACGGTTCATCAAAAGATCTCCTCGGCCCCTGTCCGTGGAAGTGACCCGTCGGTAGCGTGCTCGCCCATGCGGGTGAGAGAACCGGCCGCCGGGTCGGCCAAGGACGAGACGCTGCGCCGTGCGCGGTTCAGCCTGCTCGCGTGCTTTTTGATCCAGGGCGTGTCCTTCGCGCTGCTCGTCACCCGGATCCCGGCGATCCAGCGCCGCTACGACATGGGCGACGGCACGCTCACCGCGGTGCTCTCCGTGGTGCCGATCGTCGCGGGCGTGGGCAGCGTGATCGCGGGCGCCCTGGCCCGGCGATTCGGCAGTCGTACCGTGCTGCGGATGTCCCAGCCGATCGTCTGCGCCACCCTGATCGGGGTCGGCGCCGGGGACGGGCTGTGGCAGTTGGCGATCGTGCTCTTCGTGTTCGGGCTGTCCCTGGGCGCGGTGGACGCCACGATGAACATGCAGGGCGTGGCGATCCAGGCCCGCGCGGGGCGCAGCATCATGCTCGGCTTCCACGCCTCGTACAGCCTCGGCGGCCTGGCCGGGGCGGGCACGGCCGGGCTGTGCGCGTGGGGCGGGGTGCCGCTGGTCGCGATGTACGCGGGCGCCGCCGCGCTGACCGTGCCGGCCCTGCTCGTGGTCGGCCCCGGCTACCTGCACGCGGACGACGCGCCGCAGGTCGTGGCCGCCGATCCGGAGCGGCCCCGCCGCACCCTGCCCTGGCGTCCGCTGATCCCGCTGTGCCTGGTCATGACGTTCGCCTACATCGGCGACTCGACGGTGGCCAACTGGAGCGCGGTCTACCTGGAGAAGGTGCTGGACAGCTCCGAGGCGTTCGCGGTGGTCCCCTACATCGCATACATGGTCACCACCCTCGTCGGCCGCAGCGTCGGCGACCTCGCGGTGCGGCGCTGGGGCATGGTCGAGGTGGTCCGCGGCGGTGCGGTGGTCGCGGCGGCCGGATTCGCGGTCGTACTCGCCGCCCCGCACGCCGCGGTGGGCCTGCTCGGCTTCGTGATCCTGGGCGTGGGGTTGTGCGTACTGGTCCCGCAGACCTTCGCCGCGGGCGGTCGGCAGTCGCCGGAGGACGCCGACGAGGCGGTCGCCCGACTCAACATCTTCAACTACGTCGGCTTCCTGATCGGCACCCCGCTCGTGGGCGGGATCGCCGACCTGGCCTCGTTCCGCCTGGCGATGCTCGTGCCGCTGTTCCTGGTGCTCGCCGTACTGCCGCTCGCCCGCGCCTTCGCCCCGCACGGTGAACCCGCTCACGACCGATGATCGGGAGCCGACCCGGGCGGTAGCGTGACCGCATGAGTCGAGCGGTGCACGTGCTGTGGGACGACGGGATGACCGGGTACGACTTCGGATCGTGGCACCCGATGAACCCGGTCCGGCTGCGCCTGACCATCGACCTGATCCGCGCGTTCGGGCTGCATACCCTCCCCGAACTGCGGGTGCGCAGCCCGAAGTCGGCAACCGACGCGGACCTGGCCATGGTGCACACCGACGAGTACACCGCCGCCGTGCGCGCCGCCTCGCTCGACCCCCGGATCGCCGACGGCACGTTCGGGTTCGGCACCGAGGACACCCCCGCCTTCGCCGGGATGCACGAGGCGTCAGCGTTGATCGCCGGCGCCTCGATCGCCGCGGCCGAGGCGGTGTGGCGCGGGCCGGAAGACCCCGACGGCGCGGACCACGCGATCAACTTCGCGGGCGGGCTGCACCACGCGATGCCCGACGCCGCGGGCGGGTTCTGCATCTACAACGACCCGGCGCTCGCGATCGCGCGCCTGCTCGAACTCGGCGCCGAGCGGGTCGCGTACGTGGACATCGACGTACACCACGGCGACGGTGTGCAGCGGGCGTTCTGGGACGACCCGCGGGTGCTCACGATCAGCCTGCACGAGAGCCCGCGCTTCCTGTTCCCGGGCACCGGTTTCGCGAGCGAGATCGGCGGGCCGGACGCCGAGGGCTTCGCGGTCAACGTTGCGCTGCCGCCCGGCATCGCCGACGCCGCGTGGTTGCGCGCGTTCGACGCCGTGGTGCCGCCGCTGCTTGCGGACTTCCGCCCCGACGTGCTGGTCACCCAGCACGGTACGGACACCCACGTGGACGATCCGCTGGCCCACCTCGCACTGAGCCTCGACGCGCAGCGCACGGCACACGCCGCGCTGCACGCGCTGGCCCACGAACACGCCGGCGGGCGCTGGATAGCCACCGGCGGCGGGGGCTACGCGACCGTCGACGTGGTGCCGCGCTCGTGGACGCACCTGGTGGCGGAGGCGGCCGGTCATGCCATCGAGCCCACCCGCGAGGTGCCGCTCGACTGGCGCGAGGAGGTCCGGATGCTCACCCGCCAGGCCGGTCCGCACCGGATGACCGACGGCGGGACCGGCGATTTTCGGCCGTTCTCCACCGGATACGACCCGGCGGACCGCACCGACCAATCGATTCTGGCCACCCGGCGGGCGGTCTTCCCGGTGCACGGCCTCGACCCGATGTTCGACCTGTGACCCGGTGGTCCCGACGCCTGCGGTGACCCCGACCCGTGACCCAAGGAGCTGTGCGTGACCGTTGCGGTTCCCACCCCCTCGGAGCTTCGCTCCCATCTCGTGCGCGGCCGGATCGCCGGCGACGTGGCGACCACGAGGGAGAACAACCTCCGGCACTACCGACTGATGAGCGAGCGGCATCCCGGCCATCTGTTCGGCCTGGAGCCGGACGGTCGGTGGACCGCGGACGACGTACTCGCGCTGATGGCGCGCCGTTGCGGAGTGGTGGCCGACCCGGCCCACCGCAGCGGGCAGGACACCATCGACCCGGACCTGACCGTGGCCGCGCTGGACGCGTACGCGGACCGGATCGCGCTCGCCGCCGAGCGTCGTGAGCGGGTGATCGTGGCCACGGGCCACCCGAACGGGCTAGGCGATTGGTACCGCACGCTGGCGCGCGTGTTGCGCGAGGCGGGGTGTACGCTCCTGCGCCCCGCCGCCGGGTGGAGCTATCGCACGCCCACGGCCGAGGGTGGGCACAGTCGCGCGATCCGGTATCGGGGCGACGTGGCGATGGTGGTGGACGACGCGGGAGATTTCCGACACACCCACTCCGCGCGCGGGATCCGGGCGATGCTGGCCGAGCTGGCGGCCGGGTCCGAGCCGCTGCCGGATCTGCTGATCGGCGACCACGGCTGGGCCGGAGGCGCAGGTCAGGCGGGGGTTGCGGCGATCGGCCTCGCGGATTGCAACGACCCCGCGCTGTTCGTGGCGGCCGAGGAGGGGCGGGTCGAGGTGGTCGTCCCGCTTGACGACAACGTGGCGCCACACCTGTACGAACCGGTCATGGCGTACGTGCTCGATCGGTCCGGACTGTCCGGAATCGATCGGTAAAGCAGCCTGATGGGCGATTCAGGTGGGATAACTACTCCTCTTCCCCACTGGTACCACACGCCACTACTCTGGAGGGACGCACGTGCGTGTGGCAGTCGCCGGAGGGGAAGCCGGCGCCCGACGCGTGCTGAATGGTTCGGTGCGTCATGGCTTCTGGAGAGAGGCCTCTCAACGAGGTCAACTTCTTGACTGTGGCCGAGGTGGCCGCGGTGATGCGGGTGTCCAAGATGACGGTGTATCGCCTGGTCCACAGTGGCGAGATGCCGGCCATCAGGGTTGGTCGGTCCTTCCGAGTTCCGGAGCAGGCCGTCCACGACTACCTGCGAGACTCCTACGTGGAAACAGCGTAGGGGGGCATTACGGACCGCCTCGTTTAGAGGTGGGCCGGGGCGGCGAGTAGGCTGACCCCCAGTTGTGCGGGCTGATCCGGCTCCGCGCGGTAGAAACGTCACGTGAGCGAGGGTTGTCGGTGGGCTCTGTCATCAAGAAGCGTCGCAAGCGCATGGCGAAGAAGAAGCACCGCAAGCTTCTCAAGAAGACGCGTGTGCAGCGTCGCAACAAGAAGTAGGCATCCCACCGGCTTGCGCCGCTGAAGCCTTGGGCGACCGCCCGCCGCGCTCCCGAAACGGGGGCGCGACGGGCGGTCGCCGTGCGTTCGGGCGCGGGTGCGCGCGGCGGGATGGACGCGCCAGGTTCGCGCCCCGGCCGCCGCGTCCCGGGGCCGGGCCCGGCGCCTTGGCCCTGGCGCCTCGGGTCCGGTGCTCCGGGACGCGAGGCTCGGCTCCGACGCTTCGCGCTCGGGCCCCGGGTTCGAAGGCTTGGGTTCGAAGGCTCGGGTTCCACTCTCCGAGTTCGCTCTGAGTCCGCCGCCCCGGGGCCCAGCGTCCCGAGTTCGTGCCCTCGGGTTCGGCGCCCTGGGTTCGCGCCCGAACCCGCGCTCCGAACCTGTGCCCTGGGTTCGCGTCCCGGGCCGGCGCTCCGGCCCCACGCTCCGAGCTCCGGCCCCGCGCCCTGGGCCTACCCTCCGAGCCCGTGCTCCGGCCGTCCCGCGCCCCGAGCCCGCGTCCCGGCCCCGCGCCCCCGGCCCGCACTCTGGGCCCGTGCTCCGGCCGTCCCGCGCTCCGGCCCCGAGCCCCGGGCTGGCGCCCCGAGCCCGCGCTCCGGCCCCGCGTCCGGCCCCGCGCCCCGGGCCGGCGCTTCGAGCCCCCTTCGGCCCCGCGCCCCGAGCCTGCGTCCCGGTCTCGAGCCTGCGTCCCGGCCCCGGCCCCGGCCCGCGCCTTGGGCTTGCGCTCCGAGCCCGCGCTCCGGCTCCGCGCCCCGGGCCGGCGCTTCGAGCCCGCTCCGGCCCCGAGCCCCGAGCCTGCGTCCCGGCCCCGCGCCCCGGGCCGGCGCTTCGAGCCTGCGCTCCGGCTCGCGCCCTGGGCCCGTGCTCCGGCCGTCCCGCGCTTCGGGCCGGTGCTTTGCGCTCGGGCTCGCGCTCTGAGCTCGGGTTTCGGGTCCGGGTTTCGGGTTTGGGGTTTGGGTTTGGGCTTTGGGGTGGGGGTTGGAGGTGCGGGGTTTGGGGTTTGGGGCCGGGTTGTGGGGGTGGGGTTTGTGAATGGCTTGTTAATGGGTGGCCCGGTGGGGGTTTGTGGGGCGTGCGTACGGTTACGTTGGGAGCTGGTGGCTCGGGGTGCGCCTACCGTAGGGGTCCGAGTGTGTCGTGGATTTGGTGCGGGCCGGGTTGGGTTGGGGAGGGCGCAGGATGGGGCGTGTCGTCCTGGTTACCGGGGTTGCCGGTGATCCTGGGGCCGGGTTTGTGCGGATGATCCGTGACGAACCCGATGTCGACCGGGTGATCGGGGTCGACATGGTGGCGCCCGTTTCGGAGCCGGCCGGTGTGGACTTCGTACTCGCCGATATTCGCAACCCGATGATCGCCAAGGTGGTCGCCTCGGCCGCCGTGGACACCGTGGTGCACCTGAGCCCCAGTGAGCTGCCGCCGATTCGGGGCGGAGCGGTCTCGATCAAGGAGACCAACGTCATCGGCACCATGCAGCTGCTCGCCGCGTGCCAGAAGGCGCCGTCGATCCGCCGTCTGGTGGTGCGCTCGACCACCGCCGTCTACGGCGGTTCGCCGCGCGACCCCGCGCTGTTCGCGGAGGACACCGAACCGCGCGTGCAGCCCTCGGCCGGCTGGGCCAAGGACGCCGTCGAGATAGAGGGCTACGTGCGCGGCTTCGCCCGGCGTCGGCCGGATGTCGCCGTCACCGTGTTGCGGTTCGCGCCGCTGCTGGGGCCGCGTACCGACTCGCCGATGGGCGCCTACTTCGCGCTGCCGGTGTTGCCCACGCTGCTCGGCTACGACCCGCGCCTGCAGTTCGTGCACGAGGACGACCTGCGCGAGGCGCTGCGGATCGCGATGCTCGCCGATCGGCCGGGCACGTACAACATCGCCGCCGAGGGTGTGCTGTTCCTGTCCCAGGCCGCGCGCCGATTGGGCCGACCGGTGGTGCCGTTCCCGGCGGCGGCGGTGGGTCTGGTCAACCAGGGTTTGCGGCGCGCGGGTTCGGTGCACCTGTCCGCCGAGCAGGTACGCCTGCTCACCCACGGGCGCGTGGTGGACCCCGCGCGGGCCCGGGAGAAATTGGGCTTCGTCGCGGCCAGGAGCACGGCCGAGACGTTCGCCGACTACGCCGAGGGTCGTCGTTCGACCGGCCTGCTCGACCCGAGGCGCCTGGCCCAGGTGCCCGATCGACTCGCCGACCTGCTGCTCACCAGGAGGAACCCCGATGGGTGAGGCCCGCATCATTCCCTTCGACGGCGCCACTTCCGGAGCGCGCCCGCCCGCGCCCCGGTCGGGGCGTCGGCCCACCCGGACCGCGCGTGCGGTCCGGGTACCCGAGCCGGTCGAGGGGGAGGTGCCGGTGCGATCGATCGAGGCGCGACCGGGTCGAAAGCGGGCGGAATCCGCGCAGCCGGCCGAGCCGGGGCCGGCGGAGACGGGATCGGCGGACCCGGACGCATCCGAGGTGGGGCCCCGGCGCGCGCCGGGATCCGGGCGCTCGTTGTTCGGGTCGCTCGCGGGCGCGATCGGCGGGGTGGTGGGTGGCGCCGCCGCCGGACTCCTCGACGGCGTGGCCGGACCTGGCTGGGAGGATCGCGCCGCCGACGGACTGGCCTTCCTGCGCCGCCGGATCACCGGTGAGTACGAGGTGGACGAGTTCGGCTTCGATCCCGAACTCAACGACAAGCTGATGGCCGCGCTGCGGGTGGTCTACGAGCAGTACTTCCGGATCGAGGTCAGCGGCCTGGAGCACATTCCGGCCGAGGGTGGTGCGCTGATCGTGGCCAACCACTCCGGCACGCTGCCGGTGGACGCGCTGATGACGCAGGTGGCGGTGCACGACCACCACCCCGCTCGGCGCAATCTGCGGCTGCTCGCCGCCGACCTGGTCTTCCAACTGCCGCTGGTGGGCTCGGTGGCGCGCAAGAGCGGACACACCCTCGCCTGCCACGCCGATGCCGAACGGCTGCTCGACAAGGGCGAGTTGGTCGGCGTGTGGCCCGAGGGCTACAAGGGCCTGGGTAAGCCGTTCGCGGAGCGGTACAAGCTTCAGCGCTTCGGGCGCGGCGGCTTCGTGTCGGCGGCGCTGCGCACCGGTGTGCCGATCGTGCCGTGCTCGATCGTGGGCGCCGAGGAGATCTACCCGATGGTCGGCAACGCGCGTACCCTCGCGCGCCTGCTCAACCTGCCCTACTTCCCGATCACCCCGACCTTCCCGCTGCTCGGCCCGCTCGGCCTGGTGCCGCTGCCGACGCGGTGGCGGATCGAGTTCGGCGCGCCGATCCACACCGACGCGTATCCGGAGGAGGCGGCGGACGACCCGATGGTCGTGTTCAACCTGACCGACGAGGTGCGCGAGACCATCCAGCACACGATCTACCGGCTGCTGATGCAGCGGCGGTCGGTCTTCTTCTAGATCGGGTCCGGCTCGGGTTCCGGAACCCGGAACACGAAGGCGGCGCGTGGACGGTGGTCCGCGCGCCGCCTTCGGTGTTGCCCACCGGCGCCGTCAGCTGTGTGGCTCCTCCTCGGCGGGGCCGAGCAGGTTGAGCCCGATGCCCGGCAGGCCGGGCAGCAGGGGCGGGAGGATCTGACCCTTGGGCGTCTTCGCCGGGGCCGGGGTGCCCCCGGAGCCGTCGGACCGGTCGGAGGGGTTTGCCGCCGGAGGGCCGCCGAGCAGCGGGATGTTCAGCCCCGGGAGCAGGCCGCCGTCCTGCTGCGGCTGCTGTCGCGGTGCGGCACCGCCCGTCGTGGTCGAGCCGCCCTGCGACGGTGCGCCATTGGTCGCGCCGCCACCCAGGCCCGGGAGCCTGGGGACGAGCGGCACGCCGCCGGTGCCCGGTGCGCCGCCCGGGGCGGTACCGGGCGCGGCCGGTGCGCCGTCGGTGTGCCCACCGGTGCCGGGCTTCGCCGAACTCCGGCCGGGAGTGCCCGCGATCGGGGCGACCTGCTCGTTGATCGCGGTGAGCAGCGTGCGGACCCGGTCCCGCTCGGAGTGCAGCTCCGGCGGGAGTCGGTCGCCGATCCGCTCCATGCGCTCGTTGCCGGAGCGGGCGAAGTCGGCCAGGTTGCGCATCGACCCGTCGCTGCCGCTCTTGCGGAAGTGGTCGGTGAGCAGCGCACGGCCCTTGTCGGCCTCGTCGCGCCAGTCGTCGAGCACCTGCCGCAGATGCCGCACGGTGTCCTTGTCGGGGCTTCGCCCGGCCCGCCTGAGCAGCCGTTCGGCCTCGCCCATCCGGGTGTCGGCCTGTTGCAGGTAACGCTCGCCGCGTTCGTGGTCGTTGTCGGCGAGCGAGATCTTGAAGTCTTCGACCGTGCGCTTGACGCCGTAGGTCAGGTCGCCGGGCAGCGCGTCGGAGCTGGCGTAGGCCACCCCGCCGAGACCGCCGCCGGTGACCACCACGAACGCGCCGGCGATCGCCGCCCGCCGCCGCCAGCGCACGGTGCGCGGCGGGGCCTGCGACTCCCGGCGGCGATGTGCGCCGCGCGGTGCCGGCACGGTGGCCGCACCCTCGGTCGCGGGCAGCGCCGCGGCCTCGTCCAGCAACCGTTGCCGGAGCGCGGTGCGAAAGTCCGCGCTCGGTACGGGTGCCGCCGAGGACCGCTCGCGCAGCATCTCGGCGGTCCGCAGCAGCGGTACCAGCGCGGGCAGAGGCTCCGCCGATCGGTTGTCGCGGTCGTTCTCGTCGAGGGCTCGCGCGAAGGCGCTCGCGGGTCGCCGATCCAGGGCCGCAATGCTCACAGGCCGCACCTCCTCTCCCCGGATGTCCGTCCAGGGAAGTCTCCGGGTCGGGGGCCACAGGGCGGCTCCCCGCCGCAACGATCCCCGAAGGGGGTCGCTATCGGGGAGAACGAGCCGCGGACCCCGAAGGTTACGGAAGTGTGATTCACCGCACGTCCTCGGGCAGGAGACGGGCGAGCGTCCGTACGGCGCGGTACTGCAACGTCTTGATCGCCCCCTCGTTCTTACCCATGATCTGTGCGGTCTCCGCGACCGATAGACCCTGCAGGAAGCGCAGGGTCACGCATTCCTGTTGCTGGGGGTTGAGCTTGTGCACGGCGTCGAGCAGGGCCGCGTTGGACAACGATTCCAGGACGCAGTCCTCGGGGCTGGACTCGACCTCGTTGGCGTCGAGCATCTCCCCGGTGGTGACCTCCAGGCGGAACCGGCTGGACTTGAAGTGGTCGGCGACCAGGTTGCGCGCGATGGTCACCAGCCAGGCGCCGAAGTCGCGACCCTGCCAGGTGAAGGTGCCGATCCGGCGCAGCGCGCGCAGGAAGGTCTCGCTGGTCAGGTCCTCGGCGACGGCGCGACCGCCGACCCGGTAGTAGATGTACCGGTAGACGGTGTCGAAGTAGTTGTCGTAGAGCTGGGCGAACGCGTCGCCGTCGCCGTCCTGGGCGAGTTCGACGAGGGCCATGATGCGGCGGGCCTCGCCGTCCGGACCCGGGCCCCGGGTGTAGCCGGAGCCTCGGGTGGGACGGGTCGGTTCGGTGGTGCCGGCGCGCGCCGCGAGGGCGAGGCCCACCGGCCCGGCCGAAGTCGCGCGACAGACACCGGCGCCGTAACCGGCTGTGGCGGCGAAACCGACGGACGGGGGGGCAAAGCTCGCGCACACCGCCGCACGCAGTGTCGCCAGCCCGGACACGTCAACCCGGACGATTCGGTGCACGGGACTCCCTGTTGCTTCAGCGGTAATTACGTTCGGTGCGGAATCGATCACCCATAGTAGGGAACTTGGATACCGCTGTGCGCCGATCGAGAATAACGCTTAGTAAAGGAAGGGATACCAAGTGTGCCCATCGGCGTTGTGAAGCTACCGGGATCGACCGCTGATGTGTGCTCTTTGCGTGTTTGTCGGGTTGTCGCGTGTCAGGTGTGCTATATGCGGACAACTCGCCGCTGGTCGGGCGGCGCCGGGCAGCCCGAACGGACCCCCTCGCCGCAGGTCGCGGGGGGTGTGTGGAGCCGGGGTCGGGTGCTCAGATCCGGGTCGGCACCCGCCGCCGAACGGCGGTTCCGGCGGCCACCGCGCCCGCGACGGCGCCGATCCCGGCGGCGGCCGGCAGGCCGATCCGGGCGGCCTTGCGACCGGTGCGGTAGTCCTTCACGCGCCACCCGTGCGCCCGGGCGTGGCGGCGCAGTCGGGCGTCCGGATTGACCGCGCAGGGATCGCCCACCAGGGTCAACATCGGTATGTCGTTGGCCGAGTCGCTGTAGGCCGAGCAGTCGCCCAGGTTCAGCCCCTCGCGGGCGGCGAGCGCGCGGACCGCCTCCGCCTTGGCCTCGCCGTGCAGCAGTTCGCCGACCAGGCGGCCCGTGTACACGCCGGCGCGGGTCTCGGGCACGGTGCCGAGCGCACCGGTCAGGCCCAGTCGGCCGGCGATGGTGTCGGCGATCTCGATCGGCGCGGCGGTGACCAGCCAGACCTGGCGGCCCGCGTCCAGGTGCATCTGGGCCAGCGCCCGGGTGCCCGGCCAGATCTTGTCCGCCATGCACTCGTCGAAGATCTCCTCGCCGATCGCCCGGATCTCCTCGACCGTGTGCCCCTTGGCGAACGACAGCGCGCTCTCCTGCGCGTCGCCCACGTGCCCCATGTGCTCCCCGCCGAGTCGGAACCTGGCCTGCTGCCAGCCGAACCGGGCGATGTCGCGGGTGGTCAGGAACCGGCGTGCGTACAGGCCCCGGGCCAGATGGAAGATCGACGCTCCCTGCATGACGGTGTTGTCCAGGTCGAAGAACGCGGCGCCGATCCGGGCGGGCGCATCGGCCTCGCCCGGGGCGCGTGCCGGGGCGCTCGCCTGTGCCGCGGCCGCCGCCGCCTCGCCCGCCCGCACGGCGTTGTCGTGGTTGTTCTCGGTCCTCGATCGCCGGCGCAAGAAAACCATGGTGTCGAGCCTAGTAGGCCCGTATTGCGCTCGTGTGGCGCCGGTCTTGCGGGTGCGCGCCCCATCGGTGAAGCGCCGCCCACACCCTGGGGTCGGGAGGTGGTCTCCCGGTCGGCCCGCGGTGGGGAGACAATCGAGGACGTGAATCCTTTCCGTCGCCGCCCCGACGCCGCGACCCGCTCCGTGACGCTGTTGAGCAAGCCCGGCTGTCACCTGTGTGACGACGCCCGGGTCGTGATCGAACGGGTGACCGCGGAGCTGGGGGTGACCTGGACCGAAGTCGACATCACGCAGGACGCGGACCTCCGGCACAAGTACTGGGAGCAGATCCCGGTGACCCTGGTGGATGGCGAACAGCACGATTTCTGGCGGGTCGACGAGCGGCGGCTGCGCAAGGCGCTCGGCGGCTGAGTCGGTCCGAGGCGGGTCCGCGTCGATCCGATGCGGTCACGGTCGGTCGTCCGCCGGTGGAGGGGGCCGACCGGGGGACGAATCGCCGACACGTACGGTGGGGAGGTGGATGCGATCGGTCACCACGACTACGCACGGGCCATGCTCGAGTCACCTCATGTGATCGAGTTCACGCCCGACTTCGGAACCAAGGCGTGACGAGCATCACGACAGGCGCGCAAATCGGACACCTACTTTGTGCGTACGTTCACAAAAGCCTAACCTGGCAATCGAAATCCCAGGTCCCACCCACAGGAGCAGCGTGGCTACAGGGCGTACCGAGCGACCGGCGCAGCGGGGACGTGGCATCCCCGAGGCGACGGTGGCGCGGCTTCCGCTGTACCTCCGGGCGCTCAGTGCGCTGTCGGAGCGGGGTGTTCCCACGGTCTCGTCCGAGGAACTCGCCGCTGCCGCCGGGGTGAATTCGGCGAAGTTGCGCAAGGACCTGTCGTATCTCGGCTCCTACGGCACCCGCGGGGTCGGTTACGACGTCGAGTATCTCGTGTACCAAATCTCGCGTGAACTCGGGCTCACCCAAGACTGGCCGGTCGCCATCATCGGCATAGGAAATCTGGGTCACGCCCTCGCCAACTACGGCGGGTTCGCCTCGCGCGGCTTCCGGGTCGCGGCCCTGCTGGACGCCGATCGGGCGGTCACCGGGCAGCGGATCGCGGGCATGGCGGTGCGGCACATGGACGACCTCGAGCAGATCGTGCGCGAGGACCACGTGTCGATCGGCGTGATCACCACGCCGGCACCGGCCGCGCAGGAGGTGGCCGATCGACTGGTCGCCGCCGGCATCACGAGCATTCTGAACTTCGCGCCCACCGTGCTCTCGGTGCCCGAAGGGGTGGACGTGCGCAAGGTGGATCTGTCCATCGAGTTGCAGATCCTGGCCTTCCACGAACAGCGCAAGTCCGGTCTCGACCCCGTCGCGGGGCCGGTCCCGGCGCGACCCTCGAAGCCCGGGGAACGCGGCGACCTCCCCGAGGTGATGCCCGCGTGACCGGCTGTCGCACGGGTATCGCGCCCGCGAACACGGCGATCAACGGTAGGAAGACACCATGAGTGTCCTGGCGGTCGGCCTCAGCCACCGAACGGCCGAGGTCGGTCTCCTGGAGCGGGTCTCGGTGACCGGGACGGCCCAGGAGGCGCTTCTGCACGACCTGGTGGCGGCCGAGCCGGTCGGCGAGGCGGTGCTGCTGTCGACCTGCAACCGGGTCGAGGTCTACGCGGACGTGGACCGCTTCCACGGTGGCGTCACCGAACTGGGCAACCTGCTGTCGCGGCACACCGGGGTGCCGGTGTCCGAGCTGACCCCGTGCCTGTACGTGCACTACGAGGACCGCGCGGTCCAGCACCTGTTCTCGGTCGCCTGCGGGCTCGACTCGATGGTGGTCGGCGAGGGGCAGATCCTCGGCCAGATAAAGGCCGCGCTCGCGCTCGCGCAGACCCACGGCACCGCCGGGCGGGTCCTGAACGAGTTGACCCAGCAGGCGCTGCGGGTCGGCAAGCGGGCCCACGCCGAGACCGGGATCGACCAGGCCGGTCGGTCGCTGATGACCGTCGGGCTGGCCCAGGCCGAGTTGTCGATGGGCCCGATCGGCGGAAGCCGGGCGCTGGTGGTGGGCGCGGGCTCGATGAGCGCGCTGGCCGCCAAGACGCTGCACCGCGAGGGCGTGGGCCACATCGTGGTCGCGAACCGCACCTACGCGCGTGCCGAACACCTGGCCGAGGCGGTCTCGGGCCGCGCGGTGCCGATGTCGGCGCTGCCCGAGGCGCTGGGCTCGGTGGACCTGGTGGTCTCCTGCACCGGCGCGGCCGGCCTGGTGATCGGTCGGGACGAGATCGAGGCCGTGCTCGCCGCGCGGCGCGAGCGTGGGGTCGAGCAGCCGTTGGTGCTGATCGACCTGGCGCTGCCGCGCGACATCGACCCCGGCGTGCGCGAGCTCGACGGTGTGGTGCTGATCGACCTGGAACTGCTCGCCGAGGTCTCCGCCGGTACGGCCGGCGAGGCCGACGTGGAACTGGTGCGCAAGATCGTCTGCGAGGAGGTCGCGGCGTTCGCGACCGCGCGGCAGGCGCAGCAGGTCGCGCCGACCGTGGTCGCGCTGCGCAGCATGGGCTCGGACGTGGTCCGGGCCGAACTGGAGCGGCTGGTCGGCCGGGTGCCGGAGATGGACGAGCGGGTGCGCGCCGAGGTCGAGCAGACCGTACGGCGCGTGGTGGACAAGCTGCTGCACGCGCCGACCGTGCGGGTCAAGCAGTTGGCCGGCGAGCCCGCCGGTTCGTCGTACGCCGACGCGCTGCGGATGTTGTTCGATCTCGACCCGGGCACCCCCGAGGTGGTCCGCCGGGCCGACACCCCCGACAGCGTGGAAGGTGTGGCGTGAGCGAGGCACCGTTGCGACTGGGCACCAGGCGAAGCGCCCTGGCGATGGCCCAGTCGGGTCATGTCGCCCAGGCCGTCACGCGCCTGACCGGCCGCGCCGTCGAACTGGTGGAGATCACCACCCAGGGCGACGTCTCGCGCGAGCACCTGACCCGGATCGGCGGCACGGGCGTGTTCGTCAACGCGCTGCGCGACGCGCTGCGCGCCGGCGAGGTCGACTTCGTCGTGCACTCGCTCAAGGACCTGCCCACCGGCGAGCCCGAGGGCATCACCCTCGCGGCCGTCCCGCAGCGGCACGATCCGCGCGATGTGCTGGTGGCCCGGGACGGGCTCGCGTTGGCCGAATTGCCGGCCGGATCCCGGATCGGGACCGGCTCGCCGCGCCGTGCCGCGCAGTTGCGACTGCTCGGCCTCGGCCACGAGATCCTGCCGATCCGCGGCAACGTCGACACCCGGGTCGGCTACGTACGCTCGGGCAAGCTCGACGGCGTCGTCCTGGCCAGGGCCGGTCTCGGCCGCCTGGGCCGTGCGGAGGAGGTCACCGAGACCTTCGATCCGCTCCACATGCTGCCTGCCCCCGGTCAAGGGGCATTGGCCGTCGAGTGCGCGGCACACGATGCCGCCCTCGTCGAACTGCTCGCCGGTTTGGACGACTCGGACACCCGAGCCGCCGTACTGGCCGAGCGCACGCTGCTCGCCGTCCTCGAAGCCGGATGTTCGGCTCCGGTCGGCGCCCTCTGCGAGGTCGCCGAAGGCGAGCAGGTCACCGAGCTGTACCTGCGGGCCGTAGTCGCGAATGTCGACGGCACCGACAGCGTACGGTTGTCCGCCACCGGAACCCTCGACGAGGCGGAGAAGATCGGGCGCGAACTCGCGGCCGAACTCCTCGCCCGAGGGGCCTCCGGTTTGATGGGGGAGCGCGTCCCTTGAGCCCCAGAGCGAAGAAGAAGCCCAGCGGCATCGTGACCTTCGTGGGTGCCGGTCCCGGCGACCCGCGACTGCTCACACTGCGGGCCATCGAGGTGCTGGCAGAGGCCGACGTGGTGGTCGCCGACGAGGCGACGCTGCGCCAGGTCCTGTTCCACTGCAAGAGCGGGGTCGAGGTCCTGGACCCGGTGACCGGCGACGACGGGGAACTCCTGTCCGCCGTGGCCCGGGCCAAGGTCGTGGTGGCCGCCGCGCGATCGGGCAGGCAGGTGGTCCGGGCCGTGGCCGGCGACCCGTGCGTGGACCAGTCGGTCATCGACGAGGTCACCGCGGTCGCGAAGGCGAAGATCGTCTTCGAGGTCGTGCCGGGTGTGCCGGTCAGCACGGCCGTGCCCACCTACGCGGGTATCCCGCTGCACCCGACCAAGGGCAGCGGCGGTGTGCGCGTGCTGGACATGGCCGAGGGCACGATCGACTGGGCCACGGTCGGCTCCGTCGAGGGAACCCTGGTGCTGCGCGGCGCGCTGGACTCGATCGCCGAGATCGCCCAGGAGCTGGTCGCGGGCGGGCGCAAGCCGGCCACGCCGGTCGCGGTCACGATCAACGGCACCACCACCGAGCAGCGCACCCTGGTGAGCACGCTCGCCCAGGTCGCCTCGGACGTGCGGGCCGCGAAGATCACGCTGCCGGCCGTCGTGGTCGTCGGCGAGGTGGTCGCACAACGCGACACTCTGTCGTGGTTCGAGACCAAACCGCTGTTCGGGTGGAGGGTGCTGGTCCCGCGGACCAAGGAGCAGGCGGTCACGCTCTCCGAGCAGCTGCGCTCGTACGGCGCGGTGCCGCACGAGGTGCCGACCATCGCGGTCGAGCCCCCGCGCACGCCGCAGCAGATGGAGCGGGCGATCAAGGGCCTGGTGACCGGCCGCTACGAGTGGATCGCGTTCACGTCGGTCAACGCCGTGCGCGCGGTGCGCGAGCGGTTCGAGGACTACGGCCTGGACGCGCGTGCCTTCGCGGGCATCAAGGTGGCGGCCGTGGGCGAGGCGACCGCGCGGGCGCTGGTCGAGTTCGGCGTCAAGCCGGACCTGGTGCCCTCGGGTGAGCAGTCGGCCGCGGGGTTGCTGGAGGACTGGCCGCCGTACGACCCCGTCTTCGACCCGATCGACCGGGTGTTCCTGCCGCGCGCCGACATCGCCACCGAGACCTTGGTGGCCGGTCTGGTCGAGCTGGGCTGGGAGGTCGACGACGTCACGGCGTACCGCACGGTGCGCGCGGCGCCGCCGCCGGCGGACACCCGCGAGGCGATCAAGGGCGGCGGCTTCGACGCGGTCCTGTTCACGTCGTCCTCGACAGTGCGCAACCTGGTCGGCATCGCGGGCAAGCCGCACGCGGTGACGGTGATCGCGTGTATCGGCTCGGCCACGGCGAAGACCGCCGAGGAGCACGGGCTGCGCGTGGACGTGCTGGCGCCCGAGCCGTCGGTGGCCGCCCTGGCCGAGGCGTTGGCGGAGTTCGGTACGGCGCGACGGGCCGCGATGATCGAGGCGGGCGACCCGGTCACCCGGCCGAGTGAGCGGCGGCCGGGGTCGCGGCGCAAGGCGAAGTAATCGCAGTACTCGTGGTGAATCCGCCGGCTGTGGTGGTTTCGGCGGATCGGTGAGAAAGGCCGATTGGCTCATGTCGTACCAGGCTGACGCATCGTCAGGGTTTCCCGCGCACCGTCCTCGGCGGTTGCGCACGTCCCCGGCGATGCGCCGGCTGGTCGCGGAGACCCGGCTGCATCCCGCCGACCTGATCCTGCCGCTGTTCGTGCGCGAGGGCGCGAGCGAGCCGGTGCCGATCTCGTCGATGCCGGGCGTGGTCCAGCACACCCGCGACTCGCTGCGCAAGGCCGCGCACGACGCGGTCGCGGCGGGCGTCGGCGGGCTGATGTTGTTCGGCATCCCGTCGGTCAAGGACGCGGTCGGCTCGGCCGGGTTCGACCCCGAGGGGGTGCTCCAGGTCGCGATCCGCGACGTGGTGGCCGAGGTGGGCGCGGACACCGTGGTGATGTCCGACCTGTGCCTGGACGAGTTCACCGACCACGGCCACTGCGGCGTGTTGGCTGCCGACGGCTCGGTGGACAACGACGCGACCCTTGAGGCGTACGCGCGGATGGCCGTGGTGCAGGCCGACGCGGGTGTGCACATGGTCGGACCGAGCGGGATGATGGACGGTCAGGTCGGGGCGATCCGGCGGGCGTTGGACGACGCCGGGTACCTGGACGTGGCGATCCTGGCCTACAGCGCGAAGTACGCGTCGGGGTTCTTCGGTCCGTTCCGCGAGGCGGTCGAGTCGACGCTGCAGGGCGACCGGATGACGTACCAGCAGGACGCGGCCAACTCCGACGAGTCGGTGCGCGAGGTGCTGCTGGATGTGGCCGAGGGCGCGGACCTGGTGATGGTCAAGCCGGCGATGTCGTACCTGGACGTGGTGCGGCGGATCGCGGACGAGGTGCACGTGCCGGTGGCGGCGTACCAGGTCAGCGGCGAGTACGCGATGGTCGAGGCGGCGGCGGCGAACGGCTGGATCGATCGGGACCGGGTGATCCTGGAGACGCTGACGTCGATCAAGCGCGCGGGGGCGGCGTCGATTTTGACGTATTGGGCTACCGAGGTGGCGCGGCGGGTGCGGTAGGGGATCACTCGTTCGGGTGGTGGGCGGCCGGGGAGCGTTAGCGCGACTCGGGTGACTCGTAGGGTTGGCGAGAACCTGTCCGCCACCGGCGACCGTGACCCACACTGGGGTGAGGAGGTGTTTCCCGATGGCGATTGCGACGCATGAGCCGATGGTGACTACTTCACCGTCCGGTGACCTCGATGAGCTTCTGTGGCGGGCCTGGAAGGCGTTGACTCTGCCCAAGGGACTCCGCGCCGAGATCATCGAAGGAGCCATCGAGGTGTCTCCCACGGGCTCCCGCCGGCACGCCATGATCGCCAACCGGCTACGGCGCGCCTTGGATCGGCACCTCGAAACCGATGTGCTGTCCGCCTTCCAGGACGGCAATGTCCTGGACGGCCGCAAGGTCTACATCCCGGATCTTTTCGTCGCGCCCGACGACTTGGACGAGGCGCCCGACGCCGACGGTCTGGGCGTGGATGTTTCCGGAGTGGTGATGGTCGCGGAGGTCGTGTCTCCGGGGAGCGAGGCCAGTGATCGCGATCGTCGGCGCAAACGCCGTGCATATGCGCGTGCCGGAATCGAGATCTACGTCATCATCGACGACTTCGACGGCTCCGGGACGGTGACCGTGCTCGCGGATCCCGACTTCCGGAAGGGCGACTACGGATCCACCCTTCACGTCGAACAGGGGACGCCGGTCGCCATTCCCAGCGGCGCGTTGAAGGGCTTCACGATCGGTCCGGAGATCACGGCGCGCTGAGTCGGGGTCAGGGGCGCAGGCGGGTCAGGGCCGCCGGGGGTAGGTGGCGGGCCAGGACGGCCAGGGCTGCGGTGACCTGGGCGAGGACCTGTTCGTCGGTGGTGGCGAGGGCACGGGTGAGGGCGTCCTCGATGCCGGCGGCGCGGACTTCGGCGACCCTGGCGGACGGGGTCGCGGCCGTGCGGACCAGGAGGCGGCGGCGGTCGGTGGGGTCCTGGGTCGTTTCGATCGAACCGGTTTCCTTGAGGCGGGCCACGGCGGTGGAGACCTGGCTTTGCGGGAGGCCGGTGCGGCGGGCGATCTCGCCGATGGCGCTGTCGGGGTGGGCGGCGATGTCGCTCAGGGCGATCAGGATCGGGCGCACGCTGCCGGCGTGAGGGGCGGTGCCGACCTTGGGGGCGGGGAGGGCGTCTTCGCCGATCTTCATGAGGGTGCGGCCGAGGAGGAAGAGGTCGACGGGGGTCATGGGAGATATTGAGGTGGGGGACGTCATGGGCAGATAGTACATCGGGAAAGATGTATCGATGTTGATGTATCTAATTTGATGGATTAGGTTGTGGTCATGGGTGGGTGGCGGATCGGTGCCGCCCGCGACGACTTTCCGGGGGAATTCTCGTGGCCGCGACTGCTGGTGCTGTTTTGTCCGTGCCGGGTACGGAGCTGTACTACGAAGTGCGGGGATCCGGGCCGCTGTTGCTGATCGGACAGAGCGGCGAGGGGGACGCCGGGCGCAGTGTGGACATGGTCGATCGGCTGGTGGCCGACCACACCGTGGTGACGTATGACCGGCGTGGGCTTTCCCGGAGTACGTTGGCCGATCCGGCGGCGCCGGTGAGCATCGGGGACCACGCCGACGACGTGGCGCGGTTGTTGGTCGAGGTCGCCGATGGGCCGGCGACGATGCTGGGGCTCAGCATGGGCGGGTTGATCGGGCTGCGGGTGGCGGCGACCCGGCCGGAGTTGCTGCACACGTTGATCGCCCACGAGCCGGTCGCGCCGTGGTTGCTCTCCGATGCGGAACGCGACGCGCATCGGGGTGAGTTGAGCGCGATCCGGGAGGTGCATGCGCGGGCCGGGATGGGCGGTGCGTTTCCTGCGATCACGGCTCACCTGGGCATCGAGCCGGGTGTGGAGGAGCGTGAACCGGATCTGACCGCGCAGCCGATGAGCGCGCGGCGGATGGCGAACTTCGATTTCTTCATCGGGCGGGAGTTTCCGGCGGTGGTGGAGGACGTGCTGTCGCCGGATCTGGTGCGCTCGTCGGCGACGCGCATCATCCCCGGGGTGGGGGCGACCACGCGGCCGCGGGTGTTCACGCGGCGGTGTGCGGTGGCGCTGGAGGGGGTCGTCGGGGTTGCGGCGGCGGTGTTTCCGGGTGGGCACAACGGCAATCTGACGCATCCGCGGGCGTTTGCGGCGGCGGTGCGGGGGGTGTTGGGGGGCGTGGCCGGCTGAGGTGGGTGGGTGAGGTGGCCGGCCGATGTGGGTGGGTCGGATCGGTGGGGCTGGGCTGGGGGAGGACCGCTGGGGCTGGTCTGGTGGGGCGGGCCGGTTGGGTTGGACTGGTGGGGCGGGCCGTTGGGTTGGGCCGGTGGGTCACTCGTATGTGGGATTTTCGGGGGTTCGTTCGGGGTGGGTCGGTGGGGCGGGTCAACCTTGCGCCATGGCCGACTCTCGGGTTGTGGCGCGATTCCTGGTGATGGCGTGTGTGTGCTTGCCGGTCGTCGGGGGCTGCGGTTCGGCGGGGGCCGAGGGGTGTGGGCGGCGGGCGGGCGTCGTGGTCGCGGCCGGTGGGGGTTCGGGCGGGGCGTGGTGTGGGGTGCGGGTCGGGTGGACGGGCGTCGGGTACGCGCCGGCGGGTGCGGGCGGTGGTCGGGGTCGGGATGACGGAGGGGTGGGGGTACGCGTCGAGGGCGTGGGTAAGCCGCCGACGAAACCGGCGCATCCGCGACCGCCGCGGCCGCCGGCGACCAAGCCCCCGAAGCCGCCTGCGCCGAAGCCGCCGGTGTTGGGGGTGGTGGGGGTGCGGCCGGTGATGACGACGCCGGCGGGGGCGAGGCCGTTGGAGTCGGGGCCGCTGGGGGCGGGGCCGCCGGGGGTGCGGCCGACTGCGTTGCAGGTGGGGTGGCGGGGGTGGGGGAGAGGTCGGTTGGCCGGTTGAGCGTGGGGGCTCGGTGGTGGGCGGGTTGCGGGTGGGTGGGGCGGTGGGGTGGTCGGTTTTCGGGGTTGTGGTCGGGTTCGTGTTCGCTTTGGGGATTGGGCTCGGGGTCCGAGGGCGGGATTTGGTGGGCCGGTGCTCTTGATGGATGTGGATGCCGTCCGGACTTGACGGCTAATGGTGTTAGCCGGATGATGGACGCAGGCGGCTAACATCGTTAGCCACAGGCGGGTGGAGGCGGCATGAGCACCATCGTGGGCACGGGAATCCGCGATTCGGCGGCGCTTCGGTGGACGCGGCGCGGCGCGTGGGGTGTACTGGCGCTGTTTTTGGCGGCGTTCGCGGTGTTCGAGAGCGTGAAGTATGGCTTCGCCACTTCTGCGGCGGCGTTGGTGTTCTTCGTACTGCCCGACCTGACCATGTTCGTCGGAGCCGGGGACGCGGTGCGGGACGGCACGCACGAGCGGGGTCGGCTGCAGGCGCGTGCGGTGCCGTTCTACAACGCGTTGCACCGGGCCTGGGTCCCGCTGATCGTGCTGGTCGGCTACTCCGTCGGGCCGATCGAGTGGCCGCCGCTGTTCACCGCCGGTCTCGGCTGGCTCACCCACATCGCGATGGACCGTGCCGCCGGGTACGGACTGCGCACTCCCGAAGGGTTCCGTAAGCATGTCTGACGTTTCGTACGTTTCCGCTCCTCCGGTCGGTGGTCGGGCGCGGGAGATCGTGGCCGCCGCGCGGGAACTCCTGGAGGGGGAGGGGCCGGAGGCGGTGTCGATGCGGCGGATCGCGGAGCGGATCGGGATCAAGGCGCCGTCGTTGTACAAGCACTTCGCGGACAAGTCCGCGGTGGAGAGCGCGTTGATCGCGCAGGCGATGGCGGAATTGGCGGAGACGCTGGAGGCCGCGGAGGCGGCGTCGGACGGGTCGGCGGCGGGGGGTTCGCGGCTGGAACGGATCACGGCGTTGACGGGGGCGTATCGGGCCTACGCGCTTGCGCATCCGGATTTGTATCGGTTGATGAGCGGGCAGCCGTTGGATCGCGCCGCGTTGCCGTCGGGGCTGGAGGAGCGGGCGGCGGCGCCGTTGATGCGGGCGGTGGGGGGCGATCACGACGCTGCGCGGGCCGTGTGGGGGTTTGCGCACGGGATGGTTTCGCTGGAGTTGGCGGGCCGGTTTCCGCCGGGGGCGGACCTCTCGGGGGCGTGGGCCAGAGGCTGCGGGGCCTTTGCGGGGTGAACCCGGGCCCGGCGGCTCCCACGCGCGAGGCGGGCGGGCCCTCCTTGGCCGCAAGCGCCGGCCGGGCTGACGGGGGTCTTGGCCGCTTGTGTGTTGCTTGGCTGGGGTGGCCTCAAACGCCGGCCGGGCTGAATGGGGTCGGCCGTTGTGGTGCATCGGCTTCAAGTGGCGGCCGGGCCGATGGGGCTCGTGGCCGGTTGTGCGTTGTTGGCTTGGGTGGCCTTGGGTTGGGGGCTTTCGACAGGGGGCTGGGTGGGGGGACCTTGGTGGATGTTGGGGGCCGGGGTTGTTGTCAGGGTTGGTTGGGGCAGGGGGAGGAGTTGGATTTTTTGGTGGGGCGGGGGGATGGGGAGTGGTAGACGAGGTTGTTTTCGGTCCAGGACTTGTATGTGCGTAGTGGGCGGCACTGGACCGGGCCCAGGGAGCGGCCCGTGGCTATTTCGAAGGTGGCCTTGTGGGCCGGGCAGGTGAGGTGTTCGTTGGTCAGGGTGCCTCTGGAGAGGATGGCGCCGGCGTGGGGGCAGCGGTCCTCGAAGACGTGGACCGTGTCGCCGTGGCGCAGGATCGCGACCGGGGGGCTGGTGCCGACTCGGGTCGGGACGCCTTCGGGGAGGCTCGCGAGCGGGCCCAGGCACACCGGTGGGCGCTCCCGGCGGAAGGGTGACATCGTGCCCCCGGGGTTGGCGGTATCGCCCCAGGTTAGGCAGTACGGCCTTGCTTCGCCAGTATGCGATCAAGGTCGCCGAGATCCGGTTGTGATCCGCGTGACCACGCGAAGTCTTTCTTCCCGCAAAGCTTCTGACGTACCGTCAGGTCAATGCCCCGGGGCTTCGGCTTCGCCATGCCCCGGCGACGTACCCCGGCCCCGGCTTCCCGCGCGGAGGACACGTGTCTGACCCGATCTACGACGCCACCACTCTCTGGGAGCTGGTGGAGCGCCGCGCGGCGGCGTCTCCCGATGTACCCATGCTGCTCGACCCGGAGGACCGCAGGGTCACCTTCGGTGGGTTCAAGGCGTGGGCCGAGCGCGTGGCCGCGGGCTTCCACGCGCTCGGCGTCACCGCCGGGACCCGTGTGACCTGGCAGTTGACCACGCGGATCGAGTCCATCGTGGTCTCGTTCGCGCTCGCCCGGCTCGGCGCGGTGCAGAACCCGATCATCCCGTTCTACCGGGAGAAGGAGGTCGGGTTCTGTCTGCGACAGACCGGGGCCGAGTTCTTCCTGTGTCCGCGCGAGTGGAAGGGCTTCGACTTCGTGGGCATGGGCGAGGCGCTGGCCAAGGAGCTGAGCCCGGCGCCGCGCGTCATGGTCGCCTACGACGAGCTGCCGGAGGGCGACCCGGCCGACCTGCCGCCCGCGCCGACCGACGGCGACGAGGTGCGCTGGCTCTACTACACCTCCGGGACCACGTCCGACCCGAAGGGCGTCCAGCACAGCGACTCGACCCTGCTCGCGGGCGGCAAGGGGCTGGCCGTCGCGCTGGACATGTCGCCGAGCGACATCGGCTCGATCGCGTTCCCGTACGCGCACATCGCGGGCCCGGACTACATCGTCACCGTGCTCGCCTCGGGCTTCCCGGCGGTGATCGTGGAGAACTTCGACCCGGCGGGCGTGGTGCCGGTGTACAAGCGGCTCGGCGTCACCATGGTCGGCGGCTCGACCGCGTTCTACGTCGCGTTCCTGAACGAGCAGCGCAAGCAGCCCGGCGAGAAGATCATCCCGACCCTGCGGATCGTCTCCGGCGGCGGTGCGCCCAAGCCGCCGGAGCTGGTCGGCGAGGTGCGCGACGAGATGCAGGCGATTCTGTGCCACGGGTACGGGATGACCGAGTCGCCGATGATCGCCCAGGGCGGACCGTACGACTCCGAGGACCAGCGCTCGTACACCGAGGGCAAGCCGGTCAGCGGCATCGAGGTGCGCATCGCGCGGGCGGACGGCTCCGTCGCGGACACCGGTGAGGAGGGTGAGGTCCGGCTGCGCGGGCCGATGGTGTTCAAGGGGTACACCGACCCCGCGCTGACCGCCGACGCGTTCGACGAGGACGGCTTTTTCCGCACCGGCGACCTGGGCCGACTGCGCGCCGACGGGCACCTCTCGCTCACCGGTCGACTCAAGGACGTGATCATCCGCAAGGGGGAGAACATCTCCGCGCGCGAGATCGAGGACCTGCTGTTCGCCCACCCGAAGGTCGCCGACGCGGCGGTGATCGGCCTGGTCGACCGCGAGCGCGGAGAGCGGGTCTGCGCCGTGGTGGAGCGCCAACCGGGTGAATCCGACCTGGAATTCGCCGAGATGGTCGGCTACCTGCGCGAGGCCGGGCTGATGACGCAGAAGATCCCGGAGCAATTGGAACTGGTCGACGCGCTGCCGCGGAACGAGACGCTGCGCAAGGTGTTGAAGTTCAAGTTGCGCGAGGAGTACGACAAGAAGCCGTGGACGCCCCGGCGCTGACCGCCGATTCGACCTTTCGGGCCACCCCGAACCGCTGCTGATGCCCCGTCACCGGATTGGTGACGGGGCATCAGGGGTCAGACCCAGGCGGCCAGTACGGCGTCGACCGTGGTGATCGTCGCGATCGCGTTGAAGGTGTTGGCGAGTACGGCCTCGGCGTATTCGGGGGGGAATCCGGCCACCGCCTCGCGCGGTACGACGAATTGGAATCCCGCGTTCACCGCGTCCATCGCGAAGTTGAGCATGCCGACGTTGAGCGAGACGCCGACGCCCACGACGGTACGCACGCCCAGGTTCCGCAGCACGGCGGCCAGTCCGGTGTCGGCCATCGGGCCGAGCCCGTGGTAGCGGGAAAGCACCAGGTCGGAGGGGTGGACGGTGATCCCGTCGGCCACCGCGGCGGCGTCCGAGCCGGGGGCCAGGAGTACCGGCGCCTTGGCCGCGGCGCCGAACATCCGGGCGTTGGTGTTGGCGCCCCGGCCGTCCGGGCGGCGCACCGCCAGGCAGTGCACGACCGGGACTCGGGCCCGGCGGGCGGCCTTGGCGAGCCGATCGACGGCCGGAATCAGCCCCCCGGTGTGCGCGGTCAGCGCGGGGAACACCGCCTGCGTGCCGATCACTCCGTTCTGGCATTCCTGGGTGATCAACGCGGTGTGTCCGGGGTCGATCAGTTCTTCGAGACGCAGGGCCATCCGTGATTCTCCTGACGTTGAGTCAGCTTGTGGTTCCCTCCGCCCAGAGATTACGCTAAATCTGACGGTCCATCAGATTTAGTGAGCGGGAGGGGCCGATGAGCACCAACCAGCCCGGGCAGGCTGCCACGCAGTCCGGAAACTCCTTCGGTGAACTGCCGAAGATCATCAGCGTCGATGACCATGTCATCGAGCCGGCACACCTGTTCGAGCGCTGGTTGCCGAAGAAGTACCACGAGCGCGGCCCGAAGCCGGTCACCACGGGCATCGGTCAGCTGGAGTACACCGGGGCGAGTTACAAGATCACCACCGATCCCAACGGCCCACCGGCCGACTGGTGGTTCTACGAGGATCTGCGCTTCCCGTACAAGCGCAACATCGCCGCCGTCGGCTTCAGCCGGGACGAGATGACCCTCGAAGGCATCACGCGCGGCGAGATGCGCCCCGGACTGTACGACCCGGCCGAGCGGCTGAAGGACATGGACGTCAACCATGTCGAGGCCTCGCTGTGCTTCCCGACCTTCCCGCGCTTCTGCGGCCAGACCTTCTCGGAGGCCGCGGACAAGGAGGTCGCGCTCGCGTGCGTACGCGCCTACAACGACTGGATGGTCGAGGAGTGGTGCGGCGACTCCGGCGGGCGGCTCATCCCGCTGATCATCATCCCGCTGTGGGACGTGCAGCTCGCCGTCGAGGAGATCAAGCGCAATCGGGCGCGCGGGGTCACCGCCGTGTGCTTCTCGGAGATCCCGGCCTTCCTCGGCCTGCCGAGCATCCACACCGGCTACTGGGACCCGTTCTTCGAGACCTGCGCCGACCTGGGCGTGACGATCAACATGCACATCGGCTCGTCCTCGACGATGCCGGCCGCCTCGCCGGACGCGCCCGCGGCGGTCCAGGCGTCGCTGAGCTTCAACAACGCGATGGCCTCGATGGCCGACTTCATCTTCGCCGGCATCCCGGCCCGGTTCCCGAAGATCAAGCTGGCCTACTCCGAGGGGCAGATGGGCTGGATCCCGTACGCCCTGGAGCGCATGGACGACGTGTGGCTGGAGCACCGGGCCTGGGCGGTCACCGGTGAGGTGCTGCCCGAGGCGCCGTCGTACTACTTCCGGCGGAACATGTTCGCCTGCTTCTTCCGGGACCGGCACGGGGTCAACTCGCTCGATGTGATCGGCGAGGACAACGTCACGTTCGAGACCGACTACCCGCACGTCGACTCCACGTGGCCGCACACGAAGAAGATCGCCGAGGAGCATCTGGCGGGGCTGGGGGCGGAGACCGTTTACAAGATCATCCGAGGTAATGCGATTCGGATGCTCGATCTCGATTTCGATCGGGATCGGGGTCGGGTGGGTGCGGCGGGGGCTTGAGGCACCTGATTGCCGCGGGGTGCTGCGGGTCGCTGCGGGCTGTTGCGCGCTGCTGCGGGTCGCTGCGGTCGCTTCGGGTCGGTGTGGTTCGACTCGACTCGATTCGGGTCGGGTCGGGTCGGGTCGGTTCTTCGGTACGGACGTGCCGCGTGGTCATGGCAGTGGCTCGCGGTGCGGTGGCAGGGGGCGGCTCGTCGACTTTCTCGGCGGGCCGCTTCCGAGGTATTCGACGTGGGTCGGTCCTCGGTACGGCGTCGGTCTTCTACACCAGAGGGGCCTGGAATGAGTGGGATCTGCGAGGGGCGCGTCGTCATCGTCACCGGTGCCGGCGGCGGCATCGGGCGCGAGCACGCGCTGGCATTCGCCCGCGAGGGTGCGCACGTGGTGGTCAACGACATCGGTGCCTCGCGCCAGGGCGACGGGCGTTCGCTCGGCCCGGCCCAGCAGGTCGTGGCCGACATCGAGGCGTTGGGCGGCAAGGCGGTGGTCAACGCGGACGACGTCGCCGACTGGGCGGGCGCGGAGCGCCTGGTGCAGACCGCCATCGACACGTTCGGCCGGCTGGACGTGGTGGTCAACAACGCGGGCTTCCTGCGTGACCGCATGCTCGTCTCGCTGGGCGAGGACGAGTTCGACGCGGTGATCCGGGTACACCTCAAGGGGCACTTCGCGGTGATGCGGCACGCCGGCGCGTACTGGCGGGCCCAGGCGAAGGCGGGCGTCGAGGTCGACGCGCGGCTGATCAACACCACGTCGGGTGCGGGGCTGATGGGCTCGGTCGGACAGGGCAACTACGCGGCGGCCAAGGCCGGGATCACCTGCCTGACCCAGATCGCCGCGGTGGAGATGGGCCGCTACGGGGTGACCGCCAACGCGATCGCGCCGGCCGCGCGCACCCGGATGACCGAGGAGGCCATGCCGGACCTGGTGCGCAAGCCCGAGGACGGCGGCTTCGACTTCTACGACCCGGCGAACGTGTCGCCGCTGGTGGTCTGGCTCGGCTCGACCCAGTCGCGGGAGGTGACGGGGCGGGTCTTCGAGGTCGAGGGGGACAAGGTCTCCGTCGCGACCGGATGGCAGCACGGTCCCGAGGCCACGGCGGGCCGGCGCTGGGAGCCGGCCGAGCTGGGGCCGGTGGTGGCGAAGCTGCTCGACGAGGCGCCGACGCCGACTCCGGTGTACGGGGCCTGAGTTCGGCGGGGCCGCTGCGGCGGGTTGCTTCCGGCGGGTTGCTTCGGTCGGGTCGCTGCGGTCGGACGCCTCGGTTCGGCCGTCTTCGTTCGCTTTTTCGTTTGCCCGTTCCCAGTTCGACAGGGAGTCGACGACCATGGACCTGCGGTACACCGAGGCCGAGGAGGGCTTTCGCGCGGAACTGCGCGCGTGGCTCGATCAGGCCATTCCGTTGCTGCCACCCAAGCCCGATCGCAACGACTGGCCCGGGCGGCGCGCCTACGACACGGCGTGGCAGCGGTTGTTGTTCGACGCCGGATACGCGGGCCTGCACTGGTCGGTGGAGGCCGGCGGCAAGGGCGCCACGCCCACCGAGCATCTGATCTTCCTGGAGGAGACCGAGCGGGCCGGCGCGCCCTACGTGGGGGCGAACTTCGTCGGCCTGCTGCACGCGGGGCCGACGATCGACGCGGCCGGCACCGACGAGCAGCGGCGGCGGTATCTGCCGGGGATCCTGCGCGGCGACGACGTGTGGTGCCAGGGCTTCTCCGAGCCGGGAGCGGGCAGCGACCTCGCCTCGCTGCGCACCCGGGCGGTGCGGGACGGCGACGACTACGTGGTCAACGGTTCGAAGATCTGGACGTCGCACGCCGAAGTGGCGGACTACTGCGAGATGTTGGTGCGCACCGACCCGGACGCGCCCAAGCACAAGGGCATTACCTGGCTGATCGTGCCGATGGACACGCCGGGGATCACCATCCGGCCGCTGGAAACGGTGATGGGGACCTCGGAGTTCGCCGAGGTGTTCTTCGACGACGTACGGGTGCCGGTGGCCAACCGGGTGGGTGAGGAGAACGACGGCTGGCGGGTCACCATGGTCACCCTGTCGTTCGAGCGCGGCACCGCGTTCGTCAGCGAAGTGGTGGCGTGTCAGCGGCTGTTGCACGAACTGGCGGCGCTGGCGAAGAAGGTGACGCGGCGTCAGGCCACCGCCTGGGACGACGTCGCGTTGCGTCGCGAACTGGGCCATCTGACCGCCGAGTTCGAGGCACTGTGGGCGCTGACCAAGTGGAACGTGTCCGAGGCGCAGCGGTCCGGGGTGCCCGGGGTCGGCGGCTCGGTGTTCAAGCTGCGGTTCTCCGAGACGAAGCAGAAGGTGTACGAACTCGCGCACCGGTTGCTCGGGCGGGCCGCCCTGGCCGTGGACGACGTCGCGGGGCTGCCGGGCGCGACGCTGATGGACGAGCGGCTGTCGTCGCTGTCGTACACGATCGCGGCGGGTACGTCGCAGATCCAGCGCAACATCGTGGGCGAGCGCATCCTCGGTCTGCCGAAGGAACGGTGAGCGGGGTCGTGGGATTTCGGCCGAGGCTGAGCGAGGAGGTGGTCGGGACATGGATTTCCAGCTGAGCGAGGACCAGCGCGATCTGCGGTCCGGGGTACGGGAGTTCTGCGAGGGCCGGTTCGATCGGGAGCGGATGCGGGCGCTGGTGGACACCGCGCCGGTGCCCGGCATGGTGGATCGTGCGCTGTGGCGGGAACTGGCCGAGACCGGGTTCTTTTCGCTGCGGATCGCCGAGGAGGCGGGCGGGGTCGGACTCGGGGTGGCCGAGGCGGCGCTGGTGTACGAGGAGGCCGGGCGGGCGTTGTTGCCCGGGCCGCTGGTGGCCACGCATCTGGCCGCGTCACTGCCGGGGCGGTTGGGTGAGGAGGCCGCTGCGGGTGACGTGGTGGTCGGGCTGATCGAGGGCGACTCGTGGCCGCTGCTGGTGGAGCATCTGGACGCGCTGGATTGTTTGTTGGTGCTGACGGACGAGGGCATCCGGCGGGTGGATCCGGCGTCGGTGCGGGGGGCGCCGGTCGCGCATCCGGTGGATCCGTTCACGCCGGTGACGGCGGTGGACGAGCTGCCGGCCGGCGAGGTGGTGGCCGATGCGCGGGTCGCGCAGGAGTGGCGGCGGGTCGGAGCGGTGCTCACGGCTGCGCTGCAGTTGGGCATTGCGGGGCGGCTCACCGAGTTGGCTACGCAGTATGCCAAGGAGCGTGAGCAGTTCGGTCGGGTGATCGGGGGGTTCCAGGCGGTCAAGCACCTGTGTGCGGACATGCTGGTGCGGACCGAGATCGCTCGGGCGGCGGTGTACGCGGCGGCGGTGACGTTGGATGACCCGGCGGTGGGGGATGTCGAGGTCGCGGTGTTGACGGCGAAGGTGATGGGGGACGACGCGGCTACGCGGAATGGAAAGGACGCCACGCAGGTGTATGGGGGGATGGGGTTCACCTGGGAGGTGGACGTGCATCTGTATGTGAAGCGGTCGTGGGTGCATGCGACGCAGTTCGGGGCGGCGGAGGAGAACGAAGCGGCATTGGCTGCGACTCTTTAGCGGTGGGGCCGGCGTTGGGTTTGGGTTGGGTTGGGTGGCCTCAAACGCCGGCCGGGCTGTGGGGGTTGGTGGGTGCGGGTGGCCGCGGGCTGTTAGGGCGGTTGGGTTGGGGTGTTTGGCCGGCGTTGGGCTTTGGTTGGGTTGGGTGGCCTCAAACGCCGGCCGGGCTGAATAGGGCTCGAGTGCCGGTCGGGCCGGGCCGCGGGGGCGTGTGTTTTGGCTGGGCTGGTTGGGCTCGAACGCCGGGCCGGTCGGTTGGGGGTTGTGCGGCGACTGGACCCGGTGGGATTTGAGGGTGTCGGCGGTGTGGTGGCCTGGTGGGTTGGTTGGGTTGGGTGGCCTCTAACGCCGGCCGGGCTGAATAGGCTCAAGTTCTGGTCGGGCTGATGGGGTTCATGTGCCGGCTGGGCTGGTGGGGTTTTGTGCGCCGGTCGGGGGATTGGGGTGTCATGGGGTTTTGGGGCGTTTGATTCGGACGATGTCGTGGTCGTGGTGGATGGTGTAGCCGGTGCCGGTTGGGTCGGTGAAGTGGGTACGGACGTAGTTTTCGAGGTCTCCGTGGGTGGGGCGGGTGGGTCGTTCGGCCAGGTCCGGGACGTTGGCCATGAACTCGGCTACCGCGAGGGTGTCCGGCAGGTTGTCGGCGTGGAAGCGGACCGGGAGGGTTTCCAGGGTGCAGGACTCGACCAGGTCCTCGTGGCCGGTTCCGAGTGCCTTTGCCGTCGGTGACAAGTCGAAGCGGATGTCGTAGAAGTGCCGTACCAGGCGCATGCATTCGTTGTCGGGGTTCTGTAGGACGAGGACCAGTTCGCCGCCCGGGCGGACCCAGTCGAGCAGCCGGCGCACCGTGGGCAGGTACTGCGACTCCGGCAGGAAATAGAACATGTGCGAGCACAGCGCGAAGTCGGCGAGGGCGGGCGGCGCGGCCGTCTCGACGGGGTCGCTCAGCACCTCCGCCTCCGGGTAGGTGAGGCGGAGGGCGTCGCGCATGTACTTGCTGGGTTCGATGGCGATGGTGCGCTCGAAGTGGCTGCCCAGGTACCGCGTGGTCGCCCCGGAGCCCGCCCCGATGTCGAGGAACACCGAGCGTTGGGGCAGCTGTTCGACCAGGGCGAGCAGGTGGGCGTGGGTGACGGCCTTTTCGTCCGATCCGGCGAGGAAGAGTTCGAAGGCTCGGCGGTAGTCGTCGGTGGTCACGTCGAGGACGCGGATCGGGTCGTCGGGCGAGTGGGCTTCGGACGAATGGGCTTCGGACGGTGGCAACGCCATCGGTTTGGCCTCCCGGTGTGGAACACCCGCTGATCGCTGTGTCGTTGCCGGTCGCTGTGTGTCCGGCGCGGACTACGCTACGGGATCTTCGCGCGGGTCCGCGGTCTTCGGGCGGCGACGGGTCGGCCACCAAAAGGCGCGGCCGGTGTCCAGGGCCAGTGCCGGGACCAGGATCGAGCGGACCAGGAAGGTGTCGATCAGTACGCCGAGGGCGACCAGGGCGCCGATCTGGATGAAGGCGACCTGGGGCGCGCCGGTGAGTGCGGCGAAGGTGGCGGCCAGGACCGCGCCGGCGCCGGTGATCACGCCGCCGGTGGCGGTCAGGCCGCTCAACACGGCCGATTCGTGGGCGTGGGTTCGGGCCTCCTCGCGGATGCGATGGATCAGGAAGATGTTGTAGTCGGCGCCCAGTGCGACCAGGAACAGGAAGCCGACCAGCATGATCTGTACGTCCATCGCCGGGAAGTCCAGGACGTGGCGAAAGAGTTGCCAACTCAGGCCGAGGGCGGCGAGGTAGGACAGCAGTACGGTCGCCATCAGGAGCAGCGGCGCGACCAGGGCGCGCAGGAGCAGAACCAGGATCAGGAATACGACGCCGACCACCAACGGGATGACCGTGCGCCGGTCGTGCGCCTGGGCCGCCGCCTTGTCCACGCCGGTTGCGGTGGGGCCGCCGACGAGGGCGTGGGCGTTCGGGACGGCGTGTACGGCGGCCTTGATCGCGGACAGCCGGTCGACGGCGGCGTCGCTGTCCGGGGGTACGTCCAGGACGGCTCGGATCTCGACCAGCGTGCCGTCGGTGGAGCGGAGCGGTGCGCCGGGTGTGCCGATGCCGGGGACCGCACGCAGGGTGTGGGTGACGGCGTCCGCCGACGCGGCGTCGGCGACGATGCGGACCGGGCGGCTCCGGCCCGCCGGGAAGTGCGCGGCCAGCAGCTCCTGCCCGGCGACGGAGTCGGGTTCGCCGACCACGGTGTGCGCGTTGTTTTGCAAAGAAGTTTTGCATGCCTGTGTGCTGGATGCGGGGTCGGGCGGAGGCGGAGCGGCCCGGGGGTCAGCCGGCTTTGTTCGGACCGGCGACAACCTGCTCGACCTGCTTCCGGACCAGTGCTTCGTCCGGGTGTTGTGGCGTGGTGCCGGTGAGGTTGACGCGCGTGATGCGGATCAGGGTGGTGCCCACACGTACCAGGACGATCGAGTGCACCCAGGCCTGCCCCGTGTCGGTGCGTGAGGTGGCCTCGAAGGCCAGGGTCTCGTCACCGAGGTGGGGAAAGTCGAAGGCCCGGTAGGTGAGAAGGCCGGACAAGCCGTCCTTCGTCACGTGCCGGTTCACGCATCGTGGAAGCAGGTCGCGGGCGGAGGGGATGACCTTTTTCGCCTCGTCGGCCGACAGGGAGGTCAGGCCGGAGCCGAGAATCGCGTATGCCTTGCCGCCGGGGGCAGGATCGTGGGTGATGATCGATGCCTTCGCGAGGACCTGATAGATCCCGGACGTCGGATTGCTCTGTGCGGCCAGCCGATCGCAGTCGTCCGACATGGCCGGCGGTTTGTCGTCGTCGCGGTCGGAGTCGACGTCGAGCTGCCAACCCTCCGGCATGTCCGTCTTCTTCAGCAGCACCCGCTTGAGCTCCGCCTTCGACAAGGCGCCGCCGGTGCCGGCGTCGGCCTCGGCCTCGGGTGCGCTCGGGCTCGGAACGGTCACGGTGCGCGGCTTCACGGAGGAGGCGTCGGCCAGCTCCTCGGCGGGACTCGCGCACGCCGTCACGGCGGCCAGGAGGGTGATCACGAGCGGGCCGACCATCCGGTGCGGGCGAACACGTACCAATGCACGAACCTTTGCGGGAGGTGGTGGGTGGGGTGCGGCCGGCTCAGTATGGCAGTCGTCGTTTGTGCTGATCAGGGCGGCGGTCCGTTGACAGTTCGCGGGGCCGGGGATATTCCTGACTGGTCGTCAGATCAGCTCGGCAGCTAGGGAGCCAGTCATGGAGCGCGACTTCGGGAGCCGGGCGGGGGCGGTCGTGGTCGTCGGGGCCGGGGGTGGGATCGGGGCCGCGATCTGCCGCATGTTCGCCGAGCGGGGGGCGGATCTGGCGGTCACCTATCGCAACGGCGCGGCGGCGACCGAGGCCGTCGCCGAGCAGGCCCGGGTCGAATACAAGCGGCGGGCTCGTGCGTGGCGGGTGGACCTGACCGACGCGGACGCGGTGGCGATGTTCGTGGCGGAGGCGGCGGCGGAGTTCGGCGGGGTACACACGGTGGTGTACGCGGCCGGGCCGCACGTACCGATGTTGCACCTGAGTCGGGTCACCCCGGCGCAGTACCGCGAGCAACTGGACGGCGACGCCGCGGCGTTCTTCAACCTGGTACACCCGTCGCTGCCGCACCTGCGCGCGGCGGGCAACGGCAGCCTGGTCGCGGTCACCACGGCGGCCACCAGCCGATTCCCGGTGCGGGACGGCCTGTCGTCCTGTACGAAGAGCGCGGTCGAGGCCATCGTGCGCGGCATCGCGGCCGAGGAGGGCCGCTTCGGGGTGCGTGCCAACTGCGTCGGACCCGGCATGCTCACGGACGGCATGGCCGCGCGGCTGATCGACAGCGGCGACCTCGACGACCGCGCACTCGACGTGGCCAGCCGCAACATCCCACTGCGACGCTTCGGGAGCGCGACGGACATCGCCGAGGCGGTCTGCTTCCTGGCCTCCGACCGCGCGGGCTTCATCAGCGGCCAGAAGCTGGACGTGGACGGCGGCTACGGCGTTTGACGACCGCGACCGGGCCGATGCGTGCGCGGAAGGGGCACGGTGGTCATCCCCGGCGCCGAGGAGCGCCGACGTGCGCGGATGTCGAGGCGCTGTCGGGGGGCGAGGCGTTGTCGGAGGGCGCGGCGCCGAGATTCAACGATGCGATCAACTGGGTGAGTTCGGCGCGGAAGAGCTTGTCCGGCGAATGTGTCTGCGCGCGCAGGTGGCCGTAGACCTCCAGGGCGACCAAGCCGTGCAGGTGTCCCCAGATCCGCAGCGCCAGGGCCACCCCGGCCGGCGGTAGCGCGGGGAACGCCGGGCGGACCTTGTCGAGCAGGCCGGGGTCGAAGTCGTCCCAGCCGAAGTCGCTGTCGCCATAGGCTCGTTCGGCGCCGTCCCAGGCTGTGTCCGCCAGCGCGGCGATGCCGACGCAGACCCGCCGGGCCGCGTCCGGCGCGGCGCCGCCGTCGGGGGCCCGATAGCCGGGGACGGGGTCGCCGTAGATCAGCCGGAAGCCCTCGGGGTTGGCCAGCGCCCAGTCGCGGAAGGCGTGCGCCCAGGCGCGGATCCGCTCCGCGGGGGCGTCCTGCGCGGAGGCGGCCCACGCGGCGTCGACGGCGTCGGCGAGCGCGGTGTAGACGTCCGCGATGAGCGCCGTGACCAGGTCGTCGCGGGTGGCGAAGTAGCCGTAGATGGCGTTGGCGGTCATGCCCATCTCGCGGGCGATCGCCCGCAGGGTGATTGCGTCGGGACCGCCCGAGCCCATCAACTCCAGCGCCGTGCGCTTGATTTCGGCGGTCGTCTCGACGCGCAGTCGCTCGCGTCGTCCGGTGCTTCGGGTGCCTGCCACGTGTTCACTGTACAGCGTCACTGCGCTGATTGCCGTGCATAAACTACACGGCGTATAGTTCTTGCACGGCGTGAGACGCGAGTCCGTCCGGCTTTGCGTCGTGCACCCGGCATGAACACGTGTTGAAACCAGGGGGAACCATGCATATCGGCGTTATCGGAGCCACCGGCACGATCGGCAGTCGGGTCGTCACCGAGGCTCTTCAGCGCGGACACCGCGTCACGGCGTTCAGCCGGGATGCCTCCGCGATCACCGACCCGCGGGAAAACCTCGACTGGGCGAGCGTCGACGTACTGGACGCCACGAGCATCGCCGCCGTCCTGCCGGGCCTGGACGTCCTGGTCAGCGGCTTCCAGCCCGGAAACGCGGCAAAGGACTTCGCGGACACCGTCGAGCGCTCGATCGCGGACCCGACCGTCTATGCGACCGCCGCCCGGGCCCTGCTCAAGGCCCTGGAGAGTTACACCCGCGTTCGACTGATCGTGATCGGTGGCGCCGGCAGCCTGGAGATCGAGCCGGGCGTCGTCCGCGCCGACCATGATGAGCTGATCCACGCATCGCTCGACGAACTCGGCCTGCCTCGCGGGTACGCCGCCGCCGTACGCGGCCACCGGGAGGCGCTGAACGTCCTGCGCGCCTCGAACCGGCGCTGGACCTACTTCAGCCCCGCCGAGCAGATCGGCCCCGGCGAGCGCACCGGCCGCTTCCGCATCGGCGGTGACCAGCCGGTGCTGGACGCCGACGGCCGGAGCCGGATCTCGGCGGAGGACGCGGCGGTCGCGCTGGTGGACGAGGCGGAGATGCCTCGTTTTGTCCAGCGGCGGTTCACTGTCGGCTACTGAGGCGATTGCCGAGTCGGTTCCTGCCGCAGGGTTCGTCCATCGGCGCCCGAGGCCACGGACTCCGAATTCCGGAGGTCCCTCGGCACCGTGGCCCACCAACGACGCGCCCCGCCACGCCGACTGTGTGGTCGGCGTGGCGGGGCGGCGGGCCGTTCGGGACGTGGTCGGTCGTTGACTTGCCCTGCGGTACTGCCGAACTCGGGTCAGGGCGCGGTGGGTTCCACCGGGATCCACAAGGCCGCGTCGGCTCGGGTGCCGTCTGCGGTGGGGCGGACGCGGAGGATTTCCGGGCCCGGGCGGCTGCGGTACGGGTTGGACGGGAACCACTGGGTGAAGATGTCGCGCCACAGGTATTGGAGGGCCTGCGGGTACGGGCCGGAGTTCTCGAAGACGGCCCAGGTGCCGGCCGGGACGGTGAGGGTGTCGAGGGTGTCGAGGGCGTCGGGGCCGTTGGCGTCGCCGGCGCTGTCGGGAACCTGATTGCTCGTCACGACGCCGTGGTAGTAGTCGAGTTCGGTTCCCTCGGCGCGGCTGGGGTCGAGGTTGTCGGTGACCGCGACGATCCCGTCCGGGTCCTGGTCGGAGAGGGCCTTGATGCGGGTGGTCGTCTCCCGGTCGATTGCCCCGACGAACTCGGCGATCGCCTGGTTCACGCCCTCGTGGACGAGCGGGACCCTGGCCCTCTTGCCGACCACGCGGAACGCGTCCTTGTGCACGATCCGATATTGCATGGTGCTGCTCCCATCGATGACGAGTCGGAAGGACATCCGCGGCTGTGCGCTGAGCACCGCACCGGTACGCCGGGCCTCGGCCGGACCCACGCCGTGCATGGCGCGGAACGCGCGGGCGAAGGCCTCGCCCGAGGAGTAGCCGTAGCGGACCGCGACCTCCAGCAGGGTGGGCTCGCCGGCCAGGACCTCGGCGGCTGCCAGGGTGAGCCGTCGGCGTCGGATGTACTCCGACAGCGGCATCCCGGCCAGCGCGGAGAACAGGCGGCGGAGGTGGTACTCCGACGTCATGGCGATCCGCGCCAACTCGGCTACGTCGAGATCCTGGTCGAGGTGCGACTCGATGTGGTCCAGGGCCTGGTTCAGCTGCTCCAGCACTGCGGGTTCCTTCTTCCCTTCTGTTCTGCCTTCTTCCTTGCATCGACAACGCTAGGGAGGGGGCGATGGGGCGGACCCGACATCCTGTGCCCGCCTCGGTCGGGTGGATGAGTGGTCGGGTGGGTGGGTGGCCCGGTGATGTCGTCGGCGCCTGGGAGGGTGGCCGTGCCGCGTGCGGTGCGGTGTGGTTCGGTCCGCGACGAGTTCGATGAGGTGTGCGATGCGGAAGATCGTGTACTGGCAGTCGGTGACCCTCGACGGGTTCATGGAGGGGCCGAATCGGGAGATCGATTGGAGTGCGGTCGACGACGAGTTGCACGAACACTTCAACGAGCGACTGCGGAAGATGAGCGCCTTTCTGCAGGGGCGGGTCGTGCACGAGTTGATGGCCGACTTCTGGCCGACGGCGGACGCCGGTCCGGAGAGCGTTGGGCCGATGCTGGAGTTCGCCGGGATCTGGCGGGACATGCCGAAGATCGTCTTCTCCCGGACCCGCGAGTGGACCGACTGGAACACCACGACCAAACGGGACGTGGTTCCCGAAGAGATCATGGCGCTCAAGGCGGAGCCGGGCGGCGACATGGTGGTGGGTGGTGCGGACCTGGCGGCCACGTTCCAGCGGTTGGGCCTGATCGACGAGTACACGGTGTACGTACACCCGGTGCTGATCGGCCGCGGGAAGCCGATGTTCCGGCCCACGGACGAGAAGACCGACCTGCGGCTGGTGGAGAGCCGGGTCTTCGGGAGCGGGGTTGCGCTGCTGCGCCATCAGGTCCGGTGAGGTGACGGGCGGCTCCGCCGGGGTCGAGCGGGCTACGTCGCCTTCCGCGACCGCGGGTCGTCCGGACGTCGAACCGTGAGCGGCGGCCGTCCGCCGCTGCGGATGTACGTCCATGCGGTGGCCGGAGGACGCTCGTTGCGGAGCGGCGTTGGGCAAACGATCATGGCGTTCATGGCGCAACCGAGGCAGATCATCGAATGTGGAGACTTCGTCCTGCGACGTTGGCGGGCGCAGGAGGACTTCGCCGCGGCGTTCACGTTGATCGATGAATCCGTGGACCACCTTCGCCCCTGGGAGCCGTGGGTGGCTCAGCACAGCGAGGAGTACACCCGCAAGCTGCTCGAACGGTTCGAGAAGGGCTGGGCGAACGGTGACGTGTACAACTACGCGATCACCCGGGACGGCACTCCCGTGGGCATGTGCCAGACCTACCGTGCGCCCGAACCGCAGGGCCGACGTATGGGTTACTGGCTGCACCCCGCCGCCACCGGCAAGGGCCTTGCCACGAGGGCGACCGCTGCGCTGGTCGAAGAGACGTTCACCCTGCCGGAGTTGGAGTACGTGGAGATCACGCACGATGTGGCCAACGCCGCGAGTGAGGCGATACCGCGGCGGCTGGGCTTCACCGAGATCCGGCGGGAACCGGGGACGCCGCCGGTGGCTCCGTCGGGGACCGGGATCGACGTGGTTTGGCGGTTGAACCGCCCGGTGGCGGGCGGCGAGGGCGCTGCGGGCGGCTGAACCGGCGAACTCTCGGTGGGTCGGCGGGGGTTGCGGTGTCATTGTCGGTGTCGCTTGCGGTTCGGGTTCGGCCGGGCTTTCGGGAGGTTCGGACGAAGGCTCACTACGGGGGGTTTGCGGTGCGGGAGCTGGATTCGGCGATTGTGCTCGTCACGGGTGTCATGGCGGCCGGGAAGTCCACGGTTGCCCAGCTGTTGGCCGAGCGGCTGCCGCGTTCCGTACATCTGCGCGGCGACACCTTCCGGCGGATGATCGTGTCCGGCCGGGAGGAGGTGACGCCGCGGCCGACCGCCGAGGCGACGGAGCAACTGCGGCTGCGGCACGGGGCTTCCGCGGCGGTCGCGGACATGTACGCCCGGGCCGGGTGGACCGTGGTCGTCCAGGACGTGGTGCTCGGCGAACACCTCACCGCGTTCGTGGACGCCGTGGCCACGCGGCCCCTGTACGTCGTCGTCCTCGCCCCGAGCCCGGAAGCGGTGACGGGGCGGGAGGCCGGCCGTGACAAGACCGGCTACGGCGGGCCCTGGACGGTGGACGCCCTCGACAGGGCCCTGCGCCGGGATACCCCACGGCTGGGGTTGTGGTTGGACACCTCCGATCTGACCCCCGACAGGACGGTCGACGGCATCCTCGCGGACTTGGCGACTGCTCGCGTCGCGGGTTGATCGGTGGCGTGACGGCGCGATGGCGTGACGGTGGCTGTCGTGGGCGACGGTGTGTTTCCGTGCAGGTGATGGGTGGTCAGGTTTCCGGGACGGATGTCGCGGGTGCGGCGAGGATTTCGCCGAGTGGGTGGCGTAGGGCGTTGCCGGTGATCAGGCGGTGGGGGATCGGGCCGGTGGCGACATCGCCGTTGGCGAGGATCGTCGGGTAAGTCGCGGGCAGGCGCGGCGGGTTGGGTCGGCCGATGCCGGATCGCCGGCGGTCGACGGCGATGTGGTCCGGGCGGACGCCGAGGAGGAGGAGTTCGGCTCGGGCGGCGCCGATGCGCTGGTCGGGGACGGTCTCCACGATGTCGACGCGCAGGGGGATGTGCAGGCCGAGCGCGGTGACGATGTTGGTGCGGGTACGGATGTGGCTGCCGGGCCGGTGGGTGATGGCCTCGTGTTGGACGGGGTCGTCGGAGTACCAGCGGGTGGCGAGGCGGACTCGTTCGTGGGTGAACAGGGTCCAGCGGCAGCGGGTTACGTGGATGAGATCGGTGACGACCTCGATGTCCGGGCGGGCCCGGATCGTATGGCACAGGACCTCGGTGAACGCGGGGTGGGCGGTGGGCTCGCCGCCGGCGAATCGCACCGAGTCGGCGCCGAGTTCGACCGCCTCGGTGATGATCCGACACCAGGTCTCCGGCGGCGTGAGGGCGTGGTCGACGGGGCATGGCGGTCGGCATGGGTTGGTGAGTTCGAGGGTGATGTGCGTGACGGTTCGTGTGGGGTCTCGTCGGGCGGGGGTGATGATCACGACGGGGGCTCCGGAGGGGATGGGTTTGCCGGGTCGGCGCGGAATCCGAGGCTCTGGGCTGCGGTTCGGATCGCGCTGCGGACTTCGGGCAGCGTGCAGGGGGCCTGTTCTTGGTCGAGGGGTGGGACGAGCCAGACGAGGGCGTCGGTGGGTTGGGAGTTCGGGCGGGGGATGGTGATCCAGCAGCCTCGACCGTGATGGCGGGGGCCGCACCCGCGCTCGCGTGGCGGCAGGGCGTCGGGGAGCGCGGGTGGGATGAGGAAGCCGAGGCGGCGGTATCGCCGGTCGAGGATGATCGGGCCCGGGGCGATGTGGCGGGCACGCAGGACGTCGAGGGCAGCCCGGCCGAGGGTTTCGCTCACCTCGATGACGTCGAAGGTCACGCCGGCGGCGACGAGGTAGGGGGCGTAGGGATTGCGGGCACGGGCTTCGTCGGCTTCCACCCATGGGGGCTTCAGCAGGTATTGCATGGCGAACCGCCTTTGGTGGTCCGGGGGTTGGGGCGCATTGGCATGGCCGTGGCATGCCGGGACGTGCCGGGACTGCCCTTCTCCCGCCAGGGGGAGTGAGCCCGATCCCGTGGGCGCGTTGTGCGTGAGTGGCCGGCGCCGGCCGGCTTGGTGCGCGGTCGCCGGCGGTTGTTGTCAGAAGAGGTGAACCTGCGTCGGATCCGGGCGGCGGGTCGTTGTTTCGCCTACGTGGATCCAGGCGGAGACGAGCTTGCCGACGGGTGTGCGGGTCCAGGTGAACCCGGCGGCGTCCGCACACACCATGGCCAACCCCCGGCCGCACTGGGCCTCCGCCGGGACGTCCGCGAGGTTCGAGAGGGATGGGCACGGCGAGGGGTAGTAGTCCCACACCGCGATGTCGAGCTTCCCGCCGTCGAGGGTCACTATCAGCGTGAACTCGGCCCGGGAGGCCCGCCCTTGAGCATGCCGAACCGCATTGGTGGCCAACTCACTGGCAATGAGCCGAGCCGCGTCGATGGCGTGTGCCGGGCATCCGATGGCAGTGCAGAAGCTCCGCACACGATGGCGCACGGCTCCTACGGATGGTTCGACGAGGGGGAAATCCTGTTTCAGGGCGTTGCGTTGCACGGCGGCTCCCGAGATCACGCCGGAGTGCGCAGGCGGTGGGCGTCGGAAGCAGTGGAACAACGAATCCGGGTGGGATGTGTCCCTTGCCCTGCCTTGGCACAGATCTTGATCACCACTCGGTCGTCTGTTGAACGCCTAGAGTGACCATGAATACTGTCGTCCGTTTCGTGAAACGCATCAACTTATTCGCGAAACACGATCGGGTGAATCGGTCGTGGATCGCTGCACGACGTAGGAGACTGTCCCGAGATCGAAGGAGGACGATGGGCTACGCAACAGACGATCAACTTGATCTCGCGTCGCTCCTCAGGGAGTTGCGCGTCGACTCCGGCTTGTCGTTGCGGGTCGCCGCACCCCGCGCCGACCTCTCGGCGCCGGTGCTGAGCCGGATCGAGAATGGTCAGCGACCGCCCGGGTCGATCGAGGAGATCGAGAAGCTGCTTGATGGCTACGGCACATCGGGCGAGCAGCGAGCCCGAGCGCTACAGCTGACACAGAACGTGCTGGCCGAACAGGAGCGCACCGAGCACTGGTCGGATGCGTACGTCGACCTGCTCCCCGCTGGTTACGTGGAATACATCAAGCTCGAAGACGAAGCCGAATCCGTCACGGAAGTTCAGATCAGCGGTCTGCCGGGCCTGCTCCAGACCGAGCGCTATGCCCGCTCGATTACGCAGCGCACGTATGCCGGGACAGCTGACCAGGTGGAAGATCTGGTCGCCGTGCGCCTCAAGCGCCAAGCACGTCTACGGGGTCGATCGCCATTGCTGCTGAATGCGATCTTTACGGAGGCGGCCCTTCGAACGCAGGCCGGCAGCCCACAGTTGATGCACCAGCAGATGCAGCATCTTGCGGCGGCTGCTCAATGGCCGACGATCAACGTGATCGTGATTCCGTTCGCCACTGCTGTTGACGCGGCTTTGGCGAGCACATTTACCTTGTTCGAGGGCGTTGGTGAGTCTCGTCCTGACCGTCCGGTACGAGCCGCGCTGTCGGAGGTGGGCGCCGTGGTCACACGTACGATCACCACGGACGACCTTTTCGTCGAACGGGCGCGGCGGGTGGTTCGACGCTTGCGACACGCAGGGTTGGACCCGGATCAATCGCGCAAGATGATTGACGATTATGTCGAGTATTGGGGAACGCGTGATTGACGAAGAGCAGTTGCTCACGTGGCCCAAGTCCACATACAGCAAGAACAATGGGGCCCGTGTCCATCCAGGTCGCGTCGGCGGCATCGGATTTTGCAACCCGAGGCTCCAAAGTCGTTGAGGGCCCGTGGTTGACTTCGCTGGAAGTCAGTGGACTGCTTTTCTGACCCATCTCAAGTAGGCCTGGAGGACAGAATGCCGGATGTGCGGTCACCTGCCTTGTTCTGGCGGAAGTCGTTGCGGAGCCAGCAGGATCACGCGTGTGTCGAGGCAGCGGCGGATGGCTCGGCGGCCTTCGCACGGGACTCGAAGCTTGCCGAAGGTCCGGAGTTGAGCTTCGGGCACGCCTCCTGGAGGTCTTTCCTCGATGCTATGAATTAGCGAGCAGCGGCTGGCAACAGCCGGGACGGCGTGCGCTCGGGTCGAGTCCGTCGGGGAGCCTTCCCGAGTGGGACAGGTGCTTCCGGCATGCGTTACGCCTTGGGTTGCGGGTCGCTGGTGCGGGGCTGGTCTGAGTCGGTGGTGGGCCGCCGGCGTGCGGGGCTGCGAGACCTGGGGTTTTCGGCGAGGCGGGTGTGTTGGTCAGCGGAAAAGCACCCGGCGGCGGCGGACAGGGAGGGCGGTCGGGTTGGGTTCGCCGGGCGTGCGTTCCCGAGTGGGCCGGGTTCTTCCGGCGTGCGTTGCGCTTGTGGTCGCGGGTGGCTGGTGCGGGGCCTGGTCAGAGTCGATGGTGGGCCGCCGCCGGCGTGCGGGGCTCTGAGACTTGGAGCTCCCGACGAGACGGGCGCGTTGGTCGGCGGAACACCGGCTGGCAGCGGCGGGCAGGGAGGGTGCTCGAGTTGAATCCGCCGGCGAGCCTTCCCGAGCGTGCCGGGTGTTATCGGCGTGCGTTGCGCTTGTGGTTGCGGGTGGCTGGTCCGGGGCGGGTCAGGGTCGATGGTGAGCCGCCGCCGGCGTGCGGGGCTCCGAGACCCGGGCTCCCGAGAAGACGGGCGCGTTGGTCGGCGAAAACGGGCTGGCAGCAGTGGGGAGGTAGACGGGTCGGGTCGAGTCCGCCAGGCCGCCTTCCCGAGTGGGCCGGGTGTTCTCGGCGCGCGTTGCGTCTTTGGGTGCGTGGGCTGGTGCGGGGCTGGTCAGAGTCGGTGGTGGGCCGCTGCCGGCGTGCGGGGCTCCGAGACTTCGAGGTCGCGACGAGACAGGTGTGTTGGTCGGCGAAAAAGCACCCGACGGCGGCGGGCAGGGGGGTGCTCGGGTTGGGTTCGCCGGGCGTGCGTTCCTGGGTGGGCCGGGTTCTTCCGGCGCGCGTCACGCCTTGGGCCGCCGATGGCCGGTGCGGGGCCGGCCAGAGCCAGTGATGGGCCACCGCCGGCGTGCGGGGCTCTGAGACCCGGGCTCCCGGCGAAGCGGGTATGTTGCTCGGCGGAAAACCGGCCGGCAGCGGCGGGGAGGGAGGGCGCTCGGGTCGAGTCCTCCGGAGAGCCTTCCCGAGTGGGCCGGGCAGGGATATTTCGAGGTGCGGTGTTTGTGGGGGCGGGAGTTCACCAAACCGGACGGCGTGGGGTGCCGTGGCCTCGACGTGAGGGAAAACCGCAGGTCAGTGCGAAGGAGGGGCGTTTGAGGCGCTTCGGGATCCGGTTTGGGCGCCCACTGGGCACTTTCGGTCTCCTCAACGGCCTCTGCGTGGTCGCAGCGCTCGAAGTCGGCGGCGACTGGGCGCTTTTGGTCTCTACAGCGGCGTTGAGGGTGTCGGAGAGCACGAAACCGGCACTCGACGCCCGACTTTCCGCCCCGACTCCGCAAAACCGCAAGTCACCGAAGCTCGAAGCCCACAACCACCCATCGCGATCCGGTTTCGAATCCCAATTCCCCTCTAAACGCGCCCGGAGCACCCGACCCACCCGGGAACGCATGCCCGGCGAACCCGACCCGAGCGCCCTCCCTGCCCGCCGCAGCAGGCCGCTTTTCCGCCGAGCAACACGCCCGCCTCGTCGGGAACCCCACGTCTCGGAGCCCGCACGCCGGCGGCGGCCCACCATCGACCCGGACCAGCCCCGCACCAGCCACCCGCAACCCAAGGCGCAATGCGCGCCGGAAGCACCCGGCCCACTCGGGAACGCACGCCCGGCGAACCCAACCCGAGCACCCACGCCGCCCGCCGCCGCCGGGTGCTTTTACGCCGATCAACACACCCGCCTCGTCAAAAGCCCCCAGTCTCGGAGCCCGCACGCCGGCGGCGGCCCACCATCGACCCGGACCAACCCCGCACCAGCCGCCCGCAGCCAAAGGCGCAACGCCCGCCGGGAACGCCCGACCCCCTCGGGAAGGCTCGCCAGAGGGCTCGACTCGACTACCACCACCACCCTGCCCGCGCTGCCCACCGGGTTGAGCCCGTCTCGATGCGGGCGGGCGGACGGGCCCGGCGGGTGATGCGTGCTGGGGCGACCTCCGTGTGCCGGTGCCGCAAGCGGTAGAACGCGCAGGTCGTAGGCTCAACGCGCGCGTAGTCGACGCGCGTTGCCTTCGTGGAGGAATCGTTGCGCCTGTTCATGGTGCCCGTCGTGGGTGCCGTTGCGTTGGTCGTTGCCGGGTGTGCCGCCGAGAAGGCCCCGTCGGTTCGGGGCACGGCGGCTCCGAGTGTGGCCGCCGAGGTCGTCCCCGCCGCGGGGCAGACCGCGTCGTCCGTCGACGTGACTCGGATCGTGCGTACCGGGATCGAGCGGGTGCGCTCGGCCTCGTCGCTGCACATGGTCAAGTCCGCCGAGAGCGACCAGGGTTCGCCGACCGTGATGGACCTGCGGATGGTCACGGGCAAGGGCAATCGCACCAGCCTCCGGGAGGGCGACTTCGCGATCGAGGAGATCGTGATCGGTACGGACCTGTTCAGCCGTAGGGGCTACGGTCCGTGGGAGCGCTACGCCGTGGATCCCGAGCACCCGTCTATGTCGAGTGGGGAGGTCGCCGCGATACCGACCTTTGCCCAGTCGCTCTACGAACAGGCCGCCCACCCGGAGGTATTGACGATCGTGGAGCCCGTCAAGATCGATGGTGTGCGCTGCTTCGGCGTGCAAAGCGGCACGCTGATCGCCTATTTCACACCGGGTGACGGCGGATACCTCCGCCGCTGGACGCAGCGCACCCCGATCACCCACCTGACCACCGACATCACCGAGCTCGACAAGCCGATCGACCTGAAGCCCCCGACCGTCCGATAGGCGTATGCGGCATGGGCGTTCGCGCGGCGCGACGGACAAGCCCCGCGCGATGGTTCACGCGGGGCTGGAAAACCGAACGAGGGCGACCCCCGCACCTGCGGGAGTCGCCCTCGGCCCGGTCGTCCTCGGGCCGGTCGTCGTCGGTGTGCTCAGCCCTTGTCGAGCACGTCCGCCGCGATCAGGTTCTCCAGGTAGCGGTCGTCCCACCAGTTGAGTTGCAGGGACTTGGCGCGGCGGAAGTACAGCTGCACGTCGCATTCCAGGGTGAAGCCCATCCCGCCGTGGACGTGTACCGCCAGGTCCGTGACCTCGCGGTAGGTGCGGGCGGCGAAGAGCTTGGCCATCGGGGCCAGGCGGGCGGTGTCGCGGCCCTTGTCGCGGGACCAGGCGGCCTCCCAGACCAGGGTCTCGGCGCCGTCGACGGCGGTCGAGGCGTCGGCCAGGTTGTGCGCGATCGCCTGGAAGGCGCCGAGCGGCTTGTCGAACTGCTTGCGGTGCTTGGCGTATTCGACGGTGATCTCCAGCGCGCGCTTCGCGCCGCCGACCGCTTGGGCCGCGAGCAGGATCAGGCCGTCGTGCAGGACGTCCGACCAGACCGGCCAGCCGGCTCCGGCCGTGCCGACCAACTCGCCTCGCACGTCTGCGAGTTCGACCCGGTACTGGGTGTCCGAGGCGATTGTCTGCTGCTGGGTCGTGGTGACCCCGGCAGCCTTCGGGTCGACCAGGAACAGCGACACGCCCTGGTTCGGGTCGCCCGGGGTGCCCGCGGTGCCGGTGCGGGCGAGCACGAGCAGGACGTCGGCCGCCGCCGCGTAGGCGACGTGCCGCTTCGTGCCGGACAGCAGGTAGCCGTCGCCGTCCGCGCGGGCCGCCAGCGCGACGCCCTTGCCGCCGAAGCCGCGGTCCGGCTCCAGCCACGCCACGCTCGCGATGGTGGTGCCCGCCGCGATGCCCGGCAGGTACTTCTCGCGCTGCTCGTCGGACCCGGCCGCGGCCAGTACGCCGCCGACAAGGACCGAGCTGACGAAGTGCGGAGTCGGCGCAAGGGAGCGGCCGAACTCCTCGTAGACCACAGTCGCGTCGAGCGTGGTCATCTCCGACCCGCCCCACTTCTCGGGCAGCGTCAGACCGGTCAGGCCGGACTCGCCGAGCTTCTTCCAGAAGTCCTCGGGGTAGCCGACCGGGTCGTTCTCCAACTCGCGAACGACGGTGAGGTCGGCGTGCCGGGCCGTCAGGCCGCGCACGGTCTCCCGGAGGATGTCCTGTTCCTGGGTGAAATCGAGGTCCATCGCGCGTCTCCTCTAGGGCTTCCAGCGCTCGCCGCGCCGGTCCCACGGGTTGTCGTCGGGGGTGGTGGGCAACGCGATTCGCGCGGTGGCCGTGGTGCGGACCGCGCCGTCGACGGTCAGCGAGATCTCGGCCCGGACCCAGCCGCAGCCGGTCTCGTCCACGGAGACGTCGTCCACCGTGCCGGTGAGCAGCATGTGATCGCCCGGGAAGACCGGCTTGGTCATCCGGAACACCATCCGGCCGATCCGGCCCTTCGGGCCGGTCCAGTCGTTGAGGTAGCGCTCGAACCAGGCGGCCTGGTTCGGGGTGTTCAGGAAGATGTCCTGCACCCCTTGGCGCTCGACCGCGAACTTGTAGTCGTGATGCATCGGCCGCCAGTCGCGGCTGGCCAACGCGCCCAGGATGACCGTGGTCGCGGTGACGTCCACGCCGAAGGTCGGCAGCGCGTCGCCCTTGGCCAACCGGTCCAGGGTCAGGTCGCTCATGCGGTGGCCTCCCGCCGGTAGCCGTAGCCGGTGTAGGACTCGGTGCCGAGCAGGGCGCCGTCCTGGTTGTGGTACTCGACGTCGATCACCCAGAAACGGCCGATCCCGAGCTTGGTGCGCTTTTCCGGGCTGACCGACCGCAGCACCTGACGCGACGTCACGATGTCGCCCAAGCGCACCGGTTCGTAGAACACGTTGGTGTTGTCGGTCATGATCGCCTCGGGCAGTTCGAAGCGGATCTTGAGATCGAAGTGCACCTGGAGGGACAGTTGCTCACCCTCCGCGCCGGGTGCCCAGTAGTGCGGGCGGGCCCACGCGGACAGCAGGCTGAGCGGGGCGATATGACCGCCCGTCAGCTCCGCCGCGACCGCGTCGTCCCAGAACAGCGGATTGCCGTTCTGCACCGACGCGCACGAGGTCCAGATGTAGCCGCGCTCGGCGGGGAAGTCACCCCGCTTCTCGTACTGGACCTTGCCGATCAGCGCCGCCACGTCCTCGGGCAGCGTGGTGTCCTGTGCCGTCATGCGACCACTCCTGAAGCACGAAGCTCGGCCACCCGGTCGGGGGTGTACCCGGCGGAGGTGAGCAGCTCGTCGGTGTCGGTGATCCCGGATTCGCGGACCGGGTACGGTTCGGTCGGCGCCTGCTGACCGGCCAGTACCGGGCCCACCTGGCGGAACTCGCCCTGGTCGGGGTGGGTTGCGGTGGTGAATGCGCCGCGGGCCAGATACTGCGGGTCGGCCAGCAGTTCCGGTACGGACGACACCGCCGACACGCAGGTGTCGGCGGGGGCCAGCTCGGCCACCCAGTCGTCCCGGTCGCGGCCGGCGAACACCGTCGAAAGGTCCGCCCGGATCGCGTCCTGCGCGTCGTCGTCGAGCTGGCGCGACGCCCACTTGTCCAGCCCGGTCAACCGGCACAGGTTGGCCCAGAAGCGGCCCTCGATCGCGGCCACCGCCAGCCACTTGCCGTCCCGTGCGCGGTAGGTGTCGTAGCACGCGTAGCGGCCCGTCAAAATGCCGTGCCGGGGCTCCGGTTCGACGCCGGTGGCCAGGTACTCGTCCACGCCCAGCGCCATCAGCGCGAGCATCCCGTCGGCCACCGAGACGTCCAGGCGCGCGCCGTCGCCGGTGCGCTGCCGGCGGAACAGCGCGCCCATGATCGCGATCACCGCATGCATCCCGCCGCCCGCGCTGTCCGCGACGGTCGCGCCCGGAATGGGCGGGCCGCCGTCCGCGCCCGGCCCGGACACGTGCAGGAAGCCGCCCACGCCCAGGTAGTTGAGGTCGTGCCCGGCCTGCTGGGCGTACGGGCCGTCCTGACCGAAGCCGGACGTGGAGCAGTAGACGATCGAGGGGTTGCGCGCCGAGGCCGCGTCCGGGCCGATGCCCAGGCGGTCCACCACACCCGGGCGGAAGCTCTCGATCACCACGTCGGCGCCCTCGACCAGGGTGAGGAACGCCTCGCGGCCCTCGGGTGCCTTCATGTCGAGCAGCACGCGCCGCATCCGCCGGTGCGCGCTGTACGAGTAGTAGGGCGGCGCGATCTGCACACCGCTGCGGGCCGGGACCGGGCCGACCTTGATCACGTCGGCGCCGTAGTCCGCCAGCCAGCGCGAGGCGCGGGCGGCGGGGCCCACGCTCGCCAGGTCCAATACGGTGACGCCTTGCAGGAACTCTCCGGACATGACGCGGCCCCGTCAGAAGTTCTTGGGAAGGCCGAGACCGCGCCGGGCGATGATGTTCTTCTGCACCTCGGACGTGCCGCCGCCGATGGTGTCCAGCACGGTGTAGCGGTAGGTCGAGTCGGCGCGACCGGCCATCGGCGCGTCCTCGGTGCCCACCCGCAGCTGGGTGCCCGGCGAGGCGATGTCCATCGAGGCGTTCGCGAGCCGCTTGGACAGCTCGGTGGCGTAGAGCTTGTAGCCCGACGCCTCGACCGTGGGCGGTTTTCCGCCACCGGCCGCGGCGGCCACCACGCGCAGCCCGAGCAGGCGCGCCACGGCGGCCTCGGTGACCAGCGTGGCCAGCTGCTTGCGCACGATCGGGTCCTCGCGCAGCGGCTCGTCGTCGCGCGTGGCCTCCTTGACGTACTCGGTCAGTACGTTCAGCCGCTGCTGGATCGGGGCGAACGAGAACATCGTGAAGCGTTCGAGGTCGAGCGCCTGGGAGATGTACTGGAAGCCCTTGTTCAGCTCGCCGACCACGTACTCGTCGGAGACCCAGACGTCGTCGAAGAAGACGTCGTTGGTGCGCTCGTCGCCCATCGTCCAGATCGCCCGGACGGTGATGCCCGGGTGGTCCATCGGCACCAGGAACAGCGTGATGCCGTGGTGCTTGGGCGCGTCGGGGTCGGTGCGCGCGCCGACCCAGTACCACTCGGCGAAGTGCGCGGAAGTAGTCCAGGTCTTCTGGCCGTTGAGCCGCCAGCCCTCGCCGTCGCGGACCGCGCGAAGCTTCATCGAGGCGGCGTCGGAGCCGGCCTCGGGCTCGCTGTAGCCGACCGCGAACTCGACCTCGTTGTTCAGGATCTTGGGCAGGAACTCGGCCTTGAGCTTGTCGCTGCCGTGCGCGAGCAGGGTCTTGCCGATGATGCCGACGCCCTTGCCGATCTGCGGTCCACCGCGCCCGGCGAGGGCTTCGTTGAGCAGGTATTCGTAGACCCCGTCGCCGTCCTGGCCGCCCCACTCCTCGGGCCAGGTGATGCCGAGCCAGCCTTGGTCGGCCATCTTGCGCATGTAGGCGCGGCGTGCGGGGGTGTCGACGACCTGGGCCATGTTCTCCCGGGTGACATCGAACACTTCAGGGTCGGGATTGGCGTCGAGAAACCGCTCGACCGTCTCGCTGAACGCGGTCTGGTCGGGGGAGAAGTCGAAGTCCACGGGTCGCCTTTCGGGGCGCGCCCATGCCGGCAGCCTCACCTGTGTACGTGCAGGTGAGGCAGCCGGCACAGAACCTGACGGATAGTCAGATCAAGGTAACACCGGCCTGGGTTCATTTCGAGTGGCGGTCGGCAAATGATGTGTGGGCCCCGTCTCGTCGGGATCGGGGCGGGTCGTTTGCGTGACGACTTCGGTTCGGCTCCGGTTCGGCTCCGGCGCGTTTCCGTCGCAGTTCGTGTTTCGTCGGCGCGTGCTCGGTTCGGTGCCCGCGTGCGCGCCGGGGCGTGCGGGGGATCCGGGAAGGGCATGATCACGCCAGGGCCGACGAAACGGTTCTGGACAAGTCCGGAAAAGTTACGGCGCGTCCGCGATCGACCACCTATCGTGGGTGGACATGAGCGGAAATGCTTGCCCGCAATGCGGTCGGGAGCACCCGTGGTGCGAGGTCGAGTGGTCGGCGTTCGAGGCCGACGACGCGACCGGTCCCGATTCGGACGAGACCGACGCCGACGGCCCGCCCTACCGGGTCTGCGAACTCCTGCCGGACATCCTCGATTTCCTCGCCCGCGGCAGCCGCGGGCCCGACTGGGCGGGCGCGGGCCGACGCCCGGCCAGGTCGCTGCGCGGGCTGATACCCGGTCCCAGGACCGGGTGTTGACGGAGCGTCAGCGGCACCGTGCCGGATCTCGCGGCGGCGGGTGGTGGGGCTGACGCTGCGTCAAGAATGGGCGGCGCGCGGTGAGTCCGCGCGCCGTCGCGATGGCCTACGCGCGCTGTGAGCTGACCGAGACGACCTCGCCGGTCATGTACGACGAGTAGTCCGAGGCGAGGAAGACCATCACGTTCGCCACCTCCCACGGCTCGGCGGCGCGGCCGAACGCCTCGCGCGAGGACAGCTCGTCGAGCAGTTCCTCCGACGACGCCTTCGCCAGGAACGCGTGCATCGCGATGCTCGGCGCGACCGCGTTGACCCGTACCCCGAACTCCGCCGCCTCCACCGCCGAGCAGCGGGTCAGCGCCATCACGCCGGCCTTGGCCGCCGCGTAGTGCGCCTGGCCCTTCTGCGCCCGCCAACCCAGCACCGAGGCGTTGTTGACGATCACGCCCTTCCCGCGCGGCTGCATGTGCCGCAGCGCCGCCCGGGTGCAGCGGAACGTGCCGTTGAGGGTCACGTTCATCACCAGGTCCCACTGCGCGTCGGTCATGTCGACGAGGTTGGCCTCGCCGCCGAGCCCGGCGTTGTTGATCAGCACGTCGATGCCGCCGAGTTCGCGCGCGGCCGTGTCGATCAGGTTCTGCACGTCGTCCTCGACGGTGACGTCGCACGGCACGGCCAACGGCCGCGACCCGATCAGCTTGGCGAGTTCGTCGGCGGCCTCGCCCAGGCGGCGTTCGTGCTTGTCGCTGATCGCGATCACGGCGCCCTCCTCGGCGGCGCGCTTGGCGGCGGCGAAGCCGATCCCGGTGCCCGCCGCGGCGGTGATCAGGACCGTCTTGCCGGTCAGCAGGCTGTGGCCCTCGACGTAGGTGGGGGCGGCGGTGGGGCTCACTTGGCGTCTCCTCGCGGTTCACGGGGCATGCCGAGGACGCGCTCGGCGATGATGTTGCGCTGCACCTCGTTCGACCCGCCGTAGATGGTGTCGGACTTGGTGAACAGGAACAGGCGCTGCGCTTCGGACAGTTCGTACGGGGCCGCGGCGGCCAGGGTGGATTCGACGCCGGCCACGTCCATCGCGAGCGTGCCGAGGCGTTGGTGCCAGCCCGCCCACACCAGCTTGGCCACCGAGGCCGCGCCGGGGTCGGGCGAGCCGAGCGTGCGCAGCGCGTTGCAGCGCAGCACCTTCAGGTCGATCCAGCTCTGCAGCAGCCGGTCGCGCAGGACGGGATCCTCGATCGCGCCGTTGGCCTTCGCCTCGGTGACCACCTTGTCCAACTCGATTTCGAAGCCGATCTGCTGGGCCAGCGTGGATACCCCGCGCTCGAACGCGAGCAGGCCCATCGCCACGCCCCAGCCCGCGCCCACCTCGCCCACCACGTGCTCCGCGCGCGCGTGAGCCTTGTCGAAGAAGACCTCGTTGAACTCGCTGGTGCCGGTGAGCTGCACGATCGGGCGGATCTCGATGCCCGGCTGGTCCATCGGCGCGAGCAGGAACGAGATGCCCTTGTGCCGCTGCGAGCCGGGATCGGTGCGGGCGAGTACGAAGCACCAGTTCGCCTCGTGGGCGAGCGAGGTCCACACCTTCTGGCCGGTGATCAGCCAGTCGCCGGACTCGGGGTCGATCGCGGCGGAGGTGCGCAGGTTGGACAGGTCGGAGCCGGCGCCCGGCTCGGAGTAGCCCTGGCACCACAGCTCCTCGCCGCGCGCGATGGCGGGCAGGAAGCGGGCCTTCTGCTCGTCGGTGCCGAACGCGAGCACGGTCGGGCCGAGCAGGTTCTCGCCCATGTGGTTGACCCGGCCGGGTGCCTGGGCGCGGGCGTACTCCTCGCCGAAGATCACCTGCTGCATCAGCGACGCCTCGCGGCCCCCGTACTCCCGCGGCCAGGCCAGGCCGATCCAGCCGCCCTCGCCCAGGCGCAGTTCCCACGCCCGGCGGATCTCGAAGTGCTCGTGTTCGCTGCCGGGACCGCCGGTACCGACCGCCGCGGCGAACTCACCGGAAAGGTTCTCCCGGAGCCACGCGCGGACCTCGGCCCGGAACTCCTCGTCTTCGGCGCTGTACCGGAAATCCACAGCCAGTCCAATCTCGTCGCCTCGCCGTGCGGGCGGGACGACGGCCGCGCGCGCGGGGTCGGTGGACCGGGTCGGTGCACACCGACCCCGCGCGCGTCGCCTGTCGGGGGTCGCGTCAGTTGCCGGCGGCGGCCTCGGCGGCCTTCTTCTTCGCTGCGGCGGCCGCGTACTCCTTGAGCTGGGCGAGCACCGGCATCGGGTCCTGGCCGATCTGGGTCGGCAGCTTCTCGGCGATCTCCTCGGCCGTCCAGCGGTCGGCCGCGTACATCGTCTTGATCTCGTGCGGCTGGTCCCACAGCGCGATCTTGGGTCCGGCGGTCGTGTACACCTGGCCGGTGATGTTCTTGGCGTGGTCGGAGAGCAGGAAGACCACCAGCTCGGCGACGTCCTCGGGGTCGCCGATCTCCTTGAGCGTCTGCGGGACACCCTCGGACATCCGGGTGCGGGCCACCGGCGCGACGCAGTTCGCGTTGACGCCGTACTTGTTCAGGCCCAGCGCGGCGGAGCGCACGAAGGAGACGATGCCGCCCTTGGCCGCGGCGTAGTTCGCCTGGGCGACCGAGCCGAGCGCGTACACCCCGGAGGTGAAGCCGACGATCGAGCCGAAGCCCTGGGTCTTCATCACCTTGGAGGCGGCCTGTACGACGGTGAAGGTGCCCTTGAGGTGGGTGGCGATGACGCTGTCCCACTCGTCCTCGGTCATGTTGAAGAGCATGCGCTCGCGCAGGTTGCCCGCGACGGTGACAACACCGTCGATGCGGCCCCACTTCTCGACACCGGCCTCCACGATGCGGGCGCCGCCCTCCATCGTGGCCACGGAGTCGGCGACCGCGACGGCCTCGCCGCCCAGCGCCTCGATCTCCTTCACCACGGCGTCGGCGACCTCGCTGGTCGGCGCGCTGCCGTCCATGGCGACGCCGTAGTCGTTCACGACGACCTTGGCGCCGTGCGCGGCGGCGGCGAGCGCCACGGCCCGGCCGATGCCGCGGCCGGCGCCGGTGACCGCGATTACCTTGCCCGTGAGGAAGTCACCCATGTGTTGTCCGCTCCTTGTCGGTGGCCTCGCCAGTAGGCCCCGGGAATCGAGGGCCGAGGCCCAGGTCGGGTCGGTCGTGGTGCGTCCGGGTCGGTCGGTGCGGCCGGGGCCGCCGGTCCCGCCGGGCGCGGGCGTACGACAGCCTCGCGGCCTTGCGTACGCAAGGTGCGCGGCCTGTGAGAACGCCCTCTCGACATTATCTGACGATCCGTTAGTTTTCCTGGGTAGAGTGCCGCAGCACACAGCACGGCGCACGCTTCCCGGATCCGTTCGAGAATGTGCCCGTGGGTATTCGTGCCCGTCGGCACGTGTCACCACCGCCTGGAGGAGGCCCCCATGTCGCTGCCCCCCGAGTTCCACGAACTGGCCGCACGCGTGAACAACTGGGGCCGCTGGGGCCGGGAGGACGAGATCGGGACGATCAACCTGATCACGGACGACGTGGTCCGGGCGGCGGCCGGCTGTGTGCGCACCGGCAAGCGCTTCTCGCTGGCCGTCGAGCTGCGCGAGGACGGCATCCAGAACGGGATGATCCCGGGCCGGGACAACCCCAAGCGCACCACGTTCCTGGTCAACCACGAGGTCTTCGGCCCCGGGACCGTGGCCACCAGCGACGACGCGGTGACGATGGGCATCCAGGCGGGCACGCACTGGGACGGGCTGACCCACGCGACGTACGACGACCGGCTGTACAACGGCCACTCGGCGAAGGAGACGGTCACCGCCGAGGAGGGCGCGCGCAAGCTGGGCATCCACAACGTGAAGACGCTGGTCTCGCGCGGGGTGCTCCTCGACGTGGCGCGGGCCAAGGGCGTGGACATGCTGGCGCCGGAGTACGCGGTGACGCCGGCGGACCTGGAGGCGGCCGAGGAGTTCGGCGACGTGAAGGTGCGCGCGGGCGACATCGTGCTGGTGCGCACGGGGCAGATCCGGCAGTACTTCGCGGGCGAGAAGGACATGTACTTCTACGGCCCGGGTCTGTCGGTGCGCACGCCCGAGTGGTTCCACGCGCGCGATGTGGCGGCGGTGGCCAACGACACGGTGACGTTCGAGGTCTTCCCGCCGGAGATCGAGGACTGCTTCATGGCGGTGCACGCACTGCACCTGGTGGAGATGGGCATGCTCCAGGGGCAGAACTGGAACCTGGAGGAGCTGTCGGAGGACTGCGCGGCGGACGGCGTGTACGAGTTCTTCCTGGAGGCTTCGCCGGAGCCCTTCGTGGGGGGCGTGGGGACGCCGGTGAACCCGGTGGCGATCAAGTAGGGGCCCGGCGGCCCGTTGCGGGCCGGCCGCCTCCCGAACACGCGTAGAACGCACGGCGCGCGGGCCCCGGACAGGATCGACCTGTCCCGGGGCCCGCGTGCGTTCCGGGCACCGCGACGAGGCCCGGAACGGCGGCGGTCCCACTTCGTCGAGGAAACCCGGAGCACGACCCGGGCGCCTCGTCGTCCCCTCGCGAACGACCGCCACACTCAGGGTGATCAGTGTCGGACGGCCCGTCAACACCCTCGGGGCGCCGATTTCGCGCGACAGATCACGATTCGTCTGCGCCGCGATTCGGGCGACACAGCAGCAACTTCCGCAACTCCCGCACCACCGTGCCCTCGCGGCGCGGTGTCACGGGTGCGGTGCGGCACCACATGAAGTTTTCGGCAGTTGGCAAGTGCTGGGCAGGCGTTACCCGGTGACGCTCGCCGGCAAGCTTTTTGGTCTCCGCGAACGCCTCGGCCCAACGCCGCACCCGCAGAGGTCACTTCGCGGTTGTCCCGGGGTCGCGTACCGGTGGCAGCGAGTCGGCGATTTCGTATCGGCCGCCGGCGCGTGCCGATGCCGAGCGGACCATGCGGGGCGAAGCGCCGGCGCACGATCGGTATTACGCCGCCGGGAATCGGCATCTGCCGGCCGATCCGGTGCTTCCGGGCGGGGTGATGCGGCGGATTCTTGATGTCGCCGGGGTGGTGTGTGTGGGGTGAAGTCGCTGCTGTGGCACCGGTGGTGAACCGTGAGTGGAGGTGACACGTGTGTGATTACGGGCTGATCAGAGGTGGTCTCGGGGTGATACGAGAGGACTGTCACAACCGGCTGACTGCTCATCAGTTCCGGGCTAGAGTGCCGCGCGGGTACGCGTGCGCGCTCGGAATTCGGTTCCGGAGACGGTCGGGTCGGTCAGCCGTCGAGCGCCCCGGCTCGTCAGCCCATTTCCGATGGAGGAGGAACCGGTGAAGGGCGTTCTTTTCGACGGCAAGGAAGCCTCGATCGTCGACGACCTGGAGGTGCGCGCACCCGGGGCCAACGAAGTCTTGGTGAAGATCGGCGCGGCCGGTCTGTGCCACAGCGACATCTCGGTGATCAACGGCACCATCCCCTTCCCGCCCCCGGTCGTGCTCGGGCACGAGGGCGCGGGAGTCGTGGAGGCCGTGGGCGAGTTGGTGTCCCACGTCAAGGCCGGCGACCACGTCGCGCTGTCCACGCTGGCCTCGTGCGGCGCGTGCCGTGAGTGCGACCGGGGTCGGCCGACGATGTGCGCCAAGAGCTTCGGTCAGCTCAACCAGCCGTTCACGCGCGGCGGCAAGCCGGTCTACAACTTCGCCGGCCTGTCGGTGTTCGCCGAGCAGATCGTGGTCAAGGGCGTCCAGGCGGTGAAGATCCCCAAGGACATCCCCCTGGCCTCCGCGGCGCTGATCGGCTGCGGGGTACTGACGGGCGTCGGCGCGGTGCTCAACCGGGCGAAGGTCCGGCCCGGCGACACGGTCGCGGTGATCGGCACCGGCGGCATCGGGCTGAACGTGATCCAGGGCGCGAAGCTCGCGGGCGCGGTCCGGATCGTGGCCGTCGATGCGAACCCGGCGAAGGAGGCGGTGGCGCGTGAGTTCGGCGCGACCGACTTCGTCGACGCGCGCGCGGTGGAGGACTCGGTCAAGGCGGTACAGGCACTCGTCCCGGGCGGCGTGGACCACGCGTTCGAGTGCGTCGGGCACGTCGCGGTGATCCGCAACGCGATCGACATGCTCGGCCGGGCCGGCCAGGCGATCATCCTGGGCGTCGCGCCGTCGGACGCCGAGGCGTCGTTCCACGTGTCCTCGATGTTCCTGGACAAGTCGATCATGGGCTGCCGCTACGGCTCCTCGCGCCCGCAGTACGACATCGCCCGCTACGCCGACCTGTACCGGACCGGCGCCCTCAAGCTCGACGAACTGGTCACCCAGACCTATGCGTTGGACGACTTCCACCAGGCGGTGGAGGACGCCGAGGCGGGCAAGGTCGCCCGAGGCGTCTTCGTCTTCTGACATCGGCCTTCTCGACCGGCGTTCCGGTGGCTTCCATCGGCGAGCGCTGTGGTGTCGAAGCGCGTCCCTCGTGGTGGAGGGACGCGCTTCTTCTTTTTGATCATGAGTGATTCCCGAGTTTTTCATTGCCCTCTACAACAGACGGGATATAATTTCTGCCACGCTGCGAACCGGGGGGATTGCGATGGCGGAAAAGTTCTCTGTCGACTTTGCGTGGCTGGATGCACTGATATCCGGGTTCGACGGCTCGGCCCAGGCTGCGAAATGGGCGCTCGACGCACTCCACGAGACCGGCCCGATTCGTACCGGGCACAAGGATCTCGACACCGCCTGTGATCACTTCAAGGACAAGTGGTCGAAGCGGGTCAAGGATTTCCAGGACCGGATCGGGGAATTCCGCAAGGCCGTCGACGACTCCAAGCGGGCCTACGCCGTGACCGATGAGCACACGGCCACGTCCATGAGCACGCTGCGATCCGCGCTCGCTCCGAACGGTTCGTCCGCGCCGACCGGGGTTACCGCCACGGCTGCGGGTACGCCGAGCCGGATCGGGGAGGCGTTCGCGTGAGTTCGGCCGAGAAGGAGTTTCCGGGGCTGCGGTTCGATCCGGCGCCCGGGCTGTTGCCGGCGCTTGCGCTGCTGGCCGAGAAGGTGCGCCAGGCATCGGGGCAGGTCGGCAATGTACGCACCGAGATGGAGAAGACGCTGCGGGATCCCGGGGCCTGGAGCGGACTGGCCGGCGGCAGTTGCCACGACGCCGTGCAGCACATCTATCCCGAGGTGTGGATCATGCACGACGCCCTGTCCGGCGTCGAACGCACCATCGGCGAATGGTCGTTCCTGCTCGCCGAGTATCAGCGCTCGCGTACGGAGCTGGAGGCCCAGGCGGTGGCGGCCCGGGCCCGGGTGAAGCAGATGGAGGGGAATCCGGACGTCGATCTGCGGTTCTTCGAGGTGATGACCACGTCCGGCAAGGAGCAGGAGGCCCTGCTCACACGGCACGCGGAGGCGAAGAAGGCGCTGGAACAGGCCGAAGACGACCTGGACGCGATTCTCGATTCCGCCAAGGACCTGAAAAGGCAGCACGACGAATCGGCCCGGGGCATCGCCAAGCGCATCCGGGAAATCGCGGACCACCCGCCGGATCGCAACACGACGAGCTTCGGGGGCTCCAACCTCATCCCGCCCTACTTCACGAAGCCGCCGGTCGTCCCGGAGGACACCGGCCCCAAGCGCGAATTCAACGTCACCGATCCCACGGCCAGGGATCGCGCGACCGAACTGGCGGCAATGGCCATGGTCGCGGCGCAGGACGGGTATTTCGGCAACGATCGTGCGGCCTCCTACATGAAGTACTGGCTCGAAGGCGACGGGCGGGACGTCCAGTTCGACGCGCAGGAGTTCCTGAAGGCGGATCCCGGGTTTCAGAAGATCCTCAACGACACCATGCGGGCGAATGCGCCGAGTGGTAATTTCGACACCGGGTGGAAGGGCGGCAGCGTGGCCCGGGACATGGAGAACGGACCGGTCACGCCCGAGTTGCAGGATTTCTATTACACGATGAACGGCTATCAGTATCGGATCGTCGGCACCGACTTCAAGATGGTCGACGGCCATCCGGAGGGCACGATCCGGGTCGACATCTACAAGCGCTACAACTGGGGCAATCCCGAGGGCGGCGCACACCGAAACGACATCGAGGGTGTCCCGCAGAACGACCTGGCCAGACTCAACGAGACGGGTTTGGCCCACGACTTCGACATCGTGGGCAGCACGACGTGGTACATGGCTCCGGGGCTGGTCGGGTGACGTCGGCGGGCGTGGCGAGGAGGGGTGCCCGGCGCGCCCTGCTCCTGGCCGGTGCCTTCTGCGTGGGCTTGCTGGTGCTCGGGCTGCTGGGCTATGGGGCGCTGCGTTTGTTCCTGTGGCATCCCTGGTCGGACGACGGTCGCGACTCGCGTGCCGACCCGGGGAGCGGCGACGTATCGCTGAGCAAGTCGCTGCGGCTGACCGGACTTACGCTGCCGCCGGAGGCCACGAATGTGCGCTATTACGTGCGAGCGAATATGCGCGGGACGCTCGTACAGCTCACGTACCGGATTCCGTGCGGCACGGTCCCGGGGGTGTTGGCGGACGCCAAACTGACCACCCCGGTCGCGATGGACACCATCGGCACGCAGAACGTCCGCCGCTTCGCCGAACGCCATGGCTGGCGGCCCGAGGTGGGCACGACCTCGGCGCTCACCGACACGAGGACGTGGCCCACGACGGCCCTGGTGAACACGCCGCCGGCGGCGGGGGATTGCTCGGTGTACCTGGACGCCTTCAACTGACCTGACGTCGGCAGCTGCTCGCCACGACCGATCACGGCGCGTCTCTCCCACGGGGAGGGGCGCGCGCTTTGTCGTTGTTCGGCTCCGTCGTGGCGGTCGGCAACCGAATGGATACAATCGGCTCTTCACACTTACTGGGGGGTGTGTGATGCCGGACCGATTCTCGGTCGACTTCGCGTGGCTGGACACCTTGATGGCCGCGTTCGACGGTTCGACCGTCGCGACGGACGCGGCGCTCGAAGCTCTGCACGAGACCGGGCCGATCCGGACCGGGCACAAGGATCTCGACACGGCGTGCGACCACTTCAAGGGGAAGTGGGAGGACCGGGCGGAGGAGTTCCGGAAGGACATCGGCAAGTTTCGGGCGTCGGTGGACCGGTCCAAGGCCGCGTATGGCGCGACCGAGGAGCAGGTGTCCGCGTCGATGACCCGGCTCACGACCGGTGTGCCGGCGGCGACTCGCCCCGTGCCGCCCGCGGTCGTCGCCGTGCCGTCGTCCGCTGCGGAGAGTCCGCTTCGGTCCATCCTGGATCCCGATGGTTCGTCCGCGTCCCCGAGCGCACCGCTCCCGACATCGGAGCCGAGTCGGATCGGGGAGGTCTTTCGGTGAGTTCGGCGGCCAAGGAGTTCCCCGGATTACGCTTCGACCCGGCGCCCGGGGTGGTGCCGGCGCTGGGCCTGTTGGCCGAGAAGGTGCGTCAGGCGTCCGGGCAACTGGGCAGGGTGCGGGACGAGATGGAGACCGCGCTACGTGATCCCGGGGCCTGGACCGGGATGGCGGGCGGCGCGAGCCACGACGCGGTCCAGGGCATCTATCCGAAGATCTGGACCATGCACGATGCGCTGTCCGGCGTCGAGCACACGCTGGGCGAGTGGTCGTATCTGCTGACGGATTATCAGCGCTCTCGGGCCGCGCTGGAGGCCCAGGCGGTGGCGGCGCGGGCGCGAGTGAAGCAGGCGGAGGCCGATCCCGACGTGGATGTCGGATTCGCCGACATCGTGGGCCGATCGGGAGCGGATCGGGACGCCTTCTTCAAGCGCCACGCCGCCGCCAAGCAGGCCCTGGACCAGGCGGAGAACGAACTCGACCGCATCATCGAGGCCGCGAAGTCCCTGAAGCGGCAACACGACGACTCCGCGAAGACGTTCGCCAAACAAATCCGCAACCTCGCCGACCACCTGCCGGACGCCGACACGATGACCCCGGCGGGGTCGGGCATCATCCCGCCGTACTACACGAAGCCGCCGGTAGAGGCCGAAGACATGGGCCTCAAACGTGAGTTCAACGTGACCGAGCCCACGGCAAAGGATCACGCGACCCGCGCGGCGGCGATGGCGATGGTGGCCGGTCAGGACGCGTATTTGGGGAATGAGCGCGCGGCGTCGTACATGAAGCACTGGCTGGAAGGAGATGGGAGCGAGGTTCAATTCAAAGCCGGCGAATTCGTCGATGCGAATCCCGCGTTCCGGAAGCTTCTGACGGATACCATCCTCGCCGGCGGACCGAATGGGAACTTCGACACCGGATGGCAGTCGGGGGCCGTGCACGAGGATATGAAGGCCCCCGAGTCGGCTGGGAAATCGAAGCAGTTACTCGACTGGTATTATACAATGAACGGCTATCGATATAGAATCGTGGGCACCGATTTCAAAATGGTCAACGGGGAGCCGGTGGGGCAGGTGCGAGTCGATATTTATAAACGATACAATTGGGGGAACCCTGAAGGTGGCAAGCATCGCGGAAATATCGAAGGGGTCCCGCAGAACGACTTGGCTCGACTGAACGAGACCGGACTGGCGCACGACTTCGATATCACCGGAAGTATGACTTTCTACGTCACCCCGCCCCCGCGCTCGTGAGCACCGAAGGCCGGTACGTCGGGTGAAAGCTGTGGTCGGACGTGCCCTGTTTCTGGGTGCCGCCTTTCTCGTCGGGATGCTGGTGCTGAGCCTCGTGACGTTCGGTGCGTTCGAGATCTATCACCGACATCCGTGGGCACCCAATGTGCACGACTCGCGCGCCGATGCCGGGAGCGATCCCGAATTTTCGCTGAAGAAATCTTTGCGATTGACGGGCACCACCCTGCCTGCCGGAGCCTTCGATGTACACTTCCGGGCCGGTGGAAACATGATGGGGACGAGCTTGGATCTTATGTATCGGATCCCGTGTGGCGCGGTTCCCGGAATTCTTGCAGAGGCAGAATTCACGACTCCGGGCACCGTGAACGATATTGGGAACACTTATGTTCGCGATTTTGCGAAGAGGCACGGTTGGCGCGCTGATTCGGGGTTCACTCGGGCCTATTCCGGCAAGGGCAAGTGGCCGACGGCGGTGCTGGTGCAGACGCCGGAGACGGGGGACTGCTCGGTTTATCTGACTGCCTTCAACTGAGTTGAAGGGCGCCCCCTACCAGCTTTGAGGTCTTGGCCGAGGGTGCGCGTGGCGTTCATGGCGTTGCCGAGGTGGGTACCGGAGGGCTGGTTGGTGGGAGGGGCGATCCGGGGCGACGGGCCGGTGGGTAAACGGAGTTGGGACGTCGGGCGGACACGTGGCCCTGATTTTTCGGATGTGGGGGCCGTGTGGGTGGTTGGGTGCGAGACTCCGTGGGGACGTGACGACCCGGGCGACAAGGTTGCCGAGCGTACGGCCGAGTTTCGCCGGGTCGGGGCGTGCGGATGCGGGTTCGCCTGTGGGTTGGTCATCCCGTGGGATTGATCGACCGCTTGACTTCAAGTGGACTTGAAGTCCTACGGTCGCCGCATGACCTGCACGAAGTGCAGGATTCGCGCCGCAGTGCCAGGAGGACGTCCCATGACCACCCAGCAGATCTCCGATGCCGAACTCGCCGGACAGCCCGCCGCGTACTGGACTGGTGTTGCCTACGAGGCGCTCATTGCCTACACCCGGGCCCGGCAGGCCGAGAAGGGCTACACCCAGCCGCAGTTCTGGCTGCTGCGCAATCTTTCGGTGAACGACATCTCGCCCGACGGCGCGGGGATGACCGTGCCGGAACTGCGGGTGGCGATGGCCTCCTACCTCCGCCCCGAGGACGACTTGGCGGCGGAGTCCGAGGCGCTCGTGGAGCGCGGCTGGTTGACCCGCGATGACGAGGGCCGCCTGTTCCTCACCGAGGCGGGCGAACAGGCCCGCGTCGACCTCGCCCGCAACGCCCCGGCGATCCGCGCGACCCTCCACGAGGGCATCGCCGACGCGGACTACGTCACGACGCTCAAGGTCCTCCAACGCCTGATCCACAACGCGGGCGGCCCGGCCACGTGACGGACGGTGCCTGGGCCGGATACCCGGGCCCGGTGACTCGGTCCTGGTGTCGGCCCGTCGGTACACAATGGCCGTGGGCAAGTCGGTGGCCGAGTGCCTGCGGGTGGTGCTGAACGAGGACTGGGCACACCACGGGTTCTGCGTCCGTGACCTCGACATGCAGGAACGCTGAGCCGGCTCCTTGGGCCGTGTCGCGCTTGAACTGGACTTCTCCTCGGGCGGTGTCCGCTGCGAGAGCCGGGGTGGTGACCTCCGGATCCGAGCTGTGGACAGCCCCGCAGGCCCCTTGGCGCCGATGCCGTGATCTGCCGTGGCCGGTGTGATCACGGCGTCGGAGCCTTCCTGGACAGCCCCGTTCACCGGGCTGAGCCGGCGCGACTTCGGCAAGCCGATCACGATGCCTCGTTGCGACGGTAGACCGGGTCCTGTTGGTCGCCGCGTACCGGCGCGCCAACCCGACGCGATGGCAGCCGGCGCCGCCCTCCGGGTGTCGAAGTCGGCATCCTCCAGGCCGCATAGCCGGGCAGCCGAGCACGCACAGGCGCCTGTCCTGATCCGCTCAAAGATCAATTACGGGACGGCCATCAGAGCAGGTGGTCGGCCTTGCCCGCCTTGATGTCGCGGATGAGGGTGCGGAGGGCGTCGACGGTGTCGGTGAGGTAGGCGTCCTCGTGCCCGGCGACGGCGATGTAGGCGTTCCCGTCGGCGTCGGTGCCGAGGCGGAAGCAGTTCCCGGAGTCCTGGCAGAAGGGCTCATCCCAGGTGATGTCAGACATGCATTCTCCTACAGCTGGTGAGCGATCGAGCGGATCAGGTCGTGCGTTGCGGATTCCGATAGCGCGATCCGTTCCATCTGGTCGAGTTGGAGACTGAACTTGCGGAGTTGGGCACCGACATGCAGGAATTCGGCGACGTTTGTGCGGTCCAACTGCACCGTGTCCAGGCTCGGTGCCTCGGCGTGGGCGTAGAGGAAGGCTTGTCCGGAGCCGGGGAATGCTCCAGCCGAGAACGGGATGGCTCGTACGGCGATGTTGTCGTGACCTGCCAACTTGAGTATGTGGTCGAGCTGTTCGCGGAGCACACGGCGACCGCCGACCTCGATGCGAAGTGCGGCCTCGTGGATTATGGCCGTGTACGTGGGCGCGCCCGGGCGGTCAAGCGCCTTTCGACGTTGCGTGCGGTGGGAGACCCGGGCCTCGAACTCGTCGTCGGGGAGCGATGGAATCGCTGCTTGGAAGAGGGCGCGGGCGTATGGCTCGGTTTGGAAGGGCCCGGGGATGTGCGCCATCGTGCTCATCCGCAGGTCCCGGGCGAACCACTCCAATTCGGCGATGTCCAGGAACGTCGGCGGTAGGACGTCTCGGAAGTCTTCCCACCAGCCCTTGGTCCGGTCGGCACCCATCCCGGCCAGGGCATCGACCAACTCTTGGTCCGTGCAGTCGTAGTTGTAGGCCATGCGCCTCACCCGCTCGGGACTGATCCCATGGCGGCCCGCTTCCGTGCTGGTGATGACGGTTCGGTTCGTCGCCAGGAGCGAGGCCGCCTGCTCCGTGGACAGGCCGGCGGCCTCACGCAGCTTGCGAAGTTCGGCGCCCAGGCGTTGCTGGCGAGCGGTTGGGTTACTCCTCGGCGCCACACGCGCTCCCTGCGTACATGCTGCTCAGTCTGCCCCGCTTCCAAGCCTCGGGCCAACGCCCTTTGGCAAGCAGGTGGCACATGTGCTCCCAAAGCCCTACGGTGAGTACCGCGTCAGGTACGCACAGCGATGCCGGAAGTGCGCCGCGTTGGCATGCTCGCCTGTTCCGGGGTGGGTGTGTCGCGCTCGGGAGGTAGGCCACCGGGGTCGTCAGGGGCGCGTGTTCGGCGTGTGCCGTTTCCATCACGGCTGTTTGTCGAGGAGTTGGCCATGTCCGAGACCCTCTGTTCCGACGATCGATGTTCGCCTCCGATTCCTGTTGTTCCGTCGCACTGGAGTCTTCCCGCCGAGCCTGCCTCGGTGCGTTGTGCTCGGCGGGCTGTCGTGGGGGCTTTTCCGCGTGATTGTTCTGCCGAGATGGCGGATGAACTGGTGTTGCTGGTCTCCGAGTTGGTGACGAACGCGGTGCGCTATGGGGCGCGGCGGCCGGTCCGGATGGTGCTCTGGTTCGTGGACGGCTACGTCTGGCTCGCCGTCTCCGACCACGGGTCCGGGCGGCCCCGGGTCGGCTCGCCGGGGCGGCGGGACTGCGGTGGGCGCTGGTTGTTGCTCGTGGATCGGGTTGCCGATGTGTGGGCGGTGGTGGCGCGGCCCGGGTGCGGCAAGTCGGTCGTGGTGGGGATGCGTCGGCGGTGACCGGCGGTGCGCCGGCTCGACGGGTTGGGTGGGGAAGATCCGGATCGGAGGATGGTGATCGAGGGCTTTCGGGTGTGACTCCAATTGGCAAAGACGGTCCGGGGTGGGCGACTTGGGTGGTGGTTCGGTCGAAGTTCGGGGAATCGGTGTCAAGTTCGGTCGATTCTGTTGGCCTTGGGAATTTATGGGTTATCCGCGTAACCCGTCAGTCCCGCTTTCAGTTGATCGGATAGGTTCCGCGCGTCCCGGCGGCGCCTCTAAACTCGCTCCGCTGCGGCCCCAGGTCCCACGGACCGCGGTTTGGTACCCGATCGGCGCCTCGGGCCACGCGCGGGGTGTCCGCTGGAGAGGAGCCCTACCGCCCCATGCCGACTCCGCACGAAGATCCGCACGATCGTCCCCCCGAGCCCGCTTCCGAACTGGTCGCCGAGCTTGAGCCGGACCCGGACTCCGCCTCCGTCCCGGCTCCGCGCGTGCCGTACGTCGACGATCGCACCGGGTATCTGGAGATGGAACAGGATCCGAGATTCGGGGCGCTGAAACGGCGTCAGCGTTCCTTCATTTTCCCGGTTACCGTCGCATTCCTCTCGTGGTTCCTGCTGTACGTGGTGATGTCCGCCTACGCGCGCGACTTCATGGCCAAGGAACTGATGAACCACATCAACGTCGCCCTGGTGTTCGGCCTGCTCCAGTTCGTGTCGACGTTCCTGATCGCCTGGGCCTATTCGCGATTCGCGCGTACCCGACTCGACCCCGTCGCCACCGAACTGCGAGAGGAACTCGAAGCGTGAATCTTTCTCTCGAACTCGCCGCGAAGTCCAGCAACCGAGGCTGGACGTTCGCGATGTTCGCCATACTGGTCGTGGTGACTCTCGGCATCACCTTCTGGGCGAGCCGCAACAACCGTACGGCGGCGGACTTCTACGCCGGCGGCCGCTCGTTCACCTCGCTGCAGAACGGCTTGGCGATCGGCGGCGACTACATGTCGGCCGCGTCCTTCCTCGGCATCGCGGGCATCCTGGCGTTGTCCGGCTACGACGGGTTCCTGTACTCCATCGGCTTCCTGGTCGCCTGGCTGGTGGCACTGCTCCTGGTCGCCGAACCGATGCGCAACTCCGGCCGGTTCACCATGGCCGACGTGCTGGCGAACCGGATGCGCGAACGTCCCGTGCGGATGGCCGCGAGCGTGTCCACGATCGTGGTGTCGATCTTCTACCTGATCGCACAGATGGTCGGCGCGGCCTCGGTCGTCTCGCTCCTGCTCGACGTCAAGAGCGACGCCGCGCAGATCTCGGTCATCGCGGCGGTCGGCGCGCTGATGATCGTGTACGTCACCGTCGGTGGCATGAAGGGCACGTCCTGGGTGCAGATCGTCAAGGCCGGCCTGCTGATGGTGGGCGCGTTCGTGATGTGCGTGTGGGTGCTGGCCAAGTTCGACTTCAACGTGGCGGACCTGCTCGGCACGGCGGCGAGCAAGTCCGGTTCGGGTGAGTCGTTCCTGCAGCCGGGGCTCAAGTACGGCGCCACCGACGGCTGGTCGAAGATCGACCTGATCTCGCTCGGTCTGGCCCTTGTGCTCGGTACGGCGGGCCTGCCGCACATCCTGGTCCGCTTCTACACCGTGCCCAATGCCCGCGTCGCGCGCCGCTCGGTGACCTGGGCGATCGCCATCATCGGCGTGTTCTACCTGATGACCCTGATCCTGGGCTTCGGCGCCGCCGCGCTGATCGGCAGCAAGGAGATCAAGAAGGCCGACCCGAGCGGCAACACCGCCGCGACCCGGCTCGCCGAACACCTCGGCGGCGGCGCGGGTACCACCGGCGGCGCGCTGATGCTGGCCTTCATCGCCGCGGTGGCCTTCGCGACCATCCTGGCCGTGGTGGCGGGGCTCACCCTCGCGTCGTCCTCGTCGTTCGCGCACGACCTGTACGCGAACGTCTTCCGCAAGGGCCGCACCACCGACAAGGACGAGGTCAAGGTCGCGCGGATCTCGGCGCTGGTGATCGGTACGGCCGCGATCGTACTGTCGGTGTTCGCCCGCGAGTTGAACGTGGCGTTCCTGGTCGCGCTGGCGTTCGCGATCGCCGCCTCGGCGAACCTGCCGGCCATCCTGTTCTCGCTGTTCTGGAAGAACTTCAACACGCGCGGCGCGGTGTTCGGCATCTACGGCGGCCTGGTCACCTCGGTGCTCGTGGTGTTGTTGTCCCCGATCTGCTGGGGCGGGGCCACCGACACGAAGCCCGCGATCAAGCAGTTGACGGCCAAGCAGGCGTCGGACTGCGACGTCTCGAAGGACCGCAAGGATGTGGGCAACGCCACGGCGCTGTTCAGCTGTACGACGCCGGCGCCGATCCCGCTGGAGAACCCGGGCATCATCTCGATCCCGGTCGGCTTCGCGTGTGCCGCGATCGGCGCGCTGTCGGCCCGCCGCCGGCGTACCGACGACGACGACCGCAAGTTCGCCGAACTAGAGGTCAGGGCCCTGACCGGAGCCGGCGCGCACTGATCGCGCAACGCCACGGTCTCGGACTCCGGTCCCGGCGGCTCGCGCCCGGGTCCGGGATCGTGGCTACCCGTTGCGGCTGGGGTGGCCGAAGCGACCCTTGTAGAACAGCAGCGGCGCGCACTCCACGCGGGGCGCGTCGAGGGCCTGGACCCGGCCGATCACGATCTCGTGGTCGCCGCCGTCCACCACGCTCTCCAGCGTGCAGTCGATCCAGGCCAGTACGTCGTCCAGCCTCGGCGATCCGGTCGGCGTCGGGGCGTGGGAGACGCCGGCGAACTTGTCGGCGCCGCTGACCGCGAAGGCGCGGCACAGGGCTTCCTGGTCCTCGGCGAGCACGTTGACGCAGAAGCGGCCGCCCGGGCGGATCCGCGGCCAGGTGGTGGAGGTCTTGGCGACGAAGAAGGTGACCAGCGGCGGGTCGAGCGAGAGCGAGGCGAAGGACTGACACGCGAAGCCCACCGGGGTGTCGCCGTCGAGCGCGGTGATCACCGTCACGCCGCTGGCGAAGTGGCCGAGGACGTGTCGGAACGTGGCGGCCTCGACGATGCCGTCGCCCTCGGGCAGGGCGATCGCGGCGGGATCCGCCGGCTTCGTGCTCGCTGCGTCGATCTTGCCCATGATGGACTTCCTCGCAGGTGTCTAGGGGCGTCGGGTCTGTGACGCTACGTCACCCGATTTCCTTGCGTCAATCAAACGAGAGCGGGTCCTTCGTCACATCTGACGACTCGTCAGTTGCCTTGTGGCGTAAGGCACATCCGCCCGTCGGCGGGCCGTGGTGGGGGTCCTCGGCCGGCCGCCGGCGTTCGATTACCAGCCGTAGTACTCCGGCTTGCGGCGCTCCATCAGCGACGCGACTCCCTCGTTGGCGTCGCGCGAGGTCATGTTCGCCTCGACGATGCGGGCCTCCTCGTCGAAGGCCGTCGTGCGGTCGCTTTCGAGGGAGCGGTTCACCAGATGCTTGGTGAACGCGTACGCCCGGGTGGGGCCCGTGGCCAGGCGTTCGGCCCATTCGCGGGCGGTGGCGTCGAGTTCGTCGGCGGGGACGACTTTGTTCACGACGCCGATCCGGAGTGCCTCGGCGGCGGGGAGGTCGTCGCCGAAGAACATCAGCTCCTTGGCCTTCTGCGGGCCGACCAGGCGGGGGAGGAGGTAGGCGCTGCCGCCGTCCGGGACCAGGCCGCGGCGGGTGAAGATCTGGATGAAGCGGGCCGAGTCGGCGGCGATCACGAGGTCGCAGGCGAGGGCGAGGCTCATGCCGTAGCCGGCGGTGGTGCCGTTGATTGCTGCGAGCACGGGCTTTTCGCAGTCCAGGATTGCGTTGGTGAGGCGTTGGACGCCGGTCTTCATCATGCGGGTGGCGTAGCCGGTGGGGCGGGCGGGGGGTTGGGGGGTGTTGGTGGCCGCGTCCGGGGCTGGGTCCGGGTTCTGGTCCGTGTTCGGGTCCGTGTTCGCGCCTTCGGCTTGGGCTGCGGCTTCGGCGAGGAGGGACTTGGTGCCGGGGCTGCTGCGGAGGTCCATGCCGGTACAGAAGTGTTTTTGGCCTGCGGCAGTGAGGATTACGGCTCGGATCTGCTCCGTTGCGGAGGCCTCTGCCAGGAGGTCGATCAGGAGTTCGCGTTGGGACCAGGTGAGGGAGTTGCTGGCTGCGGGGCGGTTGAGGGTGAGGGTTAGGACGCCGGCGCGCACGCTGTGCAGCAGCTCTTGGTCGGGGGTGGTCATGGTGGCTCCTGTGTGTGGTGGGCCGTCCTCAAGGGTGGGACGGGCTGGTCCGTGCGTTGGCCTCAGATGCCGGCCGGGCTGGACCGGTTTGTGTCCGGCGTTGGGCGTTGGTTTGGTTTGGGTTGGCCTCAAGCGCCGGCCGGGCTGAGTGGCCTCAAGCGCCGGCCGGGCTGGAAGGTTTGCTTCTGGCGTCGAGAGTCGGTCTGGTTGGGTTGGCCTTAAACGCCGGCCCGGCTGAGTGGCCTCAAGCGCCGGCCCGGCGTTTGAGGGTGCCGTGGTTGCGGGTGGGTGGCCGTTCGGGACCGCCGGAGCCGGTGGAGCCGCGAAGCCGGTTGGCTTCGTTCGGCCTGCTCGGTCCCGTTCAGGCCCGCCTGGCTTGCTCGGGTTCCCTCGGCTCCGGTGTTGGGGGCGGCCGGTGCTATCTCGCCACTGCGAGGGCGTCCAAGGCGACTGTGCCGCCGCCTCTTGGCATGACCATCAGTGGGTTGATGTCCAACTCGGCTATTTCGTCGCCCAGTTCCAACGCCATGCGTTGTACCCGCATGACCACGTCGACCAGGGCGTCCAGGTCGGCCGGGGGTTGGCCGCGGAGGCCCTGGAGGCATTTGAGGCCGCGGAGTTCGCCGAGCATGCGCTTCACCTCGTAGGCGCCGAACGGCGGGACGCCGATGGCGATGTCGTCGAAGACCTCGACGAAGATGCCGCCGAGGCCGACCGAGACCGTCGGGCCGAACAGGTCGTCGTGTGAGATGCCGACCACCATTTCCACGCCGCGGTCGACCTGTTGGCACACCAACACGCCTTCCAGGCGACCCGCGCCCGCCTCCTTGGCCGCGTCGGTGATCTCGCGGTACGCGTCCCGCACCTGGCTCGCCGAGCGCAGGCTCAGTTTGACCAGGCCCAGGTCGCTCTTGTGCGGCAGTTGCGGGCCGCAAGCCTTCATCACCACCGGGTAGCCGATCAGCCCCGCCGCCCGCACCGCCGCCGCGGCCGAGGTGACCAGCTGCTCGCGCGGCACCCGGATCCCGTACGTGCGCAGCAGCTGCTTCGCCGAGTGCTCCGACAGCGGCTTGCCCGAGGACAGCAGCCGCTTCGCCTTCGCCGCCGCGGGCGAGGCGGTGCGCGGTACGTCCTCGAACGGGGACGAGTACTGGGTGCGGAAGCGGTGGTAGTCGAAGTAGGCCCGCAGGGCCCGGACGCAGTTGCCGAAGGTGCGGAAGACCACCACCTTGTTCGACTTGAGGAGTATCTGCCGGTAGGCGTCCTCGTCGCCCACCGGAGAGCCCCACACCACGCAGACCACCTTGTCGGTCGCCTCCGCCGCGTCCACCAGGTCCTGTGCGAGCCGGTCGCTCATCGGCGGGAAGGCGCCGGTGATCGGACAGACGAGCACGCCGATCGCCGGGTCGGCCAGGATCGTGTCGATGATCTTCCGGCCGCGCTCGTCGCCCGCCGGGTGCCCGCCGTTGTCCACGGGGTTGGACACGGTCAGGTACGGCGGGATCCACCCGTGCAGCTTCTCCTGCGTGGCCCGCTCCAGCTGCGGGACGGCCAGGCCCTCGGCGGCGGCGAGGTCGGCCATGTGCGCGCCGGTGCCGCCGGAGATCGAGTACACGCACACACCCTGCGCGAGCGGGGTGCGGGTACGCGCGAACAACTGCGACGTGTCGATGAGTTCGTCGAGGCCGTCGACCCGGGTGACCCCGTACTGGCGGAACACCGCCGAAGCGGTGCGGTCGCCGCCGGTCAGCTTGCCGGTGTGCGATTGGGCCATGCGCGCGCCGGTCTCGGTCCGCCCGACCTTGACCACCACCACCGGTACGCCCTGCCGCGCCGCGTGGTCGGCCGCCAGCGCGAAGGTGCGCCCGTCCTTGAACCCCTCGACGTAGGCGGCGATCACCCCGACCTCCTCCTGGTCGGCGAAGTGCCGCACGAAGTCCGCGATCTCCAGGTCGGCCTCGTTGCCCACCGGCGCCCAGTGGGATACCCGGATCCCGATCTCCTGCGCCGCGAACACCGGTCGGCCCTGATGCCCGCTCTGGGTGATCAGCGCGATCGCGGGACCGTCGAGGTCGGTGCGGAACTCCTCGAACGCGTTCAGGTTCGTGTTCGGCCCGAGCAGCCGCAACGAACCGCCCGAGGTGAGTTGCGCCAACCGTGCCTGGGCCTCGGCCCCGGCGTTGCCCGCCTCGGCGAAGCCGGCCGCGAACACGACCGCGAAACCCACGCCGGCGCCCGCCAGTTGCTCCAGCACCTCGGCCGGATCGCCGACCAGGACGACCGCGAGGTCGACCGGTTCGGGCACCGCCGAGATGTCCGCGTGGCACGGCCGGCCGGCGATGCGTTCGTGCTTGGGGTTGACCGGGAACAACCGCGCGCCGACCCGCTCGGCCCAGGCGATCAGCTGTGCGGTGATCCGCGCACCGGGTCGGCCCTCGGTGTCCGAGGCGCCGATCACCGCCACCGTGCGGGGTCGGAAGAAGCGGTCCAGGTCGGCGGGGCGGAGCGCGAGTGGTCGGCCGGTCACGTCGAGTTCGGCCGACGGATCCGCGTTCGCGGTGACGCTGGTTCGAGTGTGCCCCGGGAAGTGGTGTCCTCTGCTGTCGTGAAGCATCATCGCGCCCGTCCCTTTTTCGATCTTTCGTCGCCGCCAGATCCGATCGAAGCCCGATCGAGGCCGGAATCGAGCTGACGGTTAGTCAGTTAGCTTGCTGATGGGACGTCAGGGCTGTCCACTGTCTCACCGGCCCGGTCCCGACGCATCTGTCCGATCACCTGGACATTTGCTGACTTGGTCAAACATGTTGCGGATATCTGCTGGTCATCGCGCGGTTACTAAACGTCCCCGAAGGACTTTTCCTGCTGGGTCAGGGATCTGCGGTCCACTTTGTCCATGCCGGTCAACGGCAGCGCCGGCACGATGCGGATCGCCTCGGGGAGCTTGTGGGCGGACAGTCGGGTGGCCGCGAATTCGCGCAATGCGGCCAGTGACGGCTCGGATGCGGCACGTGACACCACGACCGCGACCCCGATCTCGCCCATCACCCGGCTGGGTCGCGGGATCACCGCGACCGAGGCCACATCGGGATGGTCGAGCAGGACCGCCTCCACCTCCTGCGGATACACGTTGTATCCGCCGCGGATGTACATCTCCGTCATCCGCCCGGTGATCCGCAGGCAGCCGGCCTCGTCGATCCGGCCGAGGTCGCCGGTACGCAGCCTGCCCTCCGCATCGAGAGCTGCGGCGCTCGCCGCGGGGTCGCGCCAGTAGCCCGCCATCACGGCGGGCGATCGCAGGCAGATCTGCCCCTCCTCGCCCGCCGGTCGGATCGCGCCGGTCTTCGGGTCGCGGATCTCCACCTCGGTGCCCGGTCGGGGGCGGCCGACCGTGTACAGCGCCTCGGAGTCGGGGGCGTCGAACGCGGTCAGCGTGCCCAGCCCCCCGGATTCGGTGGAGGAGTAGCGAATCGAGTAGCCCGCCCCGAATCGGGTCCGGGCCTCGTGCACGAGCGGGGCGGGGGACGGCCCGCCGCCGACGATCAGACCGCGCACGTGGGCGAGGTCGTAGCGCTCGAACTCCGGGCGGCCGAGCAGGAGGGAGACCTGCGCGGCCACGCCGCCGAGGTAGGGGATGCGCTCGCGCGCCACCACGCGCAACGCGTCCTGGGCCCGCCAGCGGCCGAGGATGTGCAGGGTCGCGCCGGACTTGAGGTAGCCGGCCAGCTTGGTCATGAAGCCGACGTGCGGCAGGCCGGTGGCGATCAGTTGCGGGCCGCCGTCGCCCCAGCGGTCGCCGGTGTCCATCGCGGTGATCGCGGCGATCTGCCGGGAGGTGAACAGGGCGCCCTTCGGAGTGCCCGTGGTGCCCGAGGTGAACACGACCGTCTCGGGCAGGTCCGGGTCCTGATCCCCCGTCACCGGCGGCGCGGGCGGGATCGCGTCGAGCCGCAACTCGGCCCAGACGTTCGCCGCGTCGGCGGCCGGTACGCAGCGCACGACCTCGGGGCCGGCCGGGATGCCGTCGAGCAGGTCCTCCCCGGCCAGCACCAGGTCCGGCGCGGCGCGCTCCAGGATCGCGGCGCGCTCGGTGGGGGTGTAGCGCGGTCCCACCCCGGTGGTGATCGCGCCGAGCCGGGCCAGGGCGGTGTAGGCGATCACGTACTCGAGCCCGGACGGGAGCACGAGGGCGACCAGATGCCCGGCCCGCACACCGCGTGCGGCCAGGCCCGATGCGACCTGATCGGTCACCGCGTCCAGGCCGCCGTAGGTGAACCCGCTTCCGCCGTGCACGAGGGCCCGCCGCTCGGGAAAGCGTCGGGCGGCCTCACGAAGCACCTGGGCGAGAACGGTCACAACGGGTCCCTTCGGCCTGCGCGCGAAGTATCGGCGTGGGGGGTGGTGTATGCCACACAACACGACACGCCCGGGGTAAGGCGACGTTTCAGAGGTGTGACGAAAGCAATGTTCTAAAGGTATGACGGTGTGTCAGATACTGGTGCTCGCGGGCTGCCGGATCGTCAATGGGGCCGACCGGAACTCGGGCCGGGCGACCGACCCGGACCCCGCGCGACATGAGTGTCAAGGAGTTGCGCCACGTGGACGTCGAGTTCAGCGACGAGCAGCAGGAGATTCGCAAAGCGCTACGGGACGTGTTCGATCGGCACAGCGATTCGCCCGCCGTCCGGGCGGTGATGGCCACCGAGACCGGCTACGACGCCGAGGTGTGGCGACGCGTGTGCGAGCAGACCGGGTTGGCCGGTCTCGCGATTCCGGAGCAGTACGGCGGGGTCGGTTTCGGCTTCACCGAGTTGGTGGTGGCGCTGGAGGAGATGGGCCGTGCGCTCTTCCCCTCGCCGTTCCTGGCGTCGTCGGTGCTGACCGCGTACGCGCTCGTGCACGCGGGCGACGAGGCTGCGCGGGCCGAGTACCTGCCGGGCCTGGCCGCCGGCGAGACGCTCGGGGCGCTGGCTCTGGCCGAGCCGGGGCGGCGGGATGTGCGCGCGGTGGAGATGGCGGCGCGGGCCGACGGTGACGGTGACGGGTGGCGCCTGGACGGCGTCAAGACGCACGTGATCGACGGGCTGATCGCGGATCTGATCGTGGTGGGCGCACGGGTCGAGGGCGGGAGCGCAGCGACTCCGTACAAGGGCGGGGGCGGGCGACGGGTGGGCGGCGACTTGGCGCTGTTCGCGGTGGAGCGGGACGCGGCCGGGCTGACGCGCGCGGCGCTGCCGACGCTGGACCAGACGCGCAAGCAGGCGCGGTTGACCTTCGCGGACACGCCCGCCCGGCTGTTGGGCGCCGTCGGCGCGGACGCGGCCCTGGAGCGGGTGCTGGCGCTGGCCGAGATCGCGGTGGCCGCGGAGGCGGTCGGCGGGGCGGGGCGGTGCCTGGAGGCGACCGTGGAGTACACGAAGGGGCGTGTGCAGTTCGGGCGGCCGATCGGGTCGTTCCAGGCGATCAAGCATCGCTGCGCGGATCTGTACGTGGAGGTGGAGACGGCGCGCTCGGCGCTGTACTACGCGGCGTGGGCGGCTACGGAGGCGGAGGCCGCGGGGCTTGGCTCGCCGGGCGAGTTGGCGGTGATGGCGCCGTTGGCGATGACGACGGCCACCGCGGCGTATCGGCATGTCGCCGAGGAGATGATCCAGTTGCACGGGGGCGTCGGGTTCACGTGGGAGTACGACTGCCACCTGTATCTGAAGCGGGCGATCACCTCGGCGCACTTGCTCGGGGAGCGCGGGGTGCAGCGCGAGCGGATCGCGGCGCTTGCGGGGATCTAGCCGGGTCCGGCTCGCCTTTGTCCTCAAGCGCCGGACGGGCTGGGTTTTTGCTGGGCTCGGGTCCCTGGGCTGTGGTTGAACCCGTTGTCCTCAGGCGCCGGACGGGCTGGGTTTTTGCTCGGCTCGGATCCGTGGGCTGTGGTTGAACTCGGTTGTCCTCAAGCGCCGGACGGGCTGGGGTTGCTTGGCTCTGATCCGTGGGTTGCGGCTTGAGCCGTTGTCCTCAAGCGCCGGACGGGCTGGGTTTTTGCTCGGCTCGGATCCCTGGGCTGTGGTTGAACCCGTTGTCCTCAGGCGCCGGACGGGCTGGGTTTTTGCTCGGTTCGGGTCCGAGGGTTGTGGTTGAACCCGGTGTCCTCAAGCGCTGGACGGGCTGGGTTTGGCCGGCTTGGGGTCGTGGGTTGCGGTTGGGGCTGTCGTCCTCAGGCGCCGGGGACTGGCTGGGGTTGCTTGGTCTCGGTTGTTCTCGAGCGCCGGGCGGGCCGGTGTCAGCCCGTCCGGCGGTTGAGGGTACGTGGGGTTACCGCGTGGGGGGCTTCTTTCCTGTGACGCCCATGTAGACCAGCGTGGAGAGTGCCGGGCGGACGTCCTTCATCTTGATGTTCCAGGATTCGAAGCCCTTCTGGTGGCCGGCCACCGCCGCCAGCATGGCGACCAGCGTGCCCGCCATGGCGTTGGCGTGCACCTCCTCGCCGACCTTGCCCTTGGCCTGCATGTTCTCGATCGCCTCGGTGAGCGAGCCGGTGACCGCCGTGAGGATCTTCTGGCGCACCTTGTAGAACCGCTTGTCGCCCTCGGCCGACGCGAGGTCGACGACGCGCAGGATCGGCTCGTAGTCCCGCCAGAACTCCAGGAATCCGTCGGCCAGGGCCTCGGCGGCGGCGTAGCCGCCCTTGCCCGCCCAGCTCTGGTCCTCGGCGAGGGTCTTCAGCCGCTGGCCGTCCTTGGCCATGTCGTTGGCGATCTCCAGGATCGCGCTCTCGACATCCTGGAAGTACTGGTAGAAGGTGGCGGGAGAGGTGCCTGCCATACGGGCGACGTCGATGACCTTGACGTCCCGGTACGGAGACGTGTCGAGCATCTCGCGGAGGCAGTCGAGCAGCTTTTGCCGCGTCGCCTGTCCGCGTCGCCCGGCGACGCGGCCGTCGACGGTGCGAACTTGTCCTGTCATGCCGTCAGTTTACGGGCGCATGATCCGTACCGCTGTCCGCCGCACGGAGGAAAGCGGGCATTTCCCCGCCGCCGTGCATGAGCAGTTCCGCTCCGCTGACGTACCGTGACATCGGCGACGCGAGGAACAGACATACGTCCGCCACATCGCTCGGATCGGCCATCCGTCCGAGCGGGATGGTGTCCGCGACGCGCTGTACGCCGGCCTCGTCCCCGTAGTGCAGGTGGGCCTGTTCGGTCCGGACCAGGCCCACGATCACCGAGTTGAGGCGGATCTTGGGCGCCCACTCGACCGCGAGCGAGCGGGTGAGCGAATTCATCCCGGCCTTGGCCGCGCCATAGGCCGCGGTGCCCGGCGAGGGGCGTACGCCGCTCACGCTGGAGATGTTCACGATCACCCCGCCGGTTTCCTGACGGTGCATCAAGCGGTGGGCGGCCTGGGCGAAATACAGCGGGCCGAGCAGGTTCAGCTCGATGATCGCGCGGGAGAAGCGCGGCGACGCGGTGGCCGCGTCGGTCTGCGGCGCGCCGCCCGCGTTGTTCACCAGTACGTCGAGCCGGCCGAACCGCTCCTCGGCGAACGCCACCGCCGCGAACGCGGTGTCGGGGTCGCGCACGTCGGCCGGGGTGAACACCGCGCTGCGCCCGCCGACGCTCGGCAGCGTGTCCGGTGCCTGGCGCGAACACACCACGACGTCGGCGCCGGCGGCCAGGAAACGTTCGCTGATGCCCCGTCCGATGCCCTTGCCGCCACCGGTGACGAGGACGACGCGTCCGCCCATGTCGAGCGGGTCGGTGGCGGAGGTCATGGCGGCTCCCGGAGGTCTGCGGTGTCGTGGGCGCCACGCTCGGTTCGTCTGGCGTGGGTCGCTCGGGGTCAACTATGGTGGCAGAAATCTGACGATCAGTCAGATCGGGTGGTGATGTGCCTCTCACGACCGGACGGCCGCGTCGGCCGCACCCGCCGGTACCGGGCGCATGACCGGCCGATCCGACGCACGCGGCCGAATGGATCTGGTTGCCATGGCTATCCGTTACGAGGTGCGTGAGGGCATCGCCGAGGTGGTGCTCGACGCACCCCCCGTCAACGCGCTCACCGTCGCCGGCTGGTTCGAACTCGCGGACCGGCTCCGCGAGGCGAGCCGCGACCGGCAGGTCCGGGTCGTGGTGCTCCGGGCCGAGGGACGCGGCTTCAACGCCGGCGTCGACATCAAGGAGATGTCCAACACCGAGGGCTTCGACGCGCTCGTGGGGGCCAACAAGGGCTGCTACGACGCGTTCGCGGCGGTGTACGACTGCGAGGTGCCGGTGATCGCCGCCGTGCACGGATTCTGCGTCGGCGGCGGCATCGGCCTGGTCGGCAACGCGGACATCGTGATCGCCTCGCACGACGCGTTCTTCGGCCTGCCCGAGGTGGACCGCGGCGCGCTCGGCGCGGCCACCCACCTGGCCCGGCTCGTCCCGCAGCACCGCATGCGGCAGATGGTCTACACGTCGGAGAACGCCCCGGCGGCCGAGCTGCACGCGTACGGCTCCATCTACAAGCTGGTCGACCGGGACAAGCTGGTCGAGACCGCGTTCGAGGTGGCCCGCACGATCGCGGCCAAGAGCCCGACCGTGATCCGCGCCGCGAAGGCGTCGCTGAACGGCATCGACCCGGTCGACGTCAAGCGCTCGTACCGCTACGAGCAGGGCTTCACGTTCGAGCTGAACCTGACCGGCGTGTCGGACGAACTGCGCGACGCCTTCACCGAGGGCCGCGAAGCGGACACCTCGAAGTGACGCGGACCTCGCATCAGAGACGGGAGCAACCATCCATGGCCGACAAGCGCATGACGCCCGATCAGGTCGTCGCACAACTCTCCGACGGAATGACCGTCGGGATCGGCGGGTGGGGGTCGCGGCGCAAGCCGATGGCCCTGGTCCGGGCGATCCTGCGATCCGACCTCAAGGACCTGACCGTCGTCTCCTACGGCGGTCCCGACGTCGGACTGCTCGCCCGCGCCGGCAAGGCGCGCAAACTCGTCTACGCGTTCGTCTCGCTCGACTCGATCCCGCTGGAGCCCAACTTCCGGCACGTCCGGGAGAACGGCCTGGTCGAGGCGGTCGAGTACGACGAGGGCATGTTCCTCACCGGGTTGCGCGCCGCCGCGCAGCGACTGCCGTTCCTGCCCACCCGCGCGGGCCTGGGCTCGGACATCCTCACCGTCTCGCCGCACCTGAAGACGATCGAATCGCCGTACGGCGACGAGACGTTGGTCGCGATGCCGGCGCTGAACCTGGACGTCGCGCTGATCCACGCCAACGTCGCCGACGAGCGCGGCAACGCCGCGCTGACCGGCCCGGACCAGTTCATGGACGACCTGTTCTGCCTGGCGGCGGAAAAGGCGTACGTCTCGGCGGAGCGCGTGGTGCCGAGCGAGGAACTGCTCAAGGCGGCGGGCTGCGTTCACACCCTGACCGTGCACCGCTACATGACGCACGGCGTGGTCGAGGCGCCGAACGGGGCGCACTTCACCGAGTGTCCGCCGGAGTACGGCCGCGACGAGGCGTTCCAGAAGGCGTACGCGACGGCCGCCGCCGACCCCGAGGCGTGGGCCGCGTTCGAGCAGCGCTTCCTGAAGGTCGAGAGCGAAGCGGCGTATCAGGCCGCCGTCGCGGAGTTCGCGAAGGAGAACGCCAAGTGAGCACCGACACCCTGACCGAGGCGACGCGCGCCGACGTGTGCGTGGCCGCCGTTGCGGACTGCTTCCGCGGCGACGGCGAGATCATCGGCAGCCCGATGGGCACCATCCCCACCATCGGCGCCCGCCTTGCCCGCGCCACTTTCGAGCCGGACCTGATGTTGTCCAACGGCGAGTCGTACTTCTTCGAGGGCGACGCCCGACTGGGCGCCAAGCCCGACGAGTTCGCCGTGGTCGGCTGGATCCCGTACCGCCAGGTGCTCGACGTGCTTGCCTCCGGGCGCCGGCACGTGATGATGGGTCCGGTGCAGATCGACGCGCACGGCAACGCCAACATCTCCGCGATCGGCGACTGGGCCAAGCCCAAGCGTCAGGTGCTCGGTTCGCGCGGCGGACCGGGCAACACGATCAACCACACCACCAGTTACTGGATCCCCAAACACTCGGCGCGGGTGCTCACGTCGAAGGTGGACATGGTCTCCTGCGTCGGCTACGACCGGGCCGCGGCGACGGGTTCGGCGGGTCGTTTCCACGAGATCCGACGGGTCGTCACCAACCTGTGCGTGCTCGACTTCGAGACCGACGCCAAGGTCATGCGGCTGCGGTCGGTGCACCCCGGGGTGAGCGTCGACGAGGTGGTCGCGGCGACCGGCTTCGAACTGGTGGTCCCGGCCGAGGTGCCCACCTCGCGGGTGCCCTCGGACGAGGAACTGCGGGTCGTGCGCGAGGTGTTGGACCCGCGCGGGATGCGCTTGCGCGAGGTGCCGGCGTGAGCGGGGCGGACGGGGTGAGCGGGACGGACGCCGGCCTGCACCCGGCGCTGCGCAACGGCTTCACCGCGAAGTTCGGCGTCGAGTATCCGATCGTGCAGACCGGCATGGGCTACGTGTCCTACCCGAGCCTGGTGGCGGCCACCGCCGAGGCGGGCGGTCTGGGCATCCTGGCCTCGGCCACGATGACCTACGAGGAGTTGGTCGCGGCGATCGCCGCGGTGAAGAAGCGCACCGCCAAGCCGTTCGCGGTCAACCTGCGCGCGGACGCGCCGGACGCGGCCGAGCGGATCGACCTGATGGGCCGCGAGGGCATCAAGGTCGCGTCGTTCGCGCAGGCGCCGAAGAAGGACCTGATCGCACGGGCGCACGACCTCGGCATGCTGGTGGTGCCCTCGATCGGGGCCAAACGGCACGCGCAGAAGGTCGCCGAGTGGGGCGTCGACGGGGTGATCGTGCAGGGCGGCGAGGGCGGCGGCCACACCGGCTCGATCCCGACCACGCTGCTCCTGCCGCAGGTCACCGACGTGCTCCGGGGCAGCGACGTCACGGTGATCGCGGCCGGCGGCTTCTTCGACGGGCGCGGCCTGGTCGCGGCGCTCGCGTACGGCGCCGACGCGATCGCGATGGGCACCCGCTTCCTGCTCACCTCGGACAGCCCCGTGGGCAACGCGGTCAAGGACGTCTACCTCGCCACGGACGTCAACGGCACGGTGGTGTCCAAAGAGGTGGACGGCGTCCCGCACCGGGTGCTGGCCACCGACTTCGTCAAGCGGCTCGAACAGCGCTCGGTGCTCGCCCGCTATCCGCGCTCGATTGCCAACGCGCTGCGGTTCCGCAAGCTCAGCGGCGCCAAACTCACCGACATGGCCCGCGAGGGCCTGGCGATGAAGAAGTCACAGGGGTTGAGCTGGCCGCAGGTGCTGATGGCGGCCAACACGCCGATGTTGCTCAAGGCCGCGATGGTGGACGGCCGACCGGACCTGGGCGTGATGGCCTCCGGCCAGGTGGTCGGGGTCATTGAAGACCTGCCCTCGTGCGCGGAGTTGATCGACCGGATCACCGCGCAGGCGAGCGGGATCCTGTACGACCTGGAGGCCGCCCGGGTCTGACCCGACGTCGCGCAAACCCCCGCCGGCACCGCCCCACGTGGGCGGTGCCGGCGGCATGTCCGGTCGTATTGGGCCGAGTTCGCCGGAAACGACCCCGCCCCGCCGACGCCCCTCACCGGTTTGGGGGTGGGTCTGGACCCACCCCTGCTCGGGGTCCCGGCGCAGTGTTCCGCGACCTGTCCGCCGACAGACTCGAACTGTCAGCGGGAAGCAGAGCGCATTCAAGAGGGGACCTGACAATGGCCAAGCAGCCGGCGACCGTTCGCGTCGCACGATGGAGCGCCACCCACCCGTGGCGGGCGATCACCATGTGGATCGCGTTCGTCGCCATCTGCCTGGTCGTCGGCGGTGCGGCGGGTACCGAGAAGACCACCAAGGCCGACATGCGCACCGGCCAGTCCGGCCGGGCCGACGCGATCGCCAAGCAGTACGGCCTGGACGGCGCGGCGAGCGAGAACGTGCTGATCACCGCGAAGAGCGGCGCGCTGGACCGGACCGCGGCGAACAAGATCGCGGCCGAGGTCACCACCAAGCTGAAGGCACTGCCCGAGGTCGCCGAGGTCTCCGAGCCGATCCCGGCCACGAACGGCAAGGCGCTCCTTGTGCCGCTCACCATGAAGGGTGACGCCGAGAAGGCCAAGGACCACATCGACCCGTTGCTGAAGGCGACGGCGAGCGTCCAGAAGGAACACCCCGACCTGCGGGTCGAGGAGATCGGTGACGCCTCGCTCGGCAAGGGCATCCAGGACCAGATCGCCGAGGACCTCGGCAAGGCCGAACTGTTCAGCCTGCCGATCACGTTGGTCATCCTGATGGTCGCGTTCGGCGCGATGATCGCCGCCGCGGTGCCGGTGCTGCTGGCCATCTCCGCGGTGGGTGCCTCGATCGGTCTGTACGGCCTCGCCTCCACGCTCGTGCCCGACGCGGGCACCGTGTCCAGCATCATCCTGATGATGGGCATGGCGGTCGGCGTCGACTACTCGCTCTTCTACGTCAAGCGCGAGCGTGAGGAGCGGGCCAAGGGCCGCGGCCGGATCGATGCGATCGAGATCGCCGCCGCCACCTCCGGACACGCCGTGGTGGTCTCCGCGATCGCGGTGATCGTCTCGATGGCCGGCATGTACATCGCCGACGACGCGATCTTCTCCAGCCTGGCCACCGGCGGCATCATCGTGGTCGCAGTCGCCATGGTCGGCTCGCTCACCGTGCTGCCCGCGCTGCTCGCCAAGCTGGGCAACAAGATCGACCGGCCCCGGGTGCCGATCCTGTGGCGGCTGACCGCCCGCGCGGACCGCGAGCCGCGCGTGTGGAAGGCCATGCTGCGCCCGGCGCTGAACCACCCCAAGACCACTCTGCTCGTGTCGGTGATCGCCCTCGGCGCGCTGGCCCTGCCGACCTTCGACATGAAGCTGCAGAACACCTCCGACGACGACTTCCCCCGCTCGATGGCCACGATGCAGACCTACGACCGGATGACCGACGCCTACCCGAGCAAGCACAGCCCGTACAACCTGATCGCCCTCGCCCCGGCCGGCAAGGAGAAGGAGACCCGCGCCGCGCTGGACAAGGCGATCGCGCAGACCCGCACCAACCCGCTGTTCGCCAAGGACCCGGTCGAGGTGCTGGTCTCCCAGGACGGCCGCGCGTTCAAGGCCGACGTGATCGTGCCGCACATCTCCAGCTCGAAGGAAGCCAAGACGGCGCTGAGGCAACTGCGGGACACCGTGCTGCCGAACACCGTCGGCACCGTGGCGGGAGCGGAGTTCGCGGTCTCCGGCGAGACGGCGCTGAACAAGGACTTCGCCGACCACGTGCAGGACAAGCTGCCGCTGGTGATCGGCTTCGTGCTGCTGCTGACCTTCGTGATGATGTCGGTGACGTTCCGCTCGGTGGTGGTCGCGCTCACCGCGATCGCGATCAACCTGCTCTCCGCGCTGGCGTCCTTCGGCTTCCTGGTCGTGGTCTTCCAGCACACCTGGGCCGAGAAGTACCTGGACTTCCACTCCAGCGGCGCGATCATCTCCTGGCTGCCGCTGTTCCTGTTCGTGGTCCTGTTCGGCCTGTCGATGGACTACCACGTCTTCGTGGTCAGCCGGATCCGCGAGGCGGCCATGCAGGGGATGTCCACCAAGGCGGCGGTCGAGCGCGGCATCACCAGCTCGGCCGGCGTGATCACCAGCGCGGCGATCGTGATGGTCTCGGTCTTCGGGGTCTTCGGCACGCTGAGCATGCTCGACATGAAGCAGATGGGCGTCGGCTTGGCCGCCGCGGTCCTGATCGACGCGATCGTGGTCCGGATCGTGATCCTGCCCTCGCTGATGACCATCCTGGGCCGCGCCAACTGGTGGCCCAGCCGCGTCCCGCGGGTCCACGCCCCGCAGCAGGCGACCCGGTACCCGGCGTACGAACGCCAGGGATACCAGCGCCAATTCTGAGCCGGCACCTCTCCCCAGCGAGCGCGGCCACCGTTCCCCCCGGTGGCCGCGCTCCTTTGCGTGTGCGTCGAAGCGCGCGGGTGGGTCAGCCCAGGCGTTCGATGATGGTGACGTTGGCCTGGCCGCCGCCCTCGCACATGGTCTGCAGGCCGTAGCGGCCTCCGGTGCGCTCCAGGTGGTGCAGCAGAGTGGTCATCAGGCGGGCGCCTGTGGCGCCGAGCGGGTGGCCGAGGGCGATCGCGCCGCCGTTGGGGTTGACCTTCTCGTGCGGGACCTTGATGTCCTTCATCCAGGACAGCACCACCGGCGCGAACGCCTCGTTGATCTCGACCGCGTCGATGTCGTCGATGCCCAGGCCGCATTTGGCGAAGGCGTACTCCGTGGCCGGGATCGGTGCGGACAACATCTCGATCGGGGACGCGCCGCGCACGCTCATGTGGTGGATCCGGGCACGCGGGGTGAGGCCGTAGCGCTTCAGCGCCCGCTCCGAGACGATCAGCAGCGCCGCCGCCCCGTCGGAGATCTGCGACGCGACGGCGGCGGTCATCCGGCCACCCTCCACCAGCACCTTCAGCTCCGCCATCTTCTCCAAGGTGGTGCCCCGGCGCGGCGGCTCGTCGACCGCGACCACGGTGCCGTCCACGTCGATCGGCGCGATCTCCTTCTCGAACCACCCGTTGTCGATCGCGTGGATCGCCCGCTCGTGCGACGCGAGCGCGAAGTGCTCCATCTCCTCGCGGGAGATGTCCCACCGCTTCGCGATCAGCTCGGCGCCGTGGAACTGGTCGACGGGCTCGTCCCCGTAGCGCGCCGCCCAGCCCTTGGAGCCGGAGAACGGGTCGGTGAATCCGAGCGGCTTCGCCGAGGTCATCGCCGCGCCGATGGGGATCTGGTTCATGTTCTGCACACCGCCGGCGATCACCACGTCCTGGGAGCCGGACAGCACACCCTGCGCGGCGAAGTGGATCGCCTGCTGCGAGGAGCCGCACTGCCGGTCGATGGTGACCCCGGGCACCGCCTCGCTGTAGCCGGCGGCGAGCCACGCGGTACGGGCGATGTCGCCCGCCTGCGGGCCGATGGTGTCCACACAGCCGAAGACCACGTCCTCGACCACGTCCGGGTCGATGCCGCTGCGCTCGACCAGCGCGGTGAGCGCGTGCGCGCCCAGGTCGGCCGGATGCACCCCGGACAGGCCGCCCTTCTTGCGACCGACCGGCGTACGGACCGCGTCGACGATGTATGCCTCGGCCACTGGGGCCTCCTTTGATCCTCGTTGTTTCCGCCGCCGACCGCCTCGGTCCGCGTGTCCGATCACACGCCGCGCACGCTGTCGCCACACCGCGTACAGCAGCTAACCTGACGACCCGTCAGTTATGCTACCCGTGTCCGACCGGGTTTCGACCTGTGTGTCCTCGGTCTCACACCCGTCGAGGGAGTCGCCCAGTGGATCTCGAATTCACCGAGCAGGAGCAGGAGTTCCGCCGGGAGGCGCGCGCGTGGCTGACCGCCAACGTGCCCGCCGAGCCACTGCCGTCGATGGACACCCGCGAGGGTTTCATGGCCCACCGCGCGTGGGAGCGCAAGCTCTTCGACGCGCGCTGGGCGGTGGTGTCCTGGCCCCGGGAGTACGGCGGCCGTGAGGCGGGTCTGACCGAGTGGCTGATCTTCGAGGAGGAGTACTACCGCGCCGGCGCCCCCGGCCGGGTCAGCCAGAACGGCATCTTCCTGTTCGCCCCGACCCTCTTCGAGTTCGGCACCCGGGAGCAGCAGGACCGCTACCTGCCCGCGATGGCCGCCGGCGAGGAGATCTGGGTCCAGGGCTGGTCCGAGCCCGAGGCCGGCTCCGACCTGGCCAACGTGCGCTCGCGCGCGGAGCGGGACGAGCAGCGCGGCGGCTGGCGGCTCAGCGGCCAGAAGATCTGGAGCTCGCGCGGCACCTACGGACACCGCCTGTTCGGCCTGTTCCGCACCGATCCCCAGGCGCAGCGCCACCGCGGCCTGACCTACTTCATGGTCGACCTCGCCGCCGAGGGCGTGACGGTGCGGCCGATCCCGCAGCTGGACGGCGAGCCGGGCTTCGCCGAGGTCTTCCTGGACGACGTCTTCGTCCCCGACGCCGACGTGCTCGGTGGGGTGGACGAGGGCTGGAAGATCATGATCGCCACCACCGGCAGCGAGCGCGGCCTCAACCTGCGCAGCCCGGGCCGCTTCGTGGCCCCCGCGAACCGGCTGATCGAGCTGTACAGGCGCGACCCGCGCCCGGCCGAGCGGGACGCGGTGGTGCGGGCCTGGATGGACGCGGACGCGTACCGGCTGTTCACCTTCGGCACGGTCACCAAGCTCCAGGCGGGCGGTGCGATCGGCGCCGACTCCTCGATCAACAAGGTCTTCTGGTCCGAGATGGACGTCGAGCTGCACGCGACCGCGCTGCGCCTGCTCGGCGAGGCGGGCGAGCTGGACGACGGCGACGGCGGCTGGCTGGACGGCTTCCTGTTCGCGCTCGGCGGGCCGATCTACGCCGGCACCAACGAGATCCAGCGCAACACGATCGCCGAGCGCATCCTCGGCCTGCCCCGAGCGAAGTAGAAGGGTCCCGACGATGCGCCTCGCATACACCGAAGACCAGGAACTGTTCCGCGACACGGTCCGCGACTTCCTCGCCGACCGGTGCACCACGGCGGACGTGCGCGCCGCGTGGGCCGCCGACACCGCGATCTCCGCGCGCTGGGTCGAACTCGCCAAGGTCGGCGTGACCGGCATCGTGGTCCCGGAGGAGCACGACGGCCTGGGCATGGGCGACGAGGAACTGGCCGCCGTGCTGGTCGAGGCCGGCCGGGCCGCACTGCCCGAACCGCTGCTGGAATCCGCGGTCGCGGCCGGCCTGCTGGCCGAGTTCGCGCCCGACGCCGGGTGGTTGGCCGAGATCGCGGCCGGTCGGGCGGCGGCCTCCGTGCTGCTGCCGGGACAGCGCTTCGCGGTCGAGGCGGCGGCTGCCGACGTCCTGGTGATCGGCCTGGCCGACGGCGACCTGCACGTGGTGACGCCGGCCGACTGCGTGCTGACCGCGCAGCGCTCGGTCGACCGCAGCCGCAAGCTGTTCACGGTCGACTTCGCGCCCACCGCGCGCACCCTGGTGGCCTCGGGCACACAGCGCGCGCTGGCCCGGGCGGCGGACCGGGGCGCGCTCGGCGCCGCGGCGCAACTGCTCGGCCTGACCGGGCGGATGCTGGACACCACCGTCGAGTACGCCAAGCAGCGGGTCCAGCGCGGTGTGCCGATCGGCTCGCACCAGTCGGTCCAGCACCACCTGGCCAACGTGCTGATCAAGCTGGAGTTCGCCCGCCCGGTGGTGCTGCGCGCCGCCTACTCGCTGGCCCGCGACCTGCCCTCGGCGGGCCGCGACGTGTCGATGGCGAAGATCTACGCGGGCGAGGCGGCCGACCTCGCGGCCCGCAACTGTCTCCAGGTGCACGGCGCGATCGGCTACACCGAGGAACACGACCTGCAACTGTTCATGAAGCGCGCCTGGGCACTGGGCACCGCGTGGGGCGATGCGGGCGTACATCGCGACCGGATCGCGGCGGACCTGCTCGGCGACGCGCCGGCCCCGCCCACACCCGCGTTCTGACCCACCCCGTTGGACTGACGACGCATCAGGCGGCCGTCGTCACGCGCGAACGCCCCCGGTTCCCTGGCGAATCGGGGGCATTCGTGTGCTCGGGGGCGCCGGCACCCCCGAGCGCCGCCTGAGCGCACCCGGGGACCGCCTCAGCGCACCCGGAACTCCTTGCTGCGGCCCTGGAACAGGCCCGCCTGCTCGGACCAGTCCAGGTTGCCCAGTTCGATCAGGTGCGGGGCCATGGTCAGGGCCTGGGCGCGGGTGAGGTCGCGGGCCGCCCAGATCGCGCGGATCGAGCCCTGGACGCCGTGTGGGGGATAGGACGCGATGGTCTCGGCGGCCCAGCGGGCGGTGTCGAGCAGGTCCGCGGCGGGGACCACCTGCGAGACCAGGCCCGTCTCGTACGCCCGCTGGGCGCTCATCCGCTCGGCGTTGCCCAGAAGGGTCAGCCGCATGACCTCGCCGAGCGGCATGCGCTGCGCCAGGTGCATCGACTCGAACCCGGAGACCATGCCGTAGGTGGTGTGCGGGTCGAAGAACGTCGCCTCCTCCGCCGCGATCGCGAACTCGCACTCGCCCAGCAGGTAGAACGCGCCGCCGCAGGCCATCCCGTTGACCGCGACGATCACCGGCTTCCACAGGTCGGAGAACTTCGGGCCGACCCGGAGCATCGGGTCGTCCATCATGTACGGCGACGACGGCTGCGGGATGTCTACGCCGCGGTCGATGCCCGTACAGAACGCCTTCTCGCCCGCGCCGGTGAGCACCACGCAGCGCACGTCGTCGTCGTGCCGCAGGTCCCGCCACAACGTGTGCAACTCGTCGATCATGGTGATGTCGAACGCGTTGTGCCGGTCGGGGCGGTTCAACGTCACCCACGCGACGCCGTTCTCCTGCCCGTAGCCCAGCGTCTCGAACTTGCGCATAGCTCAGCCCTCAATCATCGGTCGCCACCGCTTCGCGGTGGTGTGCGTCTCGATCGCCGCGATGCCGCTTCCCTCGCCGCCATGATCTGACGTACCGTCAGGTTCAATCAACCTCTGGCCTCTCCGGGAGCGATCATGCAAGGGGACCTCGAGTGGGGCAGCATTCCTGCTCTCGTCGACAGCGCGGCGGACCGCTTCGGTGACCGTGAGGCCGTGGTGGACGGCAATGTACGGGTCACCTACACCGAACTGCGGGACCGCGTCCGGCGCGCCGCGGCCGCCGCCATCGCGGCCGGCGTCGGCAAGGGCGACCGGGTCGGCGTGTGGGCGCCGAACTCGCTGGACTGGATGGTGGCCGCGCTCGGCGCGCTCACCGCCGGCGGCGTCGTGGTGCCGATGAACACCCGGTACAAGGGCGCCGAGGCCAAGTACGTGCTGGCCAAGACGCACGCCAGGCTGCTGTTCGTCTCGGGCACCTTCCTCGGCGCGTCCTATGTCGGGATGTTGCGCCAGGCGGCGGGCGGCGCCGCCGAGGGCCGACCGTTCGCGGAACTGCCGGACCTGGGCCGGGTGGTCGTACTCGCGGACACCGCGCCGGACGACTGCATCTCCTGGGCCGACTTCCTGGCCGGCGGCGACCGAATCACCGCAGCCGAGGTGGACGCCCGCAAGGCGAGCGTGGCCCCGGACGACACCGGCGACATCATCTTCACCTCCGGCACCACCGGTGCGCCCAAGGGTGTGATGACCACGCAGGCCCAGACGTTGCGGGTGTTCGATACCTGGGCGTCGGTGGTCGGGGTCACCGAGGGCGACCGGTATCTCGTGGTCAGCCCCTTCTTCCATACCTTCGGGTACAAGGCCGGGATCATCGCGAGCCTGATCAAGGGCGCCACGCTGATCCCGCAGGCGGTCTTCGACGCGGATGCCACGATGGCGCTGATCCAGCAGGAGAAGGTCACCGTGTTGCCGGGCGCGCCGACCATCTACACCTCGCTGCTGGACGCGGTGGCGCGGGAGGGGGCGACCGGCTACGACCTGTCCTCGCTGCGGCTCGCGGTCACCGGGGCGGCGGCGGTGCCGTTGTCTCTGGTCACCCGGATGGCCGAGGAGCTGGGCTTCGACTCGGTGCTCACCGCGTACGGACTGACCGAGTCGTGCGGCACCGCCACGATGTGCCGCCAGGGCGACTCCGCCGAGACCATCTCGTCCACCTCGGGCCGGGCCATCCCGGGCGTCGAGGTGATCACCGTGGACGCGGACGGCAAGCCCACGGCGGTCGGCGAGTCGGGTGAGGTGTGGGTGCGCGGATACAACGTGATGACGGGCTACTTCGAGGACGTCGAGGAGACCGCGAAGGCGGTGGACGCGGACGGCTGGCTGCACACCGGCGACGTGGGTGTCCTGGACGAGCAGGGCAACCTGCGGATCACCGACCGGATCAAGGACATGTTCATCGTCGGCGGGTTCAACGCCTACCCGGCGGAGATCGAGTCGGTCCTGGCGGGGCACCCGGCGATCTCGGAGGCCGCGGTGGTCGGCGTCCCGGACGCGCGCATGGGCGAGGTCGGCAAGGCGTACCTGCTGCTGCGCCCCGGCGCCGAGGTCACCGCCGACGAGATCATCACGTTCTGCCGCCGGGAGATGGCCAACTACAAGGTGCCGCGCACGGTCGAATTCGTCACCGAGCTTCCCCGCAACCCGGGCGGCAAGGTCCTGAAGTTCGAACTGCGGGCCAGGGCGGCCGAAGAGGCGACCCGCCGCTGAACCCCCCGCGCCGCCAGGCCGCCGAGCCGCCGGTCCTTCGGGCCGCGCGGCCGGCGGCGCAACGACAAGACGCCCGTGTCGACCGAGGTCGAGCACGAGCGTCACGCAGATGAAACCTACGAGGTGGGCTCCCTGCGTCGGCATTGTCCGAACAGGTGCTAGGGGTCGCCTTCCGGTCCATTCGACTTTCGGGCCTCTCAGCCTGACCATCCGTCCTCGGCCAACCGCTCCGAAGGCGCTGTTCGGTCAAGCTCCCTCGCTCGCCCCGTAGGCTTCTTTCAGGATACTTCGGTTCAAAGCGGACAACAAGGGGTTTCCCGAACGGATCGTCGCCGGCTCCTATTTCCCCTCGAACTGCGCCGGCCTGCGGGCGGCCTTGGCCGCGTAGCCCGCCACCGAGTCGTCCGATACCAGGGTCAGTGCCGCCGACATCGCGGTCAGGCCCAGGGCCGCGTCCAGGTTGGCGTCGGCGAAGGTGTCGATGCTGCGTTTGATGCCCTGTACCGCCAGGGGTGCGTTGGCCGCGATCTCCTCCGCCACGGCCCGTGCGGCCCGGTCCAGGTCTGCCGTCGGTACCACCTCCTGGACCAGGTTCAACCGCGCGGCCAGCGCCGCGTCGATCCGTCGCCCGGTCAGCGACAGCAGCTTGGCCCACCCGGCGCCGGCCTCGCGGGCGATGCGGATGTCGCCGCCGGCGTCCACTGCGACCCCGATCTGCGCCTCGGGCAGCGCGAACCGTGCGTCGTCCGCCGCGATCCGAATGTCCGCCATCAGCGCCAACTCGAACCCGAAGCCCAGGCAGTAGCCCTGGACGGCGGCCACCACCGGCTGCGGCAGGCGCGCGAAGGCGCGAAACCGCTCGTGTACCCAGCGCAGACCCTCGTAGTAGTTGCGCGTGCGCTCCGCCCCCGAGCGCCCGGTGATCGCACCGCCGGGCGCGGTCACGTCGATGCCCGCGCAGAACGCCCGCCCCTCGGCCCGCAGCAGCACCACCCGGATCCGCTCGTCGAAGCGGATCCGGTCGGCCATGATGCCCAACTGCCGGGTCGCCTCCCAGCTCCACGCGTTCAACTTCTCCGGCCGGCACAGGGTCAACGACGCGATGCCCGTGCCCTCGTCGACCTCCAGGCGCATGCGCTCCTCGGCCGCGTCGATGCTCGGGTCGGTGGTGTTGATCACGGTCCGGTTCCTCCTGGAGCGGTCTTTCGGCCTTGTCTGACGACCCGTTAGATCGGAGTATGTGACACGCGTTCGGCACAGTCCATCGATGTCCGTCGATCTCGCCCGACCTCTTTCCCCGAGCCCCCACTCGACCCACTCGACTCCTCTCGCACCTTCGGAGGCACTCCCATGGCCGCGATCCTGCCCCCGGGCACCCTGCACGTCGGCATGCAGCTGCCCATCCAGTCGCAGAGCCGGCTGTACGCGGAAGCCTGGGAGGACGGCGCCGGCCCCGACGAACTCGCCGCGCTCGCCCGGGCCTGCGACCGGGCCGGCTTCGCCTACATCGCGGTCTGCGACCACACCGCGATCCCGCGCAGCCACGCCGGCGCGATGGGCACCGAGTGGTGGGACACGATGACCACGCTCGGCTGGCTGGCCGGCGTCACCGAGCGGATCCGGCTGATCTCTCACGTGTCGGTGCTCGCCTACCGGCACCCGATGATGTCCGCCAAGGCGTTTGCCACGCTGGACCGGATCTCGAAGGGCCGCGCCATCGTCGGCGCCGGCGCGGGCCACGTCGAGGCCGAGTTCGAGATGCTCGGGGTCGACTTCAAGACCCGGGGCAAGGCGCTGAACGAGGCACTGGAACTGCTCGACCTGGCGCTGCGCGAGGAATACGTGACCTTCGCGGGGCAGCACTGGCGGGTGGACGACATGGGCGCCCGGCCGCGTCCGGTGCAGACCCCCCGTCCGCCGATCTGGATCGGCGGCTCGGCGGGCGCCGCGCTCAAGCGGGTGGCCAAGTACGGCGACGGCTGGCTGCCGCAGGGCAGCCCGCGCGGGACCTACCCGGCGCAGCTGGCCGAACTGCGGCGCTACCGCGAGGAGTTCGGCCGCGCGGACGAGCGCCTGGACATCGGCGCGATCACCGAGATGATCTACGTCGGCGAGGCCGGGTGGGACGTCGGCGCACACACCCTCACCGGTGGCGCGGACAAGATCGCCGAGTCGCTGCGCTGGTACGGCGAGCAGGGCGCGAACCAGATCCAGGTCCGCTTCCGCAGCCGGGACCTGGCCGAACTGCTGGACCAGATCGCCCGGTTCGCCGCCGAGGTGGCTCCGCACCTGTCCTGACGCACCATCCCCCTTCTCCGAAAGGTCTTCGCATGGGCAAGCTGGACGGCAGGGTGGTCCTGATCACCGGCGCGGCACGCGGACAGGGCGTTGCGGAGGCCCGCCTGTTCGCGGCCGAGGGCGCGCGGGTGGTCCTCGGCGACATCCTGGACGAGGCGGGCGAGGCGGCGGCGAAGGAGATCGGCGACGCGGCGCGCTACGTGCACCTGGACGTGTCGAACGAGGACGACTGGCGGCGGGCGGTGGAGGGCGCCGTCACCGCGTTCGGCCGGCTCGACGGACTGGTCAACAACGCCGGGATCCTGGCCTTCGAGCCGATCGAGGAGATGTCCCGGAAGGCATATCTGCGGATTGTCGAGGTGAACCAACTCGGCACGTTCCTGGGCATGAAGGCGGCGCTGCCCGCGATGCGCGCGGCCGGCGGCCCGGGCACGATCGTGAACATCGCCTCCTACGCGGGCCTGGCCGGCATGGAGGGCCTGGTCGCGTACGCCTCGACCAAGGGCGCGGTCCTGGCGATGACCCGGGTGGCTGCCCTGGAGGCCGCCCCGCACATCCGGGTCAACGCGATCTGCCCGGGCGGCGTCCGGACCCCGATGACCAATCCGGGAGACATCGAGGGCCTGCCCACCCACCCGCCCGCGCCGGGCGAGCCGGACCCGGTGAGCGAGGTCTTCGGCGGCATACCTCTGGCCCGCATCGGCGAACCCGACGAGATCGCCGCCGCGGCGCTGTACCTCACCGGGCCCGACAGTTCCTATACGACCGGCACCCACATCGTCGTCGACGGCGGCTGGATGGCCGGCGTCAAGCTCTTCTGACGTCGATTTCGGAGCATCGGGATATGCCGCTGCGGCATATCTCGGGTGAGCCCCGTCTCATCCCGTGCGGACCCCTGGCGACCCCGAATATCTGACGTACCATCAGCTTCGTGGGGCGGCCGGACCACGCGTGCGGACGGCGTGCGCCGGCCGCGTGCGCAGGCATCACCGAGGGCAGCAACACCGAGGGCAGAGGAGCTTCGCCATGCTGGACCACGTCATCACCGGAGCCACCGTCGTCGACGGGACGGGCGCGCCGTCCTTCCTGGGTGACGTGGGCATCAGGGACGGCCGAATCGTCGCGGTCACCCCCGCCGGCGGCATCACCGAGGAAGCCGCGAGCACCGAGAACGCCGAGGGCCTGGTCCTGGCCCCCGGCTTCGTCGACCCGCACACCCACTACGACGCCCAGCTGCACTGGGACCCGTACGCCACCCCCTCGGTCAACCACGGCGTGACCACGATCATCGGCGGCAACTGCGGCTTCACCCTCGCGCCGCTCAAGGCCGAGGACGCCGACTACACGCGCCGGATGATGGCCAAGGTCGAGGGCATGGCGCTGCCCGCGCTGGAGAACGGCGTGGACTGGAGCTGGGAGACCTTCGCCCAGTACCTGGACAAGCTGGAGGGCCGGATCGCGGTGAACGCGGGCTTCATGGCCGGCCACTGTGCGATCCGCCGCTACGTGATGGGCGCCGACTCGGTCGGCAAGGAGGCCACGCCCGAGCAGGTCGCGGCGATGGTGGCAGAGCTGGGCAAGGCGATGGAGGCCGGCGCGCTCGGCTTCTCCACCGGCCAGTCCAACCACACCGACGGCGACGGCAACCCGGTGCCCTCGCGGCACGCCACGCCCGCCGAGATCCTGGCGCTGTGCGAGGAGGTCGGCAAGCACGAGGGCACCCAGCTCGAAGTCATCGTGGCCGGCTGTCTGGACAAGTTCTCCGACGACGAGATCGACCTGCTGGTCAAGATGACCACCACGGCCGGCCGCCCGATGAACTGGAACGTGCTCACCGTCGACTCGGCCGCGCCCGACCGCGCGCCGCGCCAGATCTACGCGTCGGAGAAGGCCAAGGAGGCGGGCGGGCGGATCGTGATCCTGACGATGCCGGTCCTGGTCCCGATGAACATGTCGTTCCTGACCTACTGTGCGCTCAACCTGATCCCGGGCTGGGGCCCGATCCTGTCCCTGCCGGTGCCCGAGCGGATCGCCAAGCTGCGCGACGCCGACGTGCGTGCGGAGATGTTGCGTAACGCGGACAGCCCCGAGGCGGGCGTCTTTCGCCGACTGGCCGACTTCGGCCGCTACGTGATCGGCGACACCTACTCCGAGGCGAACGAGGGCCTGTCCGGCCGGGTGGTCGCCGACATCGCCAAGGAGCGCGGCCAGGACGACTTCTGGACGCTGATCGAGATCTGCATCAACGACGACCTGCGCACGGTGTTGTGGCCGATGCCCACCGACAACGACCAGGCGTCGTGGGATCTGCGGCAGCAGGTGTGGGACAACGAGCACGTGATCCTGGGCGGCTCGGACGCCGGCGCGCACCTGGACCGCATGTGCGGCGCGACCTACACCACCCGCTTCCTCGGCGACATGCTGCGCGGGCGCAAGCTGGTCTCGCTGGAGCGCGCGGTGCAGATGCTCACCACCGAGCCCGCCGAACTCTTCGGCCTCAAGGACCGCGGCCGGATCGCCGAGGGCTTCCACGCCGACCTGGTCCTGTTCGACCCGGCCACGGTCGGCTCCGGCCCGGCCCGCCTGATGCACGACCTGCCCGGCGACAGCCCGCGCCTGACGAGCGAGTCCACCGGCGTGGTCAGCGTCCGCGTCAACGGCGTCGAAACCATCCGCGACGGCCAAACCACCGGCGCCGCCAACGGCACCCTGCTCCGCAGCGGCAAGGACACGCGCACGGTCTCGGTCTGACCGCCCCGAGACCCGGCGGCGTACGGGGGTCCTCCCGTACGCCGCCGCTCCATTCGTCGGCCGCGGCTATGCCGATGATCCGTCCGGCGTTGTGCCATCCGGGTGACCTTCGGGCGACTCGCTCGTTGGAGTGTTCGGACCAGACAAGGACCGTGCCGGTGGTCGTGGAGAGTGTCACAATCGGGGCAGGTCGGGGCGACACGAAGGCGGTGCTACGAATGGCGGCTCTCCCCGCGCAGTCGCACGTCCAGCCCTGGACTGTGGACGAATGGATCGCTCTCAACGAGGACGCGCCGGACGGCAGCCGGTACGAACTCGTCGACGGGAGCGTGCTCATGAGCCCCGCACCATCCATGGGCCATCAGCTCGCCGGGGACCGCCTGGCCCGGATCCTGACGGACGGTGCGCCGAGAGAGCTTCTGCCGGTGACCGCCACCGGTATCGCCATGGGCGACCGCACGGCTTTGATCCCCGATATTCTCGTCGCCGATCTCGCGGCCTTCGCCGACGGTGCCAAGGTGCCTGATCCTTCGCAGGTGCACTTGGTCGTCGAGATCGTTTCGCCCTCCACCACGACCACGGACCGCACTCTCAAGCCTGCCAAGTACGCCGCCGCGGGCATCCCGCATTTCTGGCGTCTGGAGATGGTGCGGTTCCGTGGGCTCGGGATCGATCGGCTCCCCGTGCTGTTCACCTATGCGCTCGACGCCGAGCGGGAGTATCAACTGACCCGACGGCTCGCCGCCGGCACCGCCGCCAAGATCGAGGAGCCCTTCCCGATTACGCTCGATCCGGCGGACCTCGTCGTCTCGTAGGCCCTCGCCCGTCCGAACGACGCACTCGCCGGGTGCGCCCTGGTGTGGGTGGCCGGACCCCGAGCCGATCCCTCGGGCGATGCCCGGTGCCCGGGTGAGCCGATCGATCGCTCCTCAGCGAGCCACGTGACGTGCGACACGAGTCGGGATGGGCATGGATCGGGGCCGCCTACGCTTGGTTCTTTCGGGGGCGGCGTACGGGTCGGCCCCTGTTCGGCGGTGGGGTGGGGTACACCTCGGGCCGCCGGTATCACCCGAGCAGCAGCGACGACAGCGAGGTGTCGCATGACCCCGACTCCCAACGAGGGACGTCCCACCGAGAGTTCGATGCGGCGCGCGCTGCGACGCGCCCGCGACGGGGTCATGCTCGACGTCTCCGAGGCGGCCGTGCTCCTGCACGCCCGCGACGCCGATCTGGCCGACCTGTGCGCCTCGGCCGCACGTGTGCGCGACGCCGGCCTGGAGGCGGTCGGCCGCACCGGGGTGATCACCTACAGCCGCAAGGTGTTCATCCCGCTCACCCGGCTGTGTCGGGACCGCTGCAACTACTGCACCTTCGTCACCGTCCCGGGCAAGCTCCGGCGCGAGGGCCACGGGATGTTCCTCAGCCCCGACGAGGTGCTCGAGATCGCCCGCGACGGCGCCGCGCTCGGCTGCAAGGAAGCCCTGTTCACCCTAGGCGACCGGCCCGAGGACCGCTGGCCCGAGGCCCGCGAGTGGCTGGACGCGCACGGATACGACGACACGCTCGCGTATGTGCGGGCGATGTCGATCCGGGTCCTGGAGGAGACCGGACTGCTGCCGCACCTGAACCCCGGGGTGCTCTCCTGGACCGACTTCCAACGGCTCAAGCCGGTCAGCGCGTCGATGGGGATGATGCTGGAGACCACCGCGACCCGGCTGTGGTCCGAGCCCTCCGGCCCGCACTACGGCTCGCCCGACAAGGAACCGGCCGTGCGGCTGCGGGTGTTGGAGGACGCCGGGCGTTCCAACGTGCCGTTCACCACCGGCCTGCTGATCGGCATCGGCGAGACGATGACCGAGCGGGCCGAGTCGATCTTCGCGATGCGCAGGATCGCCCGGCAGTACGGCTCGATCCAGGAAGTCATCCTGCAGAACTTCCGCGCCAAGCCGGACACCGCGATGCGCGGCACCCCCGACGCCGACCTGGTCGAGTTGGCCGCCGCGATCGCCGTCTCGCGGATCGTGCTCGGGCCGAAGATGCGCATCCAGGCGCCGCCGAACCTGATCGGCGACGAGTACGCGCTGATGATCGCGGCCGGCATCGACGACTGGGGCGGGGTCTCGCCGCTCACGCCCGACCACGTCAATCCCGAACTCGCCTGGCCGCAGATCGAGCTCCTGGCGGCGCGCACCGCCGAGGCGGGCTTCACGCTGCACGAGCGGCTGAACGTGTACCCCGAGGTGATCCTGCGCGGCGAACCGTGGGTGGACCCCCGGGTGTTGCCGCACGTGCGCGCGCTGTCCGACCCGGAGACCGGCCTCGCGATCGAGGGCCGCAACCCCGAGGGCCTGCCCTGGCAGGAACCCGAGGACATCTTCGCCGCCGCGTCCGGCCGCACCGACCTGCACGTGACGATCGACACCACCGGCCGCAGCACCGACCGGCGCGACGACTTCGACAACGTCTACGGCGACTGGGACGCGCTGCGCGAGCAGGTCGCCGCCGGCCCCGCCGGGTCGGTGGTCCGACTCGACTCGGAGGTGCGCGAGGCATTGGCCCAGGCCGCCGCCGACCCGACCCGGCTGACCGACGACCAAGCCCTCGCGCTGTTCCACTGCGACGGCCCCGCGATGGACGAACTCGCCCGGATCGCCGACGACTTGCGTCGCGAGGTGAACGGCGACGAGATCACCTACATCGTCAACCGCAACATCAACTTCACCAACGTCTGCTACACCGGCTGCCGGTTCTGCGCGTTCGCCCAGCGACGCACCGACGCCGACGCGTACACCCTCTCCCTGGACCAGGTGGGCGAGCGGGCCGAACAGGCGTGGGCGGTCGGCGCGACCGAGGTCTGCATGCAGGGCGGCATCCACCCCGACCTGCCCGGCACCGCCTACTTCGACATCGCCCGCGAGGTCAAGAAGCGGGTCCCGGGCATGCACGTGCACGCGTTCTCGCCGATGGAGGTGGTCAACGGCGCGACCCGCACCGGGATGTCCATCCGCGACTGGCTGACCGCCGCCAAGGAGGCGGGCCTGGACACCATCCCCGGCACCGCCGCCGAGATCCTGGACGACGACGTGCGCTGGATCCTGACCAAGGGCAAGCTGCCCGCGGCGACCTGGGTCGAGGTGGTCAAGACGGCGCACGAACTGGGCATCCGCAGCTCCTCGACGATGATGTACGGCCACGTGGACACCCCCGCGCACTGGCTCGGCCACCTGCGCCTGCTCGGCCGGATCCAGGACGAGACCGGCGGCTTCACCGAGTTCGTCACGCTGCCCTTCGTGCACACCAACGCGCCGGTGTACCTGGCCGGCATCGCCCGCCCCGGCCCGACCCTGCGGGACAACCGGGCCGTGCACGCGATGGCCCGCATCCTGCTGCACGGCAAGATCGACAACATCCAGACCAGCTGGGTCAAGCTCGGCGTCGAGGGCACCAACCTGATGCTCGAAGGCGGCGCCAACGACATGGGCGGCACGCTCATGGAGGAGACCATCTCCCGGATGGCCGGCGCCGACAACGGCTCGAAGAAGTCGATCGCCGAACTGGAGGCGATGGCCGCCTCGCTCGGCCGCCGCGCCCGGCAGCGCACCACCACCTACGGCGAGGTGGACGCCGAGCGGCAGGCCATCGCCCGGCGCCACGACGAGGACGTCGACCGGATCATGCTGCCGATCCTGAGCAACTGACGACGGCGGCACCCGTGCCCGCGCGGGCCGGAGGGCGACACGTCCCCCTCCGGCCCGTCGCTCCTTCCGCGGTGCTCTCGGATGCGTGTGCGACCCCCCGGCGGGCCCGCGCCGGTACGCTGCGGTGGGGCTTCGGGGGAGGGAGAACACACATGGCCGCACTGTGGTCCAGAGACCGTTTGCAGGACTTTCGGGCACGGGTACGGGGCTGTCTCGTCGGTGGCGCGATCGGGGACGCGCTCGGCGCGGGGATCGAGTTCCTGAGTCTCGCGGAAATCCGTGAACAGCACGGATCCGACGGGGTCGCCGGCTACGTGACGGCGTACCACCGACGCGGCGCGATCACCGACGACACGCAGATGACCCTGTTCACGGTGGAGGGGCTGATCCGCGCGCACGTGCGCCGGGACACCGGGGCCTGGCATCCGCCGACCGACCTGCACGGCGCCTACCTGCGTTGGAAGGCCACCCAGAGCGAATGGGGCCCCGACGAGCGCAAGGACGAGGGCTGGCTGGTCCGCGAGGAGTGGCTGTACAGCTCGCGCGCGCCCGGATCCGCGTGCCTGCGCGGGCTGGAGGACGAGAGCGTGATGGGCACGCTGGAGCGGCCCAAGAACCCCGACTCCAAGGGCTGCGGCGCGGTCATGCGCTCCGCGCCGTTCGGCCTGCTGGTCGGCTGGCGGCCCGAGCTGGTCTTCCAACTCGCGGTGGAATGCGCGGTGTTGACCCACGGACACCCCACCGGCTACCTCTCGGCGGGCGCGTTCGCGGTGATCGTGCACGCGGTCATGCAGGGCGCGCCGTTGGAGGAGGGCGTACGGATCGCCCTGGAGCTGGTGAAGTCGCGCCCGGAGCACGCCGAGACGGCGCGGGCGATCGAGGCGGCGCTCGCCGCGGTCCGCGCCGGGGTGCCCTCGCCCGAGCGGGTCGAGGCGCTGGGCCAGGGCTGGACCGCCGAGGAGGCGCTGTCGATCGGGCTGTACTGCGCCCTGGTGGCCCCCGACATGCGCACCGGACTGCTGCTCGCGGTCAACCACGGCGGGGACAGCGACTCGACCGGGTCGATCTGCGGCAACCTGCTCGGCGCCATGCACGGCGACACCGTGCTACCCGCCGACCTGGTCGCCGAACTCGAGGGCCGCGGCGCGATCCTGCAGTTGGCCGACGACTTCGCGATGGAGATGACCCAGGGCACCACGCTGCACGGCCCCGAGGCGGGGGACACGAGCTGGACCCGGCGCTACCCGCCGAACTGAGCGCCGGCCACCCCGGGCACTGCCCGAGGCGGCCGGATCGCCCCGATCAGGGTCGGCGCTCGTCCACCCACGCGCCCGCGACCATCACCGCGCGCACCTGAAGCGCGTCGTCCAGGACCACCAGGTCTGCCTGCTTGCCCGGCTCCAGGGTGCCGATCCGGTCGGCCAGGCCGAGTGCCCGCGCGGGTGTGGCCGAGAGCGAGCGCACCACGTCGGCGATCGGCAGGCCGCTCGCGACACCGTTGCGCAGCGCCTCGTCCAGCGTCAGCGTGCTGCCCGCGATCGAGTCGCCGCCGGCGAGCCGGGCCACCCCGTCCACCACGTCCACGGTCATCACGCCCAGCGGGTAGACGCCGTCCGGCATGCCCGCCGCGCCCATCGCGTCGGTGATGAAGGCGACCCGGTCCGGGCCCGCGCTCGCGTACGCCAGGTTGACCACACTGGGGTGCAGGTGCACGCCGTCGTTGATCAACTCGACCACCGCGTCGCTGTCCTGGAGCAGCGCGGTGACCGGCCCCGGCTCGCGGTGGTGCACGCTGCGCATCGCGTTGAACAGGTGGGTGGCCACACTCGCGCCGGCGGCCAGCGCTGCGTGGGTCTGCCGGTGCGTGCCGTCGGTGTGCCCGACCGCCGCGATCACCCCCTCGTCGGCGAGTCGGCGCACCAGGTCGACCCCGCCCGGCAGCTCCGGGGCCAGGGTGACCATGCGGATCGCGCCGTTCGCCACCTTGAGCAGCGTGCCGACCTCGTCCCGATCCGGCGCGCGCAACTGGGTCGGGTCGTGCGCGCCGCAGCGGGCCGCACTCAGATACGGGCCCTCCAGGTGCAGCCCCGCCAGCAGGCCGTCGTGCACGAGCGGGGAGAGCGTGCTCACGATCCGCAGCAGGTCCGCCGGGGACGCGGTGACCAGGCTGGCGACCGTGGTCGTGGTCCCGTGCGAGCGATGGAATTCGGCCACCCGCAGCGCCTCGTCGGGATCGCCGGAGGTGTACGAACCACCCCCGCCGCCGTGCACGTGCATGTCCACGAAGCCGGGCACGATCCAGCCGCCCGCGAGGTCGACCACCGGTTCCGAGCCGTTCGGCCGACCGGGGCCGGCGAAGGCGATCCGTTCACCCACCACGTGCACCGAAGCGCCGTCGACCACCCCGGAGGGCAGCACCACGCGCGCATTGCCGAGCACAGTCACCCGCGCACCTCCAAGGTGTCCCACGCGATCAGTCCGGCGCCTCGGCAACCGGCCTCGTCTCCGAGTGCCGCGGTGACCAGCGGCGGCACGTGTTGGACCACGGCGCGCTCGGCGAGCAGCGTCCGCAAGGGGCTGAACAACTGCTCCCCGGCGAGCGAGAGTCCGCCGCCGATGACCAGCAACTTCGGGTCGTACAGGGCGAGTCCGGTGAGCAGGCCGTCCGCGAACGCGGACAACCCCTGACCCCACACCGCGGCCGCGACCCGGTCGCCCGCGGCGACCCGGGCGACCACCTGGGCCGCGCTCAGCGGCGGGTCGTCGCCCGGCGCGGCCTCGGCGAACGCGTGTGCGATCGCGGGTCCGGAGAAGTGCGCCTCCAGACAACCGACCGCCCCACACGTACATTTACCCCCGCCGGGGCGCACCGTGATGTGCCCGATCTCGCCGGCCTGCCCGTGCGCGCCCGGGTAGGGGCGTCCGTTCAGCACCAGCACCGAGGCGAGCCCGGTGCCGATCGCCACGAACAGGAAATTGTCGCAGTCGCGCCCCGCGCCCAGCCGGCCCTCGGCGAGCGCACCGGTACGCACGTCGTGGCTCAAAGCAGCCGGTAGCCCCAGTCGGTCGGCGACCAGCGAGCGCAGCGGCACCTCGCGCCACTGGATGCTGGCCGACCACACCGCGACGCCCGCCGCGTCGTCCACGATGCCCGGCACCACCACACCCGCCGCACGAGGCACCCCGCCGAGTTCGACCGCCCGATCGCGCAGTGCCTCGGCGAAGTCGACGATCCCCGCGACCACCGCGTTGGGGCCGTCGGTGCGTCCGGTCGGGCGCCGCTCGGAGTAGACCAGGCCGCCGTTCGCGTCCACGACGCCGCCCTTGATGTCGGTGCCGCCGACGTCGAGTGCGACGACGTAGTCCGCGCCGGACAGGTCGGACGGCGTGATGTTCACGTGCGGCATCGGCGTCTCAAGTCTGGTAGATGGGGCAGATTGTCGGCCCGAGGGCGGGTGGATCCGAGAATGCGCGTTTGTGCTCACTGGATAGCAGTTGAAAACATGAACATGCAACAGCATCGTTGAGTGAGCGCACCCTCACCGAAACCCCCGACGCGTGACGCGCGCGGGTGGCCGGGGAGGATGGTCGCAACGATCCGACACGAGTCGGGCGGGCTGTCGGACGGGCGGGAGGTCGCGGGTGAGTCGTTACGAGCGGTGGGGTGCACTCCTCGAATTGCTGGCCAAGCACGGCCGGCTGGAGGTCGAGGACGTGGCCTCGGAGCTGGACGTCTCGCCCGCCACGATCCGCCGCGACCTGGACCAGCTCGCGCAGCAGCAGATGTTGACCCGCACCCGGGGCGGCGCGGTCGCGCACGCGGTCTCCTACGACCTGCCGCTGCGCTACAAGACCGCCCGACACGCGTCCGAGAAGCAGCGCATCGCGCAGGCGGTGGCGGCCCTGGTCAAGCCGGGGGAGACGGTCGGGATCAACGGCGGCACCACGATGACCGAGGTGGCTCGCGCGCTGGTGGCCCGGGCCGATCTGTACACCGAGGGCGACTCGAACGCGCAGGCGTTCACGATCGTCACCAACGCGCTCAACATCGCGGGCGAGCTCGCCGTGCGGCGGCACGTGAAGATCGTGCTCACCGGCGGGGTGGCGCGCCCGCAGTCGTACGAGCTGATCGGCCCGCTCGCCACCGGGATCCTGCGCGAGGTGGCCCTGGACGTGGCCATCCTGGGCGTCGACGCGATCGACGTCGAGCACGGCGCGAGCGCGCACCACGAGGGCGAGGCGAGCATCAACCAGTTGATGGCCGCCGGCGCCGGTCGGGTCGTGGTGGCCGCCGACTCGTCCAAGCTGGGCCGCCGCGCGTTCGCCCGGATCTGTCCGCTGGACAGGGTCGGCGTGCTCGTGACCGACACCGCCGCCCCCGAGGAGGCCACCGCGGCGTTCGTGGACGCGGGCGTGCGGGTCATCCGGGTCTGACACGCGGGTCGTTGGGGTCCGTTGGGGTCGTTCGGGTCGTTCGGGTCCGAGACCCACCGAAACTCCGGCCGAAACCCCGGGCATTGTCGCCTGTCAATGCTGCCGAATCGTTTTTCCAACCAACTCTCCGGCCGGTGCGACGCACAATTCGCGCACAACCGGAATGGATCATTCGAAGAAGCGTCGATGGACCACTTCAAGATCCAATAGGCGTCCTCCGTGCCGGTTCTCCGCATCCGCGCCCGCACGGGTAACGAATTGCCCGGCAAACTGCCTCGACCTCTCCAACCAATCGCAGGATTGGTGTAGACCTTTCTTCCGGCGAGGTGTTGACTGCCGACACGGCGAGTCCGCAAAATGCTCGATGCTGCTCAAGAGTTTTCTCCAAATCCGTGTTGCGAACAGTTTTGCGCATGTGCACGCATGGGGTTTAGCGCCACGAAACCCTGCCCAACGGTCCTGTTTTCCCGAAGGCATGAAGGCGGTTCTGCGATGAAGCGGCACCAGATGGCATTGGCGGCGACAGGACTGTCGGCCGCACTGCTTCTGTCAGCGTGTGGTGGGTCGGACGACGACAGCGACGACAGCAAGGGGGCGACCCCCGGCGCCTCCGGGCCCGGTGCTCCCGCCGGCGCCCCGAAGGACGGCACGATCAAGTTGGTCGTGGCGGACTACGGCAGCGGCGACGGCAGCATGCAGAAGTATTGGAACGGGGTGATTTCGAGCTTCAACGCGAAGTACCCCGGGATCAAGGTGAACCTGCAGGTCATCAACTGGGATGACATCGACAAGCAGGTCGCGACCATGGTCCAGAACAACGAGATGCCCGACCTGCTGCAGACCGGCGGTTACGCGGACAAGGTCGTCGACGACCTGCTCTACCCGGTCGACGACATCATGTCGCCCGAGACCAAGGCCGACTTCGTGGAGTCCTTCACCCCGGCCGCGACCGTGAAGGGCAAGCAGTACGGCATTCCCTTCACCTCCAGCACCCGGCAATTGATCTACAACACGGATCTGTTCACCAAGGCCGGCATCACCGAGCCGCCGAAGACCTGGGACGAGCTCAAGGCCGCCGCGACCAAGCTCAAGTCCGCCGGCGTGGCGACCCCCTTCGGCCTGCCGCTCGGCAAGGAGGAGGCCCAGGGCGAGTTCATGAACTGGGCGCTGGGCAACGGCGGCGGTTACCAGACCAACGGCAAGTACACGGTCAACAGCCCGGCCAACGTCGAGGCGCTGAACTGGGTCAACGACAACCTGGTCAAGACCGGACTGACCGAGTCCAACCCCGGCACCAAGAACCGCAAGGACGTCTACACCGACTTCTACGGCGGCAGTGTCGGCATGGTGAACAGCAACCCCACCATGATCGCCACGCTGAAGAAGGACTACCCCAACCTCAAGTACGCGACGGCGCCCATCCCCGGCAAGACCGGCCCGCTGAACGAGACGCTGGGTGTCTGCGACTGGATGATGGCGTTCAAGAAGAACGGCCACAAGGACCAGATCAAGGCGTTCGTGGACCACGCGTTCAGCACCGAGCAGCAGATCAAGTTCCAGGAGCAGTACAGCTTCCCGCCGGTGACCAAGTCGGTGATGGCCAAGATGACGGCCAACCCCGCCAACGCCGGCCTCAAGCCGTACATCGACCTGCTGCCGAAGGCGAAGTTCTACCCGCTCAACGACGTTGCGTGGGACGTGCTCTCGCCCAAGATCAAGGAGCAGCTCGGCAGCGCGGTCTCCGGCAAGTCCCCCAAGGACGTGCTCGACCAGCTCCAGAAGGAAGCCGAGTCGGCCGTCGCCCAGCAGAAGAGCTGACGCCGCACCGGACAAGTCCGCGCACCGAACGAGGAGGACGGCCCCGTGGCCGAAACCGCCGTACGCAGAGCGCCTTCCGTGGGCACCAGAGTCAAGAAGGCGCTCGCCCCGCTGCCGTGGATCGGCCCGGCCGTCCTCCTGATCGGTCTCGTGGTCCTGTGGCCCGTGGTCGTGATGGTCTGGAGCTCCTTCCAGCGCATCCGCCGCACCGGCATCGTGGTGGGCCCCAACGGCACCGACAACTACACCAAGCTGTTCGACGAACCGGACTTCGTGGCCGTGTTGTGGAACACCGTGGTCTGGGTGCTGGTGGTGGTCGCCATCACGCTCGTGTTGTCGCTGTTCCTGGCCCAGCTGTTCAACCAGCACTTCCCGGGCCGACGCTTCGCCCGCTGGGCGATGATCGTGCCGTGGGCGGCGTCGGTCTTCATGACCGCCGTCGTGTTCAAGTGGATGCTGCACGAGACCCACGGCGTGATCAACACGCTGATGGTCGACCTGCACCTGATGGACGCGGGCAAGGACTGGCTGGGCAGGCCGTCCACCGCGATGCCGTGGATGATGGCGGTCGCCGTCTTCGTCTCGCTGCCGTTCACCACCTACACCCTGCTCGCGGGGCTGCAGACGGTGCCCGGTGAGGTGTACGAGGCGGCCCGGATCGACGGCGCGTCCACGTGGCGCACCTACCTGTCGATCACCCTGCCGCTGCTCAAGCCCGCGATCCTGGTCGCGGTCGTGATCAACCTGATCAACGTGTTCAACTCGTTCCCGATCATCTGGGCGATGACCAACGGTGGTCCGGGCTACGAGACCGCGACGACCACGGTGTTCATGTATCAGCTCAAGGCGTCGGACATCGGCGAGAGCGCGGCGATGTCCGTGGCCAACTTCGCGATGATCATCATCCTGGTCGCGTTCTTCCTCGTCGTCAGCCGCGGGAACAAGGAGACCGACCGATGAGCACCGTCGTGACCGCCGAGCCGGACGCCGGCGCCCCGCAAGGACCTGCGGGCGTGGCCGGCGGCAAGGGGAGCAGGCGCGGGAAGCCCGTACTCGGGGGCTCGAAGTACAGCCAAAAGCAGCTGTGGTTCGGTGCGCTCGCGTGGGTGATCGCGATCGTGTTCGTGGCGCCGTACATCGAGATGGCGATCACCGCCCTGCGACCGAAGGACGAGTTGACCAGCGACGGCTATGTGCCGTCGAAGTTCGAGTGGGCCAACTTCGTCGACGTCTGGGACAAGTCCACGCTCGGCGACAACCTCAAGGTCTCGTTGCTGGTCGCGGGCATGTCGACGCTGCTCGTGCTGGTGGTCTCGCTGCCCGCGGCCTACTACACCGCGCGCAAACGGTTCCGCGGCCGGGGCGTCTTCCTGATGCTGGTGCTGGTCACCCAGATGTTCCAGCCGACCTCGCTCCTGGTGGGCCTGTACCGCGAGTTCTACATCCTGGATCTGCTCGACTCGTACTGGGCGCTCGTGCTGGTCAACGGCGCGTTCAACCTGGCCTTCTCGGTGTGGATCCTGACCGCCTACTTCAGCGCGATCCCGGTCGAGCTGGAAGAGGCCGCGATGATCGACGGTGCCTCCCGTCTCGGGGCACTGCGTCGGGTCACGCTGCCGCTGGCGATGCCGGGCATCGTCACCGCGGTCATCTTCACCTTCATCGCGGCGTGGAACGAGTTCACCGTCGCGCTGGTCCTGGTGACCACCCCCGACAAGCAGCCGTTGACGGTCGGGATCAACAGCTTCCTCGGCGCCTACCGGGTCGAGTGGCAGTACCTGTTCGCCGGGTCGGTGGTGGCGATCGTGCCGGTGGTGATCCTGTTCGCGTACATCGAGAAGCACGTCGTGTCGGGGTTGACGGCGGGGTCGGTGAAGTAGGTCGGGAGCGGTCGCCCGAATCGTTTCGGGCGGTCGTGCTCGACCCCGGACGACGCGAAGCCCACAGGTCTCGGGGGCCTGTGGGCTTCGGCGTGTCCGGGCGCGGGTCCTGGTGGGGCGGTTACGGCAGGGTGATGTGGTACGCCTTGCGCAGCGTCTCGTGCACGGTCCACACCGTCTCGTCGCCCTCCTGGAGCACGCACGCGTCGCCGGGGCCGACCTCGATCGTCGCGCCGCCGCGGATCTCGATCGTGGCGCGGCCGGAGACCACCACGAACAGCTCGTTGGCCTCGGTGTCGGTCACCACGCCGGGGGTGATCTGCCAGATGCCGCGGATCTGCCTGCCGTCCTCGGACTCCCACAGGACCTTGCCCGAGACCTCGGGCGTGCCGGAGACGATCTGCGCCGGGTCGAGCGGGTCGGCTTCGAGCTCGGCGTCGGGGATATGGACGGCAAAGGTAGACATGCGGCGGAGCATATAGGCCAACCGGACGGCCGCCGCCGGCGGGTGATTCGTAGGCTTTTCCGGCGAATCACCGTGCCGGTGCGGTCCCGCGTCGGTATCGGCGGGCACAATGCCCGAGAGCGGGTCGACGGGCCCGCCCGAGGCACCGAAGGGAAGACCGATGGGTGAGGAGCACGACGTGCGGCCGGAGCCGCCCGTGATTCCCGGGCAGGGCGCCGCGGCGACCGCACCCGACGCGACCCCGGCCGGCGGCCTGTCCGAGCGGGACCGGGACATCCTCGAATTCGAGCGCCAGTGGTGGAAGCACGCCGGGGCCAAGGAACGTGCCGTGCGCGACCGCTTCGGCTTCTCCGCGACCCGCTACTTCCAGGTACTGAACACCCTGCTCGACCGGCCCGAGGCGCTCGAACACGACCCGATGCTGGTCCAGCGGCTGCGTCGGCTGCGCGAGGCCCGCCAGCAGGCCCGCTCCACCGTGCGTCGTACCGGGCACTGAGAGGCCCGGGTGTTCACGCGCCGCAAGGACGAGTACGACGTATTCGACGGCTTCGGCCGCTACGGCCTGATCTGGACCAACGAGAACCCGGGAGCACCCGACCCGGAGCAGGCCGCCCCGGGAGAGGGGGAGGCCGAGGTGGACGCCGGGCGCGAACTGATCGGCGGCCTGCGGATCGACGACTCGCCCGCGCCGACCAGGTCCCGGCGAAGCCTGATCGTGCCGGTGGCCGTACTGGCGGCCCTGGCCCTGGCCGGCGCGCTCGCCATCGCGCAGGAGGAACCCGCGACGCGGGCGGCGGCGGGTCGGGAGGGCCGGCACACTCGGGCGGCGGCGCCCGCCCCGGTCCCCGCGCCGGCGTCCGCCCGCCCGGTACCGCCCGCCCCCGCGCCCCCGGTCCCGAGGGGCAGCCGAGGCAAGGTCGTCGTGCTCGACCAGACCAAGGTCCCGGCACTGGCCAAGCGCATGGCCCGCCGCCTGGAGGCGGCCGGCTGGGAGGTGACCGGAACCGACACCTTCCGCGGCGCCGTCCCGGCGACCACCGTCTACCACCCCGCCGACCTGGCGCCGCAGGCCCGAGCCCTGGCTGCCGCCCTCCCGGGGATCAGCCGCGTCAAGCCCGCCTTCGCCGGCATCCCGCGGCACCGGCTGACGGTGATCGTGGTCGACGACCAGGTGGTCCCGTTGGCGGATCGGATGCTGGGGTCGCTGACCACGCGGTAGCGACCGGGGCGCGGGAGGAACGTGATGCCCGCGCGGGCTCGTAGGGAGCGCGGCGCCCGGCGGCGTGGCCGGGAATCCGCGTCGCACTCCGGCGGCGGGTTAGGTTGGTCGGCATGACCTCGAACCGGTCCACGCTGCCCGAACCCACCACGCCCGCCGGCCGGGTCGGCCTCGCCGCGCTGCTCGACGCACCCGCCCAGGCGGTCGTCGCGCTCGATTTCGACGGCACGCTCGCCCCGATCGTCGACGATCCGGAGCATGCCCGCGCCGATACGCGCGCGGTCCTGGCGCTGTCCCGACTGACCCCGCATCTGGCCGCGGTGGTGATCGTCACCGGGCGGCCCGCCGCGGTCGCGGTGGAGTACGGCCGCTTTCGCGGCGTCGCCGGTCTGGAGAACCTCGTCGTGCTCGGCCACTACGGCCTGGAGCGCTGGGACGCGGCGACCGGGCGGGTCAGCGCCCCGGAGCCGCCGCGCGGGGTGCACGAGGTGCGGCTCGAACTGCCCGACCTGCTGCGCTCGCTCGACGCGTGGAGCACCACGTGGACCGAGGACAAGGGCAGCGCGCTGGCCGTGCACACCCGCCGCGCCCCCGATCCGCAGGCCACCCTCGACCTGCTGCGCGGCCCGCTCGGCGAACTGGCGAAGCGGCACGACCTGGTCGTCGAACCCGGGCGCTACGTGCTGGAGTTGCGCCCCCGGGGGATGGACAAGGGGCGCGCGCTGACCGGCTTCCTCGCCGAACGCCGGGCCGCGACGGTGTTGTTCGCCGGGGACGACCTCGGCGACCTCGCCGCGTTCGAGGCCGTCGAGGACCTGCGCGGACAGGGCGTGGCCGGGCTCACCGTGTGCAGCGGCTCGGCCGAGGTGCACGCCCTCGCCGAACGCGCCGACCTGGTCGTGGCCGGCCCGGAGGCAATCGCGGACCTGCTCGACGCGCTCGCCGACGCGGTGGAGGGCCGGTAGAGCCCGCTTTACGCATCCCCCTCGCCGCACGGCTCCGGTGTGCCGTCCGCGATCGCGAAGCGGGCCCTGGGGTCGAGCAGCAACGTGACCTTCACGCCCGCCGGTTGAGCCGTACGCACGCTCAGGTCCGGGGAGACCCGGATCCCGTGTTCGGTCAACGTCGCGCGCGCCGCCGCGTATTGGGCCGGGGTCAGGCGGTAGGCGCAGGGTGGTTCGAGCGGCGCCGCCCGGGTCGCGGGCAGGTCGTCGGCGCCGTCCAGGTACACCCGCTCCGGGCCGTGCTCGGATCGGGCGCGCGAGGCGCGGACCGCCGACGCGACGGCCTCGCCGCGTTCGGCCGCCATCCGCAGCGTGGCGCGGGCGGCCACCAGGTGCGCCCCCACCCGACGGCGGTGGAGCAGGGCCGCGTCGGCCCGCTCCAGGGCCGATGTGGGGTTGGCGTCGACCTCGACCAGGACCGCGACCGCGTGGTCGAGCGCCGCCGCATTGCGCAGCAGGCGCTCGTCCCCGTCGCCGCCGAGTCGGCGCCCCGCCGGGTCCACGCCGTACACGTCCGACGCCCACCCCGCCGCGCGCAGCGCCGATCCGATGCGATCGCGCGCCAACTCTGTGGCCAGTCCGCGCAGTTCGGGGTCGACGTTGAGATTGCGCGGCCACAGATACAGGGTCGGCGCGACGTAGGCGTCCGCCGGCACGTCGAACTCGTGCAGGTCGTGCACGATGTGCGGACGCGTCTCGCGCAGCACCCGCCGGACGGCCCGCGCCTCGGGCGAGGCCACCGCCAAGTGGTCGCGGTTGAGGTCCACCCCCTCGGCCGTCGCCCGGGTGCCCGCCGCCAGACCGTCGGGGTTGGGCGTGGGCAGCACCAAAACGGTGACCCGCTCCAGGAGTCGGCGACCGGCGGCCGAGCGGTCGTCGGCCAGGTCCCGGACCAGCTTCAGGCACGCCTCGCGCCCGGCCGGCTCGTCACCGTGCTGGCCGCACACGAACAACACCCGGATCGGCTCGGGCACCGTACGCACCCCGGATACCGTGATCAGCTCCACGTCCCGGCCGCGCGCGCTGCCGCCCACCCGGGTCACCGTCACCCGCGCCGGCGCCCACCCGGCGCGATCGGGGCCCGGTGCCGCCGCGATCAGCTCGCGCATGAGGTCCCGCTCCTCCGCCGGGGTGGTCCAGGACAGGCCGCCCCGACGCTCGAACCCCGTGGTGGTCCGGCCGCCGCGACCGCCGCTCGCCGGTGCCGGGCCGAGCGCGACGCCGGCCACCAGCGCCACCAGCAGCATCGATCTCGCCGCGCGCGTCGTCCACGTCCGCCACGCCCTCATCCGTGCACCACCGTCCCCTCCCACGCGCAAGTCCCCCGACCCCTGCGGGACTTGCCCGAATTGCACACCCGGAACGGCGGGAATCGCGCACCCGGGACACCGAGCATGGCCCGGCAAAGGGAGTTGATGGCAGAGCCCGACTGGCCTAGGCTCGCTGATTCCGCTGTCCCACCCAGTGCAGTGATCGGGAGCCGTGATCGGTGCCCGGCACCGGTGGGCCGCGCGGGCCGCCACCCGAATCGGGCAGCCGGCCCGTGCCCTCGCAGGGGCGCACCAGGACGGGCCACCGAGCCCGGCCGGGCTCCGATATGTCAGCGCCACGAATCGGAGACAGTCATGTCCGCGCCCGCCGCCGTCCCCGACCCCACCCTGCCCGCCGACCCCGCCCCGACCGCCGCCGACCGGGCCGAGGCGAACCCCGGCACCGACGCGCTCGCCGTCGAACGCGCCTACCTGGACGCCTCCCGCGCCGCCCTGCGCCGCATGCGCGAGGAAACCGAGGCACTGGACCTGCGCGACGTCGGCGCCACCGCCGTCGCGACCGAGACCGCCCGGCACCTGATCGCCAAGCGGCTCGCCGCGCTCGGCGACCACGCCGGATCCCCGTTGTTCTTCGGCCGGATCGACGGCCGCTTCGCCGACGGCGTCGAGGGTGTCGAGCCGATCGAGGTCACCGCCGACCCGGACAAGGCCGTCGAGTCGTTCTGGATCGGCCGCCGGCACGTGCACGACGAACTCGGCGACCCGATGGTGGTGGACTGGCGCGCCCCGCTGTCGCGCTCCTTCTACCGGGCCAACCGGGCCGATCCGCTGGGCGTCGAACTGCGCCGTCGGTTCGGCTGGACCGCCGGCGAGCTGACCGCGTTCGAGGACGAGCACCTGACCGACCCCGACGAGGCGGAGAGCGCCAGTGGGATCCTCGCGGCCGAGATCGAGCGTCCCCGCGTCGGCCCGATGCGCGACATCGTCGCCACCATCCAGCCGGAGCAGGACGAGATCGTACGCTCCGACCTCGGCCACACGCTCTGCGTCCAGGGCGCGCCCGGCACCGGCAAGACCGCCGTCGGCCTGCACCGCGTGGCCTGGCTGCTCTACGCCTACCGCGACCGTCTCGCTCGCAGCGGCACCCTCGTGGTCGGCCCGAACCGCTCCTTCCTCGACTACATCCAGCAGGTGCTGCCCGCTCTCGGCGAGGTCGAGGTCGGCCAGACCACCGTCGAGGACCTGGTCACCCGCACCTCCAAGATCAAGGTCCGGGCCCTCGACGAAGCGGTGCCCGGCACGATCAAGGGCGACGCGCGGATGGCCGCGGTGCTGCGCCGCGCGGTCTGGTCCGGTCTGAGCGAACCGCGGGAGTCGGTGGCCGTGGTCCGCGACTCGCGCACCTGGCGGCTCGCGGTGTACGAGGTCGAGGAGCTGGTCACCGCGCTGCGCGGGCGCGACGTGCGCTACGGCGCCGCGCGCGACATGCTCCGGCAGCGGATCGCGCACGCATTGTTGACCAAGATGGAGGAGCGCGGCGAATCCCCCGACGACCGGGTGCAGGACGCGGTCGCGCGCAGCCGGCCGGTCAAGGCGGCGGTGGACGCGATCTGGCCGGCGGTGGACCCGCTCAAGCTGGTCTTCCGGCTGCTGAGCGAACCCGAGTTCCTGGCCGCCTGCGCGGACGGCATCCTGACCGCCGACGAACAGGCCGCGATCGTCTGGGCCAAACCCCCGCGCTCGGCGGGCGCCGCGCGCTGGACCGTGGCCGACGCGGTGCTCGTGGACGAGACCGCCGACCTGCTCCACCGCACCGGCGGCTACGGGCACGTGGTGATCGACGAGGCGCAGGACCTGTCCCCGATGCAGCTGCGCGCGGTCGGCCGGCGCTGCCCCACCGGCTCGGCCACCGTGCTCGGCGACATCGCGCAGGGCACCACCCCGTGGGCCACCCCCGGCTGGGCCGAGACGCTGCGCCACCTCGGACACGAGGGAGCCAGGATCGAGGAACTGACCCGGGGCTTTCGGGTGCCGCTGCAGATCCTGGAGTTCGCGAGCCGGTTGTTGCCGCTGATCGCCCCCGGCCTGGCGCCGGCCTCCTCGGTCCGGCAGGCGGCGGGTGCCCTGGAACTGCGCGCGGTCGAGCCGGACGAGCTGGCCGCGCGGTCCGCCGAGGCGGCCGTCGAACTGCTCGACCACGAGGGCTCGATCGGCCTGATCTGCGCGGACGCGCGAGTACCCGAGGTCGCCGCCGCCCTGCGGGCGACCGACGTCGCACACCGGGTCCTGGGTACGGACGGCGATCTCGCCGCGGCCCGGATCAGCGTGGTCCCGGCATCGCTGGCCAAGGGCCTGGAGTTCGACCACGTAGCGGTCACCGAGCCGGCCGAAATCGTCGCCGCCGAAGCCCAGGGCCTGCGCCGTCTCTACGTGGTACTGACCCGCGCGGTCTCCGGCCTGATCGTCCTACACGCAGCCCCCCTGCCCACCCCCCTGACAACCCCTTAGCCCTCGGGCCGCCGCCCGCCGGCACACAGGTCCCCCATCGCGGCCACCCCCATGGCGCGTCAGCGCCCACGCCCCCGGCCGGCCGACCCCTCGCGAGCAGGCGCAAAGCGCCCAACAATCCGAGTGAACCGCGTGTGTCGAACCGGTTGGTGGTCGGCTTCGCTCGCTCGTTCTGCCATGCTGGCCAAGTGGAACGCATCCAGGAGTCCGCGACCGTGACGCTGCGGGACCAGTGGGCCCGGCTCGTCGGTGAGCACGCCGAGGCCGGCGCCGTCGTCGAGAGCCTGCTGGCGCGCTATGCCGAGCCGCACCGCCGCTATCACGACACCGACCATCTGCGCACCGTGCTCGACCTGATCGGCGAACTGGCCTACGAGGCCGACGACGCCGACGCGGTCATGCTCGCCGCGTGGTTCCACGACGCGGTCTACGACCCGGCCCGGGCGGACAACGAGGAGCGCAGCGCGCGCCTCGCCGAGCGCGGGCTGCGCGAGGCGGGCGTGGCGCCGGCCCTGGTGGCCGAGACGGCGCGCCTGGTCCGGGTGACCGCCGAGCACGCGCCCGGCGAGCACGACCACAACGCCCACGTGTTGTGCGACGCCGACCTGGCCATCCTGGCCGCCGACCGGGAGCGCTACGAGGCGTACACCGCGGCGGTGCGCGAGGAGTACGCGTTCGTCCCGGACGAGGCGTTCCGCGCCGCCCGGGCCGCCGTACTGCGCGACCTGATGTCGCTGCCCCGGCTGTTCCACACCCGCCTGGGCGCGGCGCGCTACGAGGAGGCGGCCCGCTTCAACATGCGCGCCGAACTGGAGCGTCTGGAAGGCAGCATCCCGCGCCAACAGTCCTGAACCCGGTCCGCCGGATCCCGATCCGAGCCCCGGCTCGGCGCCCGGGCCCCGCGGCGCGCCCGGCCGGGGTCAGCGCGGGCTGTACCGCTTGCGCCGGCGCAACCCCGCCCTGGTCAGCCGGACCACCAGCTCCCGGCTGGAGACCGGCTCGGCTCCCCGCTCCAGCGCGCGGGCGTACAGATCGGCCGGCACGTCGTAGTGGTCCCGGTCGAACGCGCGTTCCGGTGCACCGAGTTCGCGCGCGAACTCGTGCAACTCGGCATGCGAGACGTCACTGACCAGGTGCGACCACAGCCGCCCGCGTCCGGGCCAGGCCGGGGGATCGATGAGAAGAGCCACGGGCTCGATTCTCGTACACATTCGGCTCCGCCGCGGTCGGGCGCCCGCCGGCCCCCCGCGATCACCCACACTGGGCACATGAGCAAGGATCCCACCGACGTCGCCCTGCTGACCGCCCGCGCCCTGGTCCTGGCCGACCTGCGCACGCACGGCGCCGAGACCCCCGAGACGGTGACCGTCGTCGAGCACGCCCTGGTCGAGCGCAAGTGGTGGGTCGAGCAGTGGCCCGACGGCGCCGCCTACGTGCCCGGCCTGATCGGCCAGGACGTGCAGGAGGCGCTGGCCGAGCAGGGCCGGGTGTGGCCGCCGTGCCCGCTGCACGACGACCACCCGCTCTACCTCGAACCCGAACTCGGCGAGGACCCGCACTGGGTCTGCGAGCGGGCCGGCACCGTGATCGCCCCGCTCGGCGCGCTGACCTCGACTCAGCCGCCGAACGAGCGCGCGGTCAAGGACGCGTAGATCGGCCGGTCGGCGCCCACCGCGTACGCGCCGACCCAGCCCTCGCCCTCGGCCCGACCCACGGTGACCCCGGCGTGGACGACCTCCCGGGTCGTGGTCACCACCTGGTCGGCGCCGGCGCCCAGAGCCGCCTCGGCCCGCCGCTGCTCCTCGGCGTCGGCGGCCCGCAGCGCCTCGGCGAGCACGTCGTACGGGTCGCCGGCCGCCGCGCCGTCGCCGCCGGGCAGGGTCAGTACGGTCCGACTCGGCGGTGGGTCGGCCGGGTCGTGCAGACCGTGGCGGATTGCCTCCGCGCCGTAGCAGAACCGGATCAGCGGCGCCCACATCGCCGACCAGTACGCCCGCGAGGGCGCCCGCTCGATCCCGGCGACCTCGCCGTCGAGCAGCACCACCGCGCCGACCTGATCCGGCACGCACTCGAACTCGGCGACGAAGCGCTCCAGTTCGAGGGCGTAGTGCTTCGTGAACAGCACCAGGTTGCCGGTCTCGGCGAGGCCGGCGGAGGCGTTGAACCGCTGTACGGCCGGCCACAGCCGGCTGTACCCGTCCGTGTCGGCACTCGCCGAGGCGGCGGCGCGCAGCGTGAGCGGCAACACGGCGAGCGGCTGCGGCCCCGCCGGGATCAGCCCGGACTGGGTCTGCTGCACGCACATCGCCGCGTCGAACGCCAGCTCGCTCGAGGGCTCGACCAGCGCGGCCCGGGGCATCGCGTGGTCCTGCGCGCTGCGCTCGACGAGCACCGCGAGGTGACACGGGACCAGCGCGACATGCGGGCTGTGGTTGACGAAGGTGAGCGTGCCGTAGCCACTGGTGCCGATCCACAGATCGGTGGGCACGGTGACGGTCGGCGCGTCGACGGTGTCGCCGAGCAGCGGCAGCACCTGCATCCGACCGACGCTCTGCACCCGTCCGAGGGTGCAGTCGGCCAGCAGGTCGCCGATCGGCAGCGTGTCGTGGGCGAGGGTGGTCATGCGGTCACCTCCGGGTGGGCCAGGCGCAGCAGCGCGGGTATGGCGGCGGTCGGGTCGGCGGCCAACATCAGTCGGCACCAGGCGAGTTCGAGGGCTTCGGGACGGTGGACGGGGGCAAGCGGCAGGTCCGGCGCGTAGCCGCGCAGGCCGCCCGCCTCGGCGGCCAGGACGGGGGAGAGCTGGACCACCGGCACCGCGACGCCGAGGGTGCGCGCCGCGTCGAGCACCTGGGCGAACCGGCCGGCGGGCGCGTTCTCGTAGCCGTCGCCGACCACCACGATCAGCTCCGCGCCGGTACGCAGCGCGGCGACCAAGGCCTCGGCGGCGGCGGTCGGGCCGGCGGGGTGGACCAGCCGGCCGTCCGGGACGCCGCCGACCCACACGTCGTGGCAGGTGCTCGCCGCCGCCCGCAGTGCGTCGCGCAAGGCGAGCACGGCGGCGATCGGCCGCAGCGGCTGGTCGGTGCCGCCGCGCATGGAGGCGGAACCGTCCAGGACGAGGGCGATCCGGCGGCCGGCCAGGTCGAGTCCGGCCGCGGTGCGCGCGGCGCGCCGGTCGAGCGCGGCGGCGACCTCGGCGGTCATGCCCTCGGCGAACGCGTACAGGTAGAGCCGGACCGCGTCGTAGCGGTCGAGGTCGACCTCGACCGTCACGCCCGCCCGAGCGGCCTGCCGCTGTCCGGCCAGCCGCTGTCCGACGGTGAGCCGGGCGGCGGTCAGCTCCAGGACGCGGGCCGGCTTCTCGTTTGGGTGGAACCGGCCGCGCAGCCCCTCCAGGGTTTCGAGCGGCAACGCCGCGCCCGCGTCCAGGTCGGTGCGGGCTGCCCGGTACGCGACCGGGAGCGGCAGCGTGTACGGCCCCTCGGCGCCGAGCACGAACGCGACGCACTCGCGCACCGCGGCGGGATCGGCCCGGTCGGCCGCCCAGCGGTCGATCTCGCGGGCGAGGATGCGGTGTTCCTTCGGGTCGAGTTCGCCTCCGGCGAGTCGCTTGGTCAAGATCGCGCGCAGGATGCCGCTCAGCCGCAGACCCCACGCGTGCCGCAGGGCGCCGGCCAGCTTGTCCCGGTAGCGCACCGACCACAGTTCCAGGGAGGTGGAGCCGAGCACGGTGCGCAGGATCAGTCGGCGCACCCGCGCGTTGTTCACCCGCCGCTCGGCCAGCAGGGCGAACAGCTTGAGCCGGCGCGGCACGGTCAGCGCGGCGACCGCGGCGTGGACGGCGTCGCCGTCGTGCTCGTGCGCGGGCGTGCCGAGCAGGTGCAACACGCCGAGCTGCCGGCTGCGGTCGGTGGCCCCGGGGGAGCACACCAGGCCCGCGTACAGCCGCCGGTCCAGCGCGGCCATCGCGCGGTGCGCGTCCTCTTCGAGGGCGAGCTGCTCGTCGCGGGTGTTGTAGAAGGAGGCTCGTCCGGTCGCTGCCACGGCGACGTCCAGGAAACGCACGACGGTGGCGGCGGCCTCGGCACGGGCGGGGTTGTCGGCGCTGAGCGCGCGCACGATCTCGGTCTCGGTCATCGAAATGGGCTCCCCCGTGGGCACCCGGGGCAGGTCGCGGGTCCGGTGTTGGTCTCGGTACGTAGCCGGGACCGCTTCCAACCCATGGGAAACGGCACTGTACGAACACGCAGTTCCCCGGGTGCGATGGCATGCGACTTCGGGCAGGTCACGGGTCCCGGATAGGGATTCGAACCCCAAGCACCCCAAAAGCGCTTGTACGCCATGACAGAAGGAACACGTAGTTCCCGAAGTCGCGTCACGAGCCTACGAGCGAGCGACCGGCGATGCCGGCGAATATCACCGCGGCGGGAAGCCCGAGGTGTCCAACTCGATCCCGAAGGGATCGGGGATGACGACCAAGCCGCCGAAATCGACACGTTGCACCCGCTGATAGACCTTGCCGTCGGGCTCGGAGTACAGCGTTGCCGCCGGGCCGTCCTTGTCCCACCGATCGACGAGCAGGTACAGCGGAATCGGTCCGTGTGCGTACGCCCGCAACTTGTCGACGCGGTCGATGCTCGCATTGCTCGGGGAAGTGATCTCGGCGACGAGAAGAATCCGATGCGCCGGTGTCGGCGTGGCCACGTCTTCCCGGGCCATCACCACCAGGTCGGGAACACACAGGCGACCCACCGACATGATCTCCACACCGAGATGCTGAAACGCGCCGCATCCGGCGGGAGCGGCCCGGCGCAGCTGCCAATGGATGTCGTCCGCGATCAATTCATGCTGGTGCGCGGGTGGCGGCGACATCGTGATGTTCTCTCCGTCGAACTCGGCGCGCCAGCCTTCGGGCACGTCCAATCCCTGCCACATGGTTACGATTTCGCGCCAGGCGGTGCTCACCTCGATCACGGGTGCGGTCATCTCGTCCACCTCGCCTACCTCGATCCATGCCGTACAAGAACGACGCTACGGTCGCCCGGAGACCATTTCAGGGTAAGTCGCCTGTGCCACTCGAACGAGCGAACACGCTTCGAACAGCGGTGGAAGGACCCGCAGGGACGCGAAAGAGGCGGCCCCCCGAAGGGGACCGCCTCTCGCGTGGAGCTACCGACCGGGTGGGTCGGGACTACCGATCCTCAGCGGATCAGAAGTCCATGCCGCCCATGTCCGGGGCGCCGCCGCCGGCCGGAGCGGCGTTCTTCTCCGGCTTGTCGGCGATGACGGCCTCGGTGGTCAGGAACAGCGCGGCGATCGACGCGGCGTTCTGCAGCGCGGAACGGGTGACCTTCGCCGGGTCGATGATGCCCTCGGCGATGAGGTCCACGTAGTCGCCGGTCGCGGCGTTGAGGCCGTGACCCGGGGTCAGGTTGCGCACCTTCTCCACAACCACGCCGCCCTCGAGGCCGGCGTTGACCGCGATCTGCTTGAGCGGGGCCTCGACGGCCAGGCGCACGATGTTCGCGCCGGTGGCCTCGTCGCCGTCCAGGTCGAGCTTGTCGAACGCGATGGTGGACGCCTGGAGCAGGGCCACGCCACCACCGGCGACGATGCCCTCCTCGACGGCGGCCTTCGCGTTGCGCACCGCGTCCTCGATGCGGTGCTTGCGCTCCTTGAGCTCGACCTCGGTCGCGGCACCGGCCTTGATGACCGCCACGCCGCCCGCGAGCTTCGCCAGGCGCTCCTGGAGCTTCTCGCGGTCGTAGTCCGAGTCGGAGTTCTCGATCTCGGCGCGGATCTGGTTGACCCGACCCGCGACCTGGTCCGAGTCACCGGCGCCGTCGACGATGGTGGTCTCGTCCTTGGTGACGACGACCTTGCGGGCGCGGCCGAGGAGTTCGAGACCGGCGGTGTCGAGCTTGAGGCCGACCTCCTCGGAGATGACCTGGCCACCGGTGAGGATGGCGATGTCGCCGAGCATGGCCTTGCGACGGTCGCCGAAGCCCGGAGCCTTGACGGCGACGGACTTGAAGGTGCCGCGGATCTTGTTCACGACGAGCGTGGCCAGGGCCTCGCCCTCGACGTCCTCGGAGATGATCATGAGCGGCTTGCCCGACTGCATGACCTTCTCGAGGAGCGGGAGGAGGTCCTTCACCGAGGTGATCTTCGAGTTGACGATGAGCACGTAGGCGTCTTCGAGGACGGCCTCCATGCGCTCCATGTCGGTCGCGAAGTAGGGCGAGATGTAGCCCTTGTCGAAGCGCATGCCCTCGGTGAGCTCGAGCTCGAGACCGAAGGTGTTGCTCTCCTCGACGGTGATGACGCCTTCCTTGCCGACCTTGTCCATGGCCTCGGCGATCATCTCGCCGATCAGGGGGTCAGCGGCGGAGATCGAGGCGGTGGAGGCGATCTGCTCCTTCGTCTCGACGTCCTTCGCGAGCGCGAGCAGCTGCTCGGAGACGGCCTCGACGGCCTTCTCGATGCCACGCTTGAGGGCCATCGGGTTCGCGCCGGCGGCCACGTTGCGCAGGCCCTCGCGGACGAGCGCCTGGGCGAGGACGGTCGCGGTCGTCGTACCGTCACCGGCGACGTCGTCCGTCTTCTTGGCGACCTCCTTGACCAGCTCGGCACCGATCTTCTCGTACGGGTCCTCGAGCTCGATCTCCTTGGCGATGCTCACACCATCGTTGGTGATGGTGGGCGCACCCCACTTCTTCTCGAGCACGACGTTGCGGCCCTTGGGGCCCAGCGTGACCTTGACGGCGTCGGCGAGCTGGTTCATCCCGCGCTCGAGGCCGCGGCGCGCTTCCTCGTTGAACGCGATGATCTTGGCCATGTGGTGAAGTCCTCCCAGAACGGGGGTGAGTGCCGGACCGCACAGGTGCCCGCGACGGACGACCCGACCACCGCGAGGATCCCTCCCTCACGGGTGCCGAGCCTCACCGGCCCGGTCCGTTTCTGTCACTCTCACATCCAGAGTGCTAACGCCAATGATTAGCACTCGACCATGCCGAGTGCAAGCGCAACGAGCGGGTCCGGGCCCCTCGGCCCACACCCGCGCGTGTCACACACCACCCCAACCCCCCACCCGGGCCCCGAGGGCGCAGCCCGTCCACATGCCGCGGGGCTCGGCCTCGGCCGCCCGACACGGGTACGTGTGCGCCCCCGCCCGCCTGCACGGCCCCCGGCCGGGCCCGCCCGCCCCGGCACGTCCGGAGCGGCCCCGGAACGGGAATCCAGGCTGCCGGGCCTGCGGTGGTTGCGTGGTCGCGTGGTTCGGACCCCGGCGTTGCCCGCACGGCCGGGACGGGTTCGGATGTGCCGCCCCTGGGCCTACATCGGGTTCGGGCGTCGCGCCGCCCCGGCTCACGTCGGGTCCGATCGTGCCGCCGGGTCGTCTGTGGCCATGCCGAGTTCGGGTGCCGTGCCTGTGGTTGTGCGGGGGCGGGTGGCGGGCTCGGCCGCGTCGTCCGCATCGCTCTGGTGGGCCGCCTCCCGCCGGAGCGGATTCGCGTGTACCGCCGCACCCGCGCCCCGCCGCCGCCCGCACGTCGGGGCCGGGGGACAACGACCGGGGCCCGGCCCCCGCTTGGCGGGAAGGCCGGGCCCCGGTCATGGATCCGACAGGATCGGGCGCGTTATGTGCCGCGATGTGTCGTGCAGTCCGTGGTGTGGACCGTTTCAAGCAGAGGAGCAGAGGAGCGCATGGCTCCCGGTTCAGGCGGTGACGCGGACCATGTCGGCCTGCGGCCCCTTCTGCCCCTGCGAGATCTCGAACTCGACTCGCTGCCCCTCCTCGAGCGTCCGGTACCCGTCCATCTGGATCGCGCTGTAGTGGACGAAAACGTCCGCCCCACCGTCGACCGCGATGAAGCCGTACCCCTTCTCCGCGTTGAACCACTTGACGGCGCCCTGAGCCATTCCTAACTCCCCTGTTACTGGCCCTTTCACGGATACTGCACGCCGCAGCTCCGGGTTCGTATCCAGAAGGACCCGGCCCTCTGCTACGACCGCGGCTGAATGTATCCGGACGGATGCCCGGAGCAACAGGTCAATCGGACGAGAATTCCCGAGCGAATAAAGCTCGCATTCTTCGCGAGTCTTAGAAAAAGCCGTATTTCAATCCACCAGGAAAACGACTTTCCGCACATATCGGATGTGATCCCGACCACGGGTTTACCGACGCGCCGCCGCCAAAGACGGGAAATGGAGCCGGTTAAACCCGGGTTACGCACAACCTTCGGCAGGAACGAAGAAATCCGCCGCGCGGTGCTCGCGCGGCGGATTTCCCGGTTCCGTTTCGTGCCCGATCGAGGAAGATCGGGACGCTCGGCCTATCGCGTCAGCAACCCCCGGCGACCGCCGGGATGATCGAAACGGTGCCCTTGTCGGGGATCGCCGTGGCGAGCCCGTCGGCGAAGCGCACGTCCTCGTCCTCCACGTACAGATTCACAAAGCGACGCAGCTTGCCCTCGTCGTCGAGGATGCGCGCGCGAATTCCGGTGTGGTCCTTTTCCAGCGAGTCCAGGACCTCGGCGAGCGTGGTGCCCTCGGCGGACACCTCCGCCGCCCCGCCCGTGTAGGTGCGCAGGATGGTCGGGATGCGAACGGAGACGCTCATGCGAGGCCGGCCTTTCGGAAGGAGTCCAGGGTGGGTCGAATGGTCGCGGTGGGTCCGGTCGTCGGCGTGACCGCGTCCAACGTCTTGAGGCCGTCGCCCGTGTTGAGCACGACCGTCTCGGCGTCCGGGTCCAGCGCGCCGGACTCGAGCAGCTTGCGCAGGCAGCCCACGGTGACCCCGCCCGCGGTCTCTCCGAAGATGCCCTCGGTACGCGCGAGCAGTTTCATCGCTTCGACCACCTCGACGTCGTTCACGTCCTCCACCGCGCCGCCCGTGCGCTTGCACACGTCGAGCACGTAGGGGCCGTCGGCGGGGTTGCCGATCGCGAGCGACTTGGCGATCGTGTCCGGCCGCACCGGGCGGATCACGTCGTGCCCGGCCTTCCACGCGGCGGCCACCGGGGAGCACCCCGTCGCCTGGGCGCCGAAGATCTTGTACGGCGCGTCCTCGACCAGACCCAGCGCGATCAACTCGCGAAAGCCCTTGTCGATCTTGGTCAGCTGCGACCCCGACGCGATGGGAATGACGATCTGCTCCGGCAGTTTCCAGCCGAGTTGTTCCGCGATCTCGTAGGCCAGCGTCTTGGAACCCTCGCCGTAGTAGGGCCGCAGGTTGACGTTGACGAAGCCCCAGCTCTCGCCGGCCGGGTCGCCGATCAGCTCCGAACAGAATCGGTTGACCTCGTCGTAGGTCCCCTCGATGGCGACCAGCTCGCCGCCGTAGACCGCCGCCGTGACGACCTTGCCGGCCTCCAGGTCGGACGGGATGAACACACAGCTGCGCAGACCCACCCGGGCGGCGGCGGCACCCACCGCGCCGGCCAGGTTGCCGGTGGACGAGCAGGACAGCGTGGTGAAGCCGAAGGTGCGCGCGGCCTCGACCGCGATCGCCACCACGCGGTCCTTGAAGGAGTGCGTCGGGTTCCCGGAGTCGTCCTTGACGTGCAGGTTGCGCACGCCCAGCTCGCGGCCCAGGTTCTCGGCCCGCACGAGCTTGGTGAAGCCGGGGTTCAGGCTGGGCCGGGACGCGACGTCTGCGGACACCGGCAGCAGCGGCGCGTAGCGCCAGATGTTGTGCGGCCCGGCCTCGATCCGCTCCCGCGTCACGGTGCCGAACTCGTAGGCGACCTCCAGGGGGCCGAAACAGGACTCGCAGGCGTACTTCGGGCCGAGCTCCGTGCGCTCTCCGCACTCGCGACACGACAGCGCGACGGCCGGACCGAAGGAGGTGGGGATGGCGCTGGTGGTGCGGGTGGCGGTGGGTGTCGCCATGGCGAGGGCCTTTCTGTCCTCATCTTTACCCGTGGGGTCCCACGGGCCGGACTTGGCACCTGTCCGACTCGTCGGCCGCTCGCTCGCGCCGAAAGCGCGTCACGAGGAATGACGATCGGATGGTTGCCGGGGCTTCAACGGGCCGTTCCCTCTGCCCCTCTGGATGAGCTGCTATGGCGGTGGACACACCCTTCGCCGGGTGGCCGGTCCGCGTTTGTCCGGTCCGACGTGCGATCGTCGTAACCGGTGACGACGACTGTAACCGAACCGGTGCCGCGTCGATCATCCGGTCCACCTCGCGAGACGATAAAGGGTGGAACGACCGAGGCCGGAACACCGGCGACGACAGGGGATCTTCGAACGTGACGCACGAGGTGGGCGACTGGCTCCGACGGCGGTCCTCCGCCGCCGCCGACTGGCCCGTCGACAGGCTTCTCGACGCCAAACGCGACACCCGGGTCAGCGTCGTCCTGCCCGCGTTGAACGAGGCGGCGACCGTCGGCGACATCGTCAAGGTGATCCGGACCGAGCTGGTCGAGCGGGTACCGCTGGTGAACGAGCTGGTGGTGGTCGACTCCGGCTCCACGGACGACACCGCGCGGGTGGCCGCCGACGCGGGCGCGCGGGTGGTGCACCGCGACGACATCCTGCCCGCGCTCCCGGCCGTGCGCGGCAAGGGCGAGGTGTTGTGGCGCTCGCTCCTGGTCACCGACGGCGACATCGTCGCGTTCGTGGACGCCGACCTGAAGGACTTCTCGGCGGACTTCGTCACCGGGATCCTCGGCCCGCTGCTCACCGACCCCTCGGTCCAGCTGGTCAAGGCCATGTACGACCGGCCGCTGGAGATCGGCGACACGATCGTGCCCGCCGGCGGCGGCCGGGTCACCGAATTGGTCGCCCGCCCCCTGCTCAACCTGCACTGGCCCGAACTGGCCGGCTTCGTGCAGCCGCTCGGCGGCGAATACGCGGCCCGCCGCACACTGCTCGAACAACTGCCCTTCCCGTGCGGCTACGGCATCGAGACCGCGATGCTCGTGGACGCCCTGCGCCTGGTCGGCCTGGACGCGATGGCCCAGGTGGACGTCGGTGTGCGGCGGCACAACCACCAGGACGAGGCGGGCCTGGGGCGGATGGCGGCGGAGATACTCCAGGCCGTCGAGCGCCGACTGCGCCGCGGCCCCGCCGGCGCGCACCCGGCCGCGCCGAACACCGTGCTGACCCAGTTCGAACGGGACGAGGCGGGCTTTCGCGTACGCACCCACGACATCGCCGCCCGGGAGCGACCGCCGATGGCCACGGTGCCCGAGTACCGGGCACGAACCCGCCTGGTCGGGCGCTGACCCCCGGCCCGGGGGTTTTCCCGGCGTTCGGCCCGGGTTTCCCCGGCATTCGGCCCAGGTTTCCGCCTCGGTGGCCCGGGGTCCGCCGATGCCCGAGAGGCACAATCCGACTACGTGTGGTAGTGGTCGATGGGCGTGATACTCGCCACACCGTTCGAACCGAGGGCACGGTCGGCCCGGGTTTGCGCACCGGGATGCGTGGCTAGGGTCGGGGCATGAGTGCTCCCCCTCCCGCCACCCCCTCTCCCGCCGGGGTGCTGGTCGCCTCCAACCGCGGTCCCGTCTCCTTCTCCCTGGAGGACGACGGCACGCTCACGGTGCGGCGCGGCGGCGGCGGACTGGTGTCCGGCCTGTCCACCGCCGGGCAGGGCACCGGCGCCGTGTGGGTCTGCTCCGCGCTCGGCGAGCCCGACCGCACCGCGACCCGCGCCGCGCCCTCGGGCCGGCTGGATCTCGCCGGTCACGACACCGGCGGGCTGGCCGTGCGGATGCTCGACATCGACCCCGGCACCTTCGCGCGGGCGTACAACGCCATAGCGAACTCGACCCTGTGGTTCGTCCACCACCTGCTCTACGACACCCCCTCCAAGCCGGTCTTCGACGCGCGCTTCCGCAAGGAGTGGGCCTCCTACGAGGCGTACAACCAGGCGTTCGCCGAGGCCCTGGCGGAGGAGGCGGCCGAGGGCGCGAAGGTGGTCGTACAGGACTACCACCTGACCCTGGTGCCGGTACTGCTCCGCCGACTGCGTCCCGACCTGCGGATCGGCCACTTCGCACACACCCCCTGGGCGCCGCCGGACTACTTCCGGCTGCTGCCCGACGACATCGCCCGCTACGTGCTCGAAGGGGTGCTCGGCGCGGACCACGCCGGATTCCATTCCCGGCGCTGGGCGCTGGCGTTCCTGGACTGCTGCGCCGACGTGCTGGGCGCCGAGGTGGACCGGGACGCGATGACCGTCAAGCACGCGGGCCACGTGACCGAGATCGGCGTACACGCGCTGGGCGCCGACGCCGAGTTCCTGCGCGAGCGCGCGTCCCGGGCCGACGTGGACACCCGCCTCGCCGGGCTGCGCGAGGCGGTCGGCGACCGTCGGGTGATCGTCCGGGTGGACCGTACGGAGTTGTCCAAGAACATCGTCCGGGGCCTGCTGGCCTACCGCGAACTGCTGCGCACCCGACCGGAATGGCTCGGCCGGGTGGTGCACGTGGCGTTCGCCTATCCGTCGCGGCACGACCTGCCGGAGTACCGCGAGTACACCGCCGCGGTGCAGCGGGTGGCCAAGGAGATCGACGACGAGTTCGGCACCGACGACTGGCAGCCGCTGATCCTGCACGTCAACGACGACTTCCCGCGCTCGCTCGCGGCGTATCGGCTGGCCGACGTCGCGCTGGTGAATCCGATCCGGGACGGGATGAACCTGGTCGCCAAGGAGGTGCCGGTGGTCTCCCTCCTGGACGAGGGACACGGGGGTTGCGCGCTGGTGCTCTCGCGCGAGGCGGGCGCGTGCGAGGAGTTGGGCGAGGACGCGATCGTGGTCAACCCGTTCGATGTCTCGCAGACCACCGAGGCGCTGCACGAGGCGCTGACGATGGACACCACCGACCGGCTCCAGCGCACCAAGCGGCTGGCCGCGGCGGCGGTGGCGCTCAACCCGCAGCAGTGGTTCTTGGAGCAACTGGACGCGTTGGACGTCTGACCGGGTGGGTGACCGGGCCGCCGTATGCCTGTCGAACCGCGCGGTTCGGCAGGCATATGGCGGTGGGCTCGGTGCTCGGGGTTCGATGCTCAGGCCGCGGTCGGCGCGGCGGCGCGGCGTCGGCGCGCGGTCACCACCGCGACCGTGCCGGCGGCGACCAGGGCCGCGCCGACGGTGCCCGCGGCGGCGAGGCCGGCCGGGCCGGTGAGCGCCAGGTTGCCGCCACCGGACGTGCCGCCCGAGCCGCCGGTGGATCCCGCGGCCCCGCCGGCTCCGCCCGAGGTGCCGGCCGACGTGCTGCCCATGCTCGCCGAACCGGTGGTGCCTGCGCCGGTGGTGCCCGCGCTCGTCCCGGCGGTCGTGGTCGAGCCGTCCTTGAAGGCGACCTTCACGAAGGCGTCCTGGCTGCGGTCGGGGGAGCCGTGCGCGGCCATGGTCAGCACGTAGCACGCGGTCTTGAGGCAGTCGACGTCCTTGCCCGCGCCGTTCTTGTACGCGGCCTTGACGTCGGTGAGCGTGACCGAGAACGTGCCGTCCGGGTCGACCCCGTCCGCGCCGTATGCCTTGATCCACTTCGAGGCGCCGTAGTTGCCCGCGTTGGTGGTCCAGTCGGCCTCCTTCGGGCCGAACACCACGTAGATCCCGTTACCGCTGCCGGCCGCGTAGCCGGAGCCCTTGACGGTGATCGAGGCGCCCGCCGGGTCCAGGCCGGTGCTCGGAGTCACGGTCAGCTTCACCCCACCGGCGGCCCGAGGGGCCGCGGCCGGTGCGGCCTGTGCCGCCGTGGCCGCGCGCAACGATCGGGGTGCCGCGGCGGTCGGCGCGGGCGCGGCGAAAGTCAGCCCGACCCTCGCGGTGGCCCCGCCCTCGGCCCCGACCCGGACCTCGAACGCCGGGGCGTCCGGGGCGAATCCGGTGCCGACCACGAGCGGGGTCGCGACGAAGCCGTTGCCGTCGGCGGTGAGCACGCGGCTGGCCTTGGAGTCGACGGTGTCGCCGCCGTACAGCGCGACGGTGACCTTCGCGCCGGGGGCGAAGCCGCGAGCGGTCACGGTGATCTCGTCGCCGCCCGGGGCCAGTTCGGCGCCGCGCGAGACGGTCGCGGTGGGGGCGGCCGACGGGGTGGTGGTCGATGGCGTCGAGGTCGACGGGGCCGCGCCGACGGCCGGCGCGGCCAGGATGCCGGCGGCGGTCAGGCCGACGGCGGCGGCTGCGGTGAGCATGCGCCGAGCGGGCGGAGTGTGCGGGGTGAACATGGCGGCTCCTGAAGGGATTTCGGGCAACGCGATGGCGGGTCGTCAGCCGGTCGGGTCGGCGGTGGCTTCGGTGCGGGTGTCGGCGGGGTTGCCGGCCTCGGCGGCGGCGCGTCCGCGGCGCCGGACGACCCGAACGATCCGGCCGATCAGCGCGCCGAGCAGCAGCACGATCGCGCCGAGGAGCAACCACGGCGGCGCCCATATGGCGGTCGACTTGCCGGCCGCGGTCGCCGGATCACCCGTCACCTTCACGTCGGCGGTGAGGCGCCCGGCCGGGACGACGCCGGCGAAGCGCTGGACCACCTCGTGCGTGGCCCCGGGCAACAACTCGGGCAGCGTGGTGTGCTTGGGGCCGCCGAGTCGCCGGCCGCCGAGGCCGGAGATCGTGGTCTGCGCCCGGGCGGTGGTCCGTACGTTGCCGGTGTTGCGGACCCGGTAGCGCACCACCGCCTCGGCGCCGCCGAACATCGCGAGCGGGTTGTCGTAGGACAGTCGCAGGTCCTCGATCGCCAGCCCCGGCAGCGCGGGACCGTCCACGCGCAGGTACACCCGGGCGCCGACCCGCCGGTCCACGTCGAACCGCTGCTCGCCGGGCCCGGTCGCGGCGGCCTTGATCGAGGCGACGATGGCGCCGGTGTGATCGCCGGGCGTGGCGCCCACCGGGACGGTCAGCCGGAAGGGGATGTCCGCGCGCTTGCCCGGCGCGATCGTGTACGACTCGGCGTCGAAACCGATCCACGAGCCGACGTCCCGGGGCTGCTCGGCGCCGGTCAGCAGGGTCATCCCGCCGTCCACGGCGAGCACCGCGTCGGTGGCGTAGACCCGCAGGGTCAGCGGCTCGGCGCCGAAGTTGGACACGCCGACCACGTCGACCAGGGTCTGGCCCGGGGCGGCGGTGAGCACGAAGTGGTCCCGGCTGCCTGCTGGTTGCACGCCCCAGGTGAACTCGTCGGCGGCTCGGGCGGGGGTGGCCGGGAGGAGGACGAGCGCGACGAGGGCGACGAGGGCGATCAGGACGGCGGAGAGGGCACGAAGCGGTGGGGCGAGCGGGGCGGCGGGCATTGCGGGGCTCCCGGGGCGGCTTTGCTGCGGGGTGGGTGGCACGGTGGGTCGAGTGGTCGGAGTCGGATGTGTGGTGAGCGGATCCGCGCACCGGCAGCGGAGCCGCAACCCACTGCGCAACCGGTGGAGCACAGCGGAGCCGGAATTCGGTAGGCGCCGCGCAGCGGCAACGCCCCCCTCCCGCGCGCCGACGGAGCGAAGCGGAGGAGAAGCCACTTCACAACTGCGCCGACGGTTCGTGGACTCATCAAGGGCTCGGACGGAGGGTTTTAGGTAACCGGAGTCGGGACGTGAGCAGGTCGGGTAACCGGAGTCGCGACACGAGCAAAGGGCGAAGCCAGAGTCGTGTCCGCAGCGTTGCTTCTTTTTGGGCGCTTCGCGCCGGCTCGCGAGGGGCCGCTTTTTTCTCTCCCCCGCTTCGCTCCGGGTCACCCAGCCCGAGTTCTGCGGCTCCGCCGCTCTCCGCGCTGCGCGCGTCCCTTGCCGTGATGGCCCGCGGGGCCAGGTCGGGTCGGGGACGAGGCTCGTGGAACCGCAGCCTTCGAGGTGAACGCAACGGGTGGAGCGGGTGGGTAACCGGCCAATCCGGGCCGCGATGGGTCGCGGGGCCCCGTCGGGTCGGGGACGGGGCCTGTAGAACCGCAGCCTTCGGGGTGAACGCAACGGGTGGAGCGGGTGGGTGAAACCGGCCCGGGACGGGCGGCGCCGAGGGCGTTGGGGCCCGCCCGGGCCGGGGTGGTCAGATGAGCGTGAGCGTGAGTGTGCCCGTGTACGTGCCGGGGACGGTGGTGCCGGGGACGCCGAGTTCGAGGGTGCCACCGCATTCGAAGGAGCCCGCACCGGCGCCGGCCGCCGACGCGCACAACGTGCGTGCCCGGCCGAGACCCGTGCCCGGGTCGGCCGGAGCGCCCGGGGTCACCGAGGCGGTGGCGCCGCCGGTGGGGAGCGTGCCGGTGACCGACTTGGCGGTGGGGGTCCAGCCGAGGTTGTCGCCGACGATTCGGCCGCCGGCCGAGGTCAGGTCACTGGCCTGGCCGGTGAGCGTCCATCCGGCGTTGGTGCCGCGCGCGTCGGAGACGGTGAGCGGGTTGAGTGCGCCGCCGGTGAAGGTGTCCTTGCCGTTGAGGGTGACGCCCGGGAGCGCGACGTCGGTGCCGCCGACGCCCAGGGTCAGCGGGCCGCCCCGCACGTCGGTGGTGATCACCTGGTAGCCGGTGCCGGGGCCCGGGTTGGTCGGGGCCTTGAACGCGACCGGGACGAAGGTGTCCTGGCTGCGGTCCGGCGAGCCGTGGGCGGCGAAGGCCACGACGTGGCAGGTGGTGACGGCACAGTCGTACTCGACGCCGTCCTTGTTCCGGTACTTGGCCTTCATGCCGTCGAGCGTCAGCGAGAAGCTGCCGTCGGCGTTCAGCTTGGCCTGGCCCGGCGAGTTGCCCGGGGTGGTGCGCACCCACTTGGTCGCCTGGTACGGCGCGGGGTTGGTGTTCCAGTCGCTGCCCTTGGGGCCGAACGCGACGTAGACGCCGTTGCCGCCGTCGCGGACCGGGTCGAAACCGGTGCCGGTGACGGTGAAGTTCTGGCCGTCGGGGTTCGCGCCCGCGGCCGGGGTCACCGTGAGCTTGGGCGCCGGCGGCGGGGTGGTGTTCTTGAACGCGACCGGCGTGAAGGTGTCCTGGCTGCGGTCGGTCATGCTCGCGCCGTGCGCGGCGAAGGTGACGACGCGGCACTCCTGCTTGAGGCAGTCCACCTCCTTGCCGTTGCCGTCGGTGTACTTCGCCTTGACGTCGAGCGTGGTGGTGAAGGCGCCGTCGGCGCTCATCTTGCTGCCGGCGACCCACGCCTGGGCGCCGTACGCGCTCGCGTTGGTGTAGTAGTCGTCGATCTTCGGGCCGAACAGGACGTAGACCCCGTTGCCGGAGTTGCGGGTCTTGTCGAAACCGGTGCCGGTCACGGTGATCGTCGCGCCGTCGGGATCGATGTCGACGGCGGGCGACACGCTCACCGCCGGGGTTGTGGCGGCCCGCGCGGGCGAGGCGAGGCTCACGCCGGCCACGGCCAGGGCGCCGGTCGCGCCGATCGCTCCCCAGCGGATCAGGCGGCTCGCGGGCCTGTGCCGCGTTCCGTTGGTCATCCTTGGCTCCTCATCTGGCAGTGTGCACAGGGCGGCGCCCGGACCTATTAGCGGTAGGTCCGGGCGCCGCCCTGTGCAGATGAGGTAAGGCTAACCTAATTAATGGAATCGTAAAGAGCGGAAATCCCGCTCCCGGCGGCGGAGTACATCACACCGGGGGCGGGTCGCGACACGGGCCCGTCCCCGCGTCTACGTGGTGAGTCGGCGCCGGTTCAGCCGCCACAGCAGGTACAACGACGCGGCGATCGCGGCGACCCGGACCATCGCCGGTACCAACTCGCCGAACCGGTCCCAGGCCTCGTCCCGGGTCAGATCGGTGCCCAGGTGCCCGGTGGCCCGCAGCCACATCCCGATGGCGAAGGCGAGCGCCGTCGTGCCGGGGATGTAGAACGCGGCGAACCGCCGTTCCTTGAGCGACCACGCGGCCGCGGTGAAGACCACGAGCAGGCCGAGCACCACCACCACGGTCGAGGCGACGATCGCCCCGACCGTCATCAGCGCGATCGCGAACACCTCGCGCAGTTGGGTGCGCAGCGCGCCCGGGCCGCCGAACACACCCATGACCGGGGTGGGTTCGGTCAGCGAGGCGTCGTCCCAGCCGGCCGAGGGGTCCGAGGCCACGCCGATCGGATACGCCGGCGCGTGCAGCGAGCCGTCGCCGTACATGTCGGGGGTCGGCCGCTCCGGCATGTCGCCCTCCGGGGGCGAACGCCACCACAGCGGCTCCTCCTCCGGATCCGCGGGCGCGGCGGGCTTGGTCGTCGTGCCGCCACCGCCACCGCCACCGGCCGCGGTCTCGGCGAGTGTGGGCGGACCACCCTCGGGCGAGACCCGGGGCGCGGGCGGCGTGGGCGGGGAAGGCGCGGGCGCGGGCGCCGCCGGCGGCGGCCGAGACGGATCCCGTATGGCCGGAATCGGCGTGGCGTCGGCGCGGAAGCCCATCTGGCGGGCCACCGTCGCATGCCGCGACCCCCGCATCGACATCGCGCCGACCCCGTCGTCGGCGCCGCTGTCGCGCAGGTCGCCGAGCCGGTACAACTCCTGGCCGACCACCGCTTCCGGCGTGCCGAGCCGATCGAGGATGGCCTGTACCGCGCCGGGGTTGTGCGCGTTCAGCCGCTCGCGCTCACTGTTGATCTGGCTGCGCAGCCGCTCCACGAGCCGGGCCCGGTCGGCGGGGCGGAGTTTGCGCTGGGCCGCGTCACCGACCTCGCCCAGGTATTGCAGAACCAGATGATCGCTCTCGAAGTTCACGCCCCCACCTCACCCCCGCCGAAGGTTCGTCTGCGTCGGTGCCGCGCCCGCCGCGTCATGCGTCGGTAAAGCGACAACTCAGCGTAGGGGTGCGGGCGTAGCGGAGCGAGAGGTTGGCGGAAATGGTGATCGTAAGGGTGCGCGCCGCGGCTTTCGCGGCTCGATCCGGGCCCGTGATCGGGGTCGCGGTCGGCGTCCGCGCCCCGGGTCCGGGAGCCCGTACCACCCATGGTCCGCGGTCGTGCCGGACCGGGTGCCGGTCGGGCGTTCGGGCCGCGCGAGCGGGGTTCGCGCAGGCGCCCGCGACCGGCTCCGGCGGCCCGATCCGGGGCGCTCGCGCGCCGACCGGGCACTCGGATTCCGGGAGCGGTGATCGCCGGCGGGCGGACCGTCTAACGTTGATGGGATGACCACAGCTGCGTCGCCCACCCGTGCCGAGGCGGATCGGGCCGCCGAGTCCGGCCCCCGGACGCTCGCCGAGGATCTGCGCGGACGCACCGACGCGGACCTCGGCGCGTTGTTGCGCGCCCGGCCGGACCTGACCACCCCGGTCCCGGTGGACCTGACCCAGCTCGCCACCCGGGCCACCACCCGGGCCTCGATCGCGCGCGCCCTGGAGCGCCTGGACCGGTTCACCCTCCAGGTCGTCGACGCCGCGGTGGTGCTGTCCGACGGCTTCGCCGTGTCCCGGCTGCACACGCTGATCGGCACCGCCCCGGACGAGGTCGGGCGGGCCGTGGCCGCGCTGCGCGAGCAGGCCCTGCTGTGGGGGCCCGACAACGCGCTGCGGGTGGTGCGTACGGTGCGCGACCTGGTCGGCGCGAGCCCGGCGGGCCTGGGCCCGACGCTGGCCGGCGCGCTCGCCGCGACGGCGCCGTCCCGGCTTCAGGACGTGCTCGCCGACCTCGGTCTGGGCTCCACCCACGACGCGGTCTCCGCGATCGCCGCGATCACCGACCTGTGCACCGACCGGGCGCGCCTGGACGCGCTGCTCGGCCAGGCCCCGGAGGCCGCCCGCGAGGTGTTGGACAAGCTGGTCTGGGGTCCGCCCACGGGCAGTGTGCGCGGCGCCGACCGGCCGGTGCGCGCCGACGCGGCCCGCACCCCTGTGGAGTGGCTGCTCGCCCGGGCCCTGCTCGTGCCCGCCGGGCCGGACGCGGTGGTGCTGCCCCGCGAGGTCGCGCTGCATCTGCGCGGCGGCCGGGTGCACCGGACGCCGCTGCCCACACCCCCCGAGCTGCCGGTGCGCGCATACGATCCACAGGCTGTGGACGACCTGGCGGCCGGCTCCGCGTTCACCGCGGTGCGGCGGGTCGAGGACCTGCTCGAAGCATGGAGCGCCGGCGGCCCGCCCGTGCTGCGCGCCGGCGGCCTGGGCATGCGCGACTTCAAGCGCGCGGCGGTACAGCTGGACGTGCCCGAGGCCGAGGTCGCGCTGTGGCTGGAGGTGGCCTACGCGATGGGCCTGGTCGCGGGCGACGGCGAACCGGACGAGCAGTGGCTGCCCACCCCCGCGTACGACACCTGGCGGCGCACCCCGGTGGGAACCCGGTGGGCCGCGCTGGCCGGCACCTGGCTGGAGACCACCCGGGTGCCCGCCCTGGTCGGTACCCGCGACGACAAGGACCGCCCGGTCGGCGCGCTGGGCACCCAGGTCGACCGGACCGCCGCGCCCGAGGTGCGCCGCCGGATCCTGGCCACGCTTGCCGCACTGCCCCCGGGCGCGGCCACCGACGCCGACTCGCTGCTCGCCCACCTGACCTGGCACCAGCCGATCCGGGCCGCGCGCCTGCCCGAGGCGCTGTTCCGGGCCATGCTCGTGGAAGCCGAACTGCTCGGGATCACCGGCCGCGGCGCGTTCGCCGACTACGCCCGCCCGCTCGTCGAGGGCCGGGTCTACGAGGCCGGCGACGCGCTGACCCCGCTGCTCCCGGAGCCGCTGGACCACGTCCTGCTCCAGGCCGACCTGACCGCCGTGGCCCCGGGCCCGCTGGTGATGGACCTCGCGCACGAGTTGCACCTGGCCGCCGACGTGGAATCCACCGGCGGGGCGACCGTGTACCGCTTCACCGAGGAGTCGGTGCGCCGCGCGCTCGACGCCGGCCGCACCGCGACCGACCTGCACCACCTGCTCGCCACCCACTCGCGCACTCCCGTGCCGCAACCGCTGAGCTACCTCGTGGACGACGTCGCCCGCCGGCACGGCCGGATCCGGGTCGGCACCGCCGCCGCCTTCCTGCGCTGCGACGACGACGCGCTGCTCGGCGAACTGCTCGCCGATCGCCGCGCCGCCGGGCTGCGCCTGCGTCGTCTGGCCCCCACGGTGCTCGCGGCCGAGTCCGCGCCCGACACGGTCCTGGAGAAGTTGCGCGCGATGGGCCTGGCCCCGGTCGCCGAATCGGCCACCGGCGACCTGGTACTGACCCGCCCGGACACCAGACGCACCCCACCCCGTTCGGCCCCGCCCCGCGTCGCGGGCGAACCGCCGACCCCGACGGAGGCCCTGCTGGTCGCGGCGGTGACCGCGATCCGCGCGGGCGACTCCGCCGCCACCAGCCGCGCCGACACCACCCCCGAACGCGACGGCGAACCGGTCGAACTCCCGCGCACCTCCGCCGCCGAAACCCTTCTGGCGCTCCAGGCCGCGCACGCCGACCGCCGCGCGGTGTGGATCGGCCACGTCACCCGCGAGGGCCGGGCCACCCAGCACATCGTGATCCCGCTACGCCTGGAGGGTGGCTACGTCACCGCCCACGAACAGGCCACCGGCGAAATCCACACCTACCCGCTGCACCGCATCACCGGCGTCGCCGAGGTGGCCTGAGCCGGACGGCCCCAAGGCCCCCAAGGCCCCCGTCCGGTCCTCACATCTCCCGCCGCCCGATGCGCCACACCGCGAGCCACACGCACAGCCCGGAGATCAGCAGCGCCATCACAAGGCTGTTCGTGTACTCGCCGGCGGAGTGTCCGCGCAGCAGTTCGATCGGGGCGGTGCTCAACTCGGTGGGCTGCCAGGACCGCAGCGGCCGCCACAGCGACGCGAGCGGCATCAGGATGACGACGACCAGCCCCGCGCCGAAGATCGCCACCGGCCGGCGCAGCAGCGCGGCCATCCCGGCGACCACGCTGACCTGTACGACCGTGCCCATCAGCCCGTAGAACGCCCCGTAGAGCACGGAGCGCGCGGACAACGAACCGAACATCCAGTGCACCTGCGCCCACGCGATCAACATGCCCAGCACGTAGGCGATCGCCACCGCCGTCAGGGTCACCGTGTAGCGGGGCAGCACCAGATCGCGCGCGTGGTGCATGCGGGTGCGATGGAACGCGGCCAGGCCCGCTCGATGGTCCACCGCGAGCGCGCTGGCCATCAGCGCCAGACCGACCAGGAGCCCGACCTGGGCGGTGCCGTACACGTACACCGCCATCCCGCTGTCGGCCCGCATCCCGGTCGCCGGCGGCACGCCTTCGATCCGCAGCGCCTCCAGGATCTGGTCGCGGTGCCGGGCGAACACCGGGCCGACCAGCCCCACGCCCGGATAGGCCACCAGGAGCAACAACCACCGCCGGGTACGGGTCAACCGCAGCCACTCCAGCCGCCACAACCCCAGCCGGCGCGGCCCGCGCGGGACCCGGTCGGGCGCGGCCACCACCGCCGGCACCGTCGGCGCCGACGACGCGGGCGCCTGGACGGCCCCCGAGCGCGTCATCGCGGACCTCCGGTGATGGACAGGAATGCCGCCTCCAGGTCCGACTCCTCGGGCGCGACCGACACCACCCGCGCCGAGCAGCGACTGAGCACCTCGGCCAGATGCCGCTCGCCCGCCTCCAGCGAACGCGCCTCCACCCGGAACAGCCCCGGTCGCATCGACGATACGCGCGCCACCCAGTTCTCCGCCGCGAACGCGCGCAGCAGGTCGGTTCCCCCGCCGCGCACCCGCACCAGCCAACTCGGTCGCATGTGCGTGTCCACGAGTTCGGCGGTCGAGCCCTGATACAGCAGCCGACCCGCGCGCACCACGCCGACGTGATCGCACACCCGCTGTACATCGGCCAGGATGTGACTGGAGAAGACCACCGTGGTGTGCTCGCGCAAACTCGCCACCAGGTCCAGCACATCGGCTCGACCCCGCGGGTCCAGGGCCGAGGTGGGCTCGTCCAGGATCAGCAGTTGGGGGTCCGCGACCAGGGCCGCGGCCAGTCCCAGGCGCAACGTCATGCCGCGCGAGAGCGAGCCGGCCTTACGATCGCCGCAACCGGACAGGCCGGTGCGGTGCAGCGCGACCTTCACCTTCTCCCGGGGCAACCGTCGATCGACGAGGTTTCCGGCCAACTCGACCACCTCGGACGCGGTCAACCACGGTTCGAACTCGGGCACATCCGTCGACACCGCGACCCGGCGCCGATCGACACCGAACACCACCTCGCCCGAGTCGGCCCGCCGGGTGCCGCCCATGATCGACAACAGCGTGGTCTTGCCCGCGCCGTTGGGTCCCACCAGGCCGTACACGCAGCCGCGCGGCACCGTCAGATCGATCCCGAAGATCCCGGTGCCACCGCCGTAATCCCTGGTCAGGGCGCGCGTGAGCACGGCGGGACCAGTCGGTTCGCCGGCGTGCTCGGGGGTCTCGACGGCGGTGCGACCGGGACGGGGAGCCCGATCGTCGGAGGCCGACGACATTGGTTGCGCCATCAAGTATCCAGGGTAGGTAGGCCGGCCGGTTTGTGTGTTCCTCCGTAAGGATGGGTCTCGCGCTCCTCCCTGGGCAGTACGGGCCCCGAACCCTGCTCCCGACGGGGACGAGGGTCGTTCGGAACACGCGCACACCGCGAATGGTTGACACTTGTTGGTCCCGTCCCCTCCACCCGCGGAAAGGTTGGCCCGTGCCCGACGGCCCCCTGATCGTCCAGTCCGACAAGACCCTGCTTCTCGAAGTCGGGCACGAGACCGCCGCCGAGTGCCGCCGGGCCATCGCGCCGTTCGCCGAGCTGGAGCGCGCCCCCGAGCACGTGCACACCTACCGACTGACCCCGCTGGGCCTGTGGAACGCGCGCGCCGCGGGCCACGACGCCGAGCAGGTCGTGGACGTACTGCTGCGGCACTCGCGCTACCCCGTGCCCAACGCGCTCCTGGTGGACGTCGCCGACACGATGGGCCGCTACGGGCGCCTGCAGCTGTCCAGGCACCCCACCCACGGCCTGGTGCTGACCACCACCGACCGGGCGGTGTTGGAGGAGGTGCTGCGCAGCAAGAAGATGGCGCCGCTGGTCGGGGTCCGGGTCGACCCGGACACCGTGATCGTGCACCCCTCCGAGCGCGGCCAGATCAAGCAGGTGCTGCTCAAGCTCGGCTGGCCCGCCGAGGACTTCGCGGGTTACGTGGACGGCGAGGCGCACCCGATCGAGCTGGCCGAGAACGGCTGGAGCCTGCGCGCCTACCAGCAGGAGGCGGTCGAGGGCTTTTGGCACGGCGGCTCGGGCGTGGTGGTGCTGCCGTGCGGCGCGGGCAAGACGCTGGTCGGCGCGGCGGCGATGGCGACCGCGAAGGCGACCACGCTGATCCTGGTGACCAACACGGTTTCGGCCCGCCAGTGGAAGTCCGAGCTGGTCAAGCGCACCTCGCTGACCGAGGACGAGATCGGCGAGTACAGCGGTACCCGCAAGGAGATCCGGCCGGTGACCATCGCCACCTACCAGGTGGTGACCACGCGGCGAAAGGGCGTGTATCCGCACCTGGAGCTGTTCGACTCCAGGGACTGGGGTCTGATCGTCTACGACGAGGTCCACCTGCTGCCCGCCCCCATCTTCCGGTTCACCGCCGACCTGCAGGCCCGGCGCCGGCTCGGTCTGACCGCGACGCTGGTGCGCGAGGACGGCCGCGAGGGCGACGTGTTCTCGCTGATCGGTCCCAAGCGCTACGACGCGCCGTGGAAGGAGATCGAGAACCAGGGATACATCGCGCCGGCCGACTGCGTCGAGGTCCGGGTGACCCTGACCGAGACGGAACGCCTGGCGTACGCGACCGCCGAGCCCGAGGAGCGCTACCGGTTCTGCGCGACCACCGCGAGCAAGACCCGCGTGGTCAAGGACCTGGTCGAGCGGCACCGCGGCGAGCAGACCCTGGTGATCGGCCAGTACATCGACCAACTCGACGAGCTGGGCGAGGTGTTGGACGCGCCGGTGATCAAGGGCGAGACCACCAACAAGGAACGCGAGCGGTTGTTCGACGCGTTTCGCACCGGCGCCGTGCAGGCGCTCGTGGTCAGCAAGGTGGCGAACTTCTCGATCGACCTGCCCGACGCCACGGTGGCGATCCAGGTGTCCGGGTCGTTCGGCTCGCGGCAGGAGGAGGCCCAGCGACTCGGTCGGGTGTTGCGGCCCAAGGCCGACGGCCGGGGCGCGCGGTTCTACTCGGTGGTCGCCCGGGACACCATCGACCAGGACTTCGCGGCGCACCGGCAACGGTTCCTCGCCGAACAGGGCTACGCGTACCGGATCGTCGACTCCGACGACGTGGACACCCAGATGTAGCGGACGACGGCGGCGACGCCGGGGGCGGTCCGGCGCGCGGTCACGGCACCGCGTGCCGGCCGAGCAGGGTGACCCGCACCGCGGTACTCGTGAGGATCCACGTGCCGCGCGCGATCCGCGCGCTCGTGTGCGCGGGCCTGCGCAGCCGGGCGCGGACCAGGTCGGCGAACGGGATCGCGGCGGGGGCCGAGCCGCGCAGCGGGGGAATCCGCAGGGAACCGTGGGCGGGGAGATGCGTCATCGTGCTCATGTCCTCGACGCTACGACGCCCGACACGACGGACGCGTCAGCATCCGGGCGCCCGCTGCGCTACCTCTTGTGGGTGACCATCCCCTAGGAGTGGCCCGTCCGGCCGACCCGCTCGGGTCGGGGGCGGGGGCCGGAAATCGGTCATCGGCATGCACCGTGCCGCGTCGTAGGCTGAACGGGTGAATGCCCTCATCGTTGGCTTCGACCTGGACATGACGCTCGTCGATTCGCGCCCCGGCATCGGGGCGGCATGGTCCGTGCTCGCCGCGGAGACCGGTGCGGCGATCGACATCCCGCTGATCGTCTCCCGGCTCGGGCCGCCGCTGGAGATCGAGGTGGCGAACTGGTTTCCGGCGGACGAGGTGAGCGCCGTCGCCGCGCGCTATCGCGAGATCTATCCGCACCACGCCGTGCACGGCACCGACGTGCTGCCCGGTGCGCGCGAGGCGCTGGCCGCGGTGCACCGACACGGCGGTCGCACCATGGTGGTCACCGGCAAGCACGAGCCCAACGCCCGGCTGCACCTGGATCATCTGGACCTGGCCGTGGACCACCTGGTCGGCGATCTGTGGGGCGAGCAGAAGGGCGTGGCGCTGCGCGCGTCGGGTGCGGGGGTGTACGTCGGCGACCACCTCGGCGACCTGATCGGGGCCCGGGCGGCCGGCGCGATCGCGGTCGGGGTGGCCACCGGGCCGATCTCCGCCGAGGAGCTGCGGGCGGCCGGGGCCGACGTGGTGCTTCCGGACCTGACCCGCTTTCCGGCGTGGCTGGACGCGCACGTGGCCGACCTGCGGCTGGGCGCGCTGCGCGAGCGGTTGGCCTCGCTCGGGAGCGTCGCGGTGGCGTTCTCCGGCGGCGCCGACTCGGCGTTCCTGCTCGCGGCGGCGGTACGCACTCTGGGGGCGGCCGACGTGCTCGCGCTGACCACCGACTCGGCCAGTCTGCCCGCCATCGAACGGGACGCCGCGCGGGCCTTCGCCGCCGAGCTGGGGGTGCGGCACGAGCTGGTGCCCAGCGACGAGATGGCCCGGGCGGGCTACCGCGACAACAACGGCGACCGGTGTCGGTTCTGCAAGACGGAGCTGATGGCGGTGCTCGCCCCCGTGGCCCGCGCGGCGGGGATGGCGCACCTGGCCACGGGCACCAACGCGGACGACGCGCGCGCGGGTTTTCGGCCCGGGATCGCCGCGGCGGCCGAGGCCGGCGCGGTCACCCCGCTGCTCGACGCCGGATTGACCAAGGCCCAGATCCGGGCGATCAGCCGGACCTGGGGCCTACCCACCTGGAACAAGCCGGCCGCGGCCTGCCTGTCCAGCCGGGTCGCCTACGGGGTGGCGATCACCCCGGCCCGGCTGGCCCGGGTGGAACGCGCGGAGACCGCGTTGCGGGTGGTGCTGGCCCGGGACGGCATCGCGGTGCGCAATCTGCGGGTGCGCGATCTGGGGCAGTTCGCGCGGATCGAGGTGGACGCCGCGCTGAGCACCGCCGTGGCCGGCCACGAACCGGCCCTGGCCGCGGTCCGCGACGCGGGCTTCGCCCGGGTCGAGGTGGACCCGCTGGGCTACCGCGAGGGCGCGATGAACGAACTGCTGCCCGACCCGGAGTCGTACCGATGAGCCGATGAGCCGACGCCGCCGAGGCTGCTCGGCGTGGGTCAGAGCAGTTTCGGCACCGGACGGCGGCGGCTGCGGATCGACCTGACCAGGCCCGCGGCGGCGATCGCGAAGCCGATCGGCATCAGCGCGCTGAGCAGATACACCGCGGTCGGCAGCGCGTGCGCGCCGATCAGCATGGGGGTGACGGTGGCGAGCGTGGCGACCGTACCGAGGGCGAAGAGCAGCGCGCCGACGCGGACGAGCCGATCGCCGGGGCCTGCGGATGCGTTGGACACCGACCCAGGGTAGATGCCCCGACCCGGGCCGCTCGCGCGCGGGGCGGTATCCCGATGTCCGGCCGAGAAGGCGACCATTAGCCTGGACGAGTGAACGGGGTCACTACGCGTTCCTGCTCGGATTCGATGTGTGCGCCCCACCCAGCCTGGTAAATGCTCGTAAAAGTCCCGACGAAGCCGTCCCGACACGATCGAGGTCTCCCGTGCCCACCGGCAAGGTCAAGTGGTTCGACACCGACAAGGGCTTCGGGTTTTTGTCCCGGGACGACGGAGGCGACGTGTTCGTGCACGCGTCGGCACTGCCGCAGGGCCTGGACACGCTCAAGCCCGGCACCCGGGTCGAGTTCGGGATCGTCGAGGGGCGCCGCGGCGAACAGGCCCTCTCGCTCCGCGTCCTGGACCCGCGCCCCTCCGTCGTCGCCGCGAGCCGCAAGAAGCCCGACGAGATGAGTTCGATCATCCAGGACCTGCTCAAGGTCCTGGAGGGGGTCGACAAGACGCTGGAGCGCGGCCGTTACCCCGACAAACGGGCCACCGCGAAGGTCGCCGAACTGCTGCGCGCCGTCGCCGACGAACTCGATACGTGAGTACGGGCGCCGGGTGGGCCCACGCGGCCCGCCCGGCGATCCCCCGTACGGCCTAGGGGAGTTCGAGGGCGCCGGCCGGGACGGGCGGGACCAGGCCCTCGGCGGCGGCGCGGTCGAGCAGCGCGGACACCGCCGCGTGCCCTTCGGTGCCCAGGTCGCGGGTGAACTCGTTGACGTACAGGCCGATGTGCCGATCGGCGACCGTCGGATCCATCTCCTGGGCGTGTTCCAGGACATAGGCGCGCGACGCGGCGGGGTCGGCCCAGGCATGCTCGACCGAGGCGCGCGCGGCGGCGGCCAGGGCGGAAAGGTCCAGCGAGCGCTTGGCGATGATCGCGCCGAGCGGGATCGGCAGGCCGGTGTCCGACTCCCACCAGTCGCCCATGTCGGCGAGGCAGGTCAGGCCGTACCGCGTGTAGGTGAAGCGCGCCTCGTGGATGACAAGCCCCGCGTCCACCACGCCGTCGCGCACCGCGGGCATGATCTCGTGGAACGGCAACACCCGGATCTCGCCGACCCCGCCGGGCACGTGCCGCGCAGCCCAGAGCCGGAACAGCAGGTACGCGGTGGAGCGTTCGCTCGGCACCGCGACCACCTTGCCCGCCAGCGCCTCGGGGGTGCTCGCGCCCAGGCTCAGCACGAGCGGGCCGCAACCGCGCCCCAGCGCCCCGCCGCAGGGCAGCAGCGCGTACTCGTCCAGCACCCACGGCAGCGCCGCGTAGGACACCTTCAGCAGGTCCAGCTCGCCGCGCTCGGCCAGGCCGTTGGTGATGTCGATGTCGGCGTAGCGCACCTCGACGGGCGGCGCGTCCGGGAGCAGGCCGTGCGTCCAGGCGTGGAAGACGAACGTGTCGTTCGGGCACGGCGAATAGGCCAGCGACAGGGTCACGGCGTCAGGCTCCCTTCGAGCGCGGCGAAGGCCGCGGTGAGTGCGCGCAGCGCGTCCGGGATGCGCCAGGCCGCCCGATCGCGCGGGCCCACGGCGTTGGAGACGGTGCGCAGTTCGAGCATCGGCACCGCGTGGGCCGCGGCGGCGGTGGCCACGCCGAAGCCCTCCATGCCCTCGACCGCGGCGCCCGCGTGGCGGGCGGCCAACTCGGCGGCGCGCTCGGCGGTTCCGGTCACCGTGGAGACGGTGAGCGCGGGGCCGGTGGCGAGCGGGACGCCGGCGGCGCGCAAAATGTCACCCACGTGGGTGACCAGTCGCGGGTCCGCCTCGAACCCGCTCGTCCCGAAGCCCAGTTCCTCGATCGGCACGAACCCGTCGGCGGTCTGTGCCCCCAGGTCGGCCGCCACCACCCGGGTGGCGAGCACGGTCGAGCCGACCGGCGCCACCCCCGGGAAGCCGCCCCCGATACCGGCGTTGACCACCAGGTCGTAGGAGCCACGCGCGAGCGCCGTGGCGGTGCCCGCGGCCGCATGCGCCGGGCCCGCGCCGACCGCGAGCACGTCGGGGCCGGGTATGCGCCACGAACGCGAACCGCCGAGCACGGCGTCGCGCTCGGCGGCCACGGCGGTGATCACCAGGATGGGCAAGGGTTACTTCTTCGCGACCTTGAACGACCAGATTCCCCGGTAGCCCTGCTTGCCGTCCGGCTGCACGACCTGCACCAGCAGCGGCTCGCTCTCCTTCTCCGGCGTGCCGTAGCTCAGCCGAAGGCCCGAGTAGTACGTGGTCTTGATCGGCGACTGGGTCTGCGGCTTGCCGTCGACCAGGAGCACCCAGCCGTCGTCGGCGAGTTCCTTGTCCACGCCGATCGAGAAGCCGCCGCCCTCGGACACCGAGAGCTTGGTGAGGCCGTCGGTCTTGTTCAGGCAACCGTCGACCTTCTTCTCGTCGATCGAGCCGTCGTCCTTGTAGCACTCGGCCTCGGAGTGGACCGACGTCGTCCCGCTGACCATGGTCACGATCGGCGTGGGCTTGTCGAGGTTGCAACCCGTCAGGGCGAGCGCGCCCAGGACGGCGGCACCGGCGAGGGCGGCAGGGCGGCGAGTCTTCATGATCGGAAGATTACCGGGCGGTTCGCAGCCGCATGCCGGGGGACCGCTTGCGGCGCGCCCGGCGCGTCGTCAGTTTGCGGCCCACGATCACCAGCGCCAGGGTCAGCACACCGGCCGCCACGCTCATCCCGAGCGTGCCGTTCAGCGGCAACGCGATGCCCACGCCGCCGCCGACCACCCACGCCACCTGGAGCGCGGTCTCGGTCCGGGCGAACGCGGAGGTGCGCACCGCCTCGGGGATGTCGCGCTGGATCATCGCGTCCAGCGACAACTTGCCCAGCGCCTGGGCGAGACCGGCCACCGCCGCCACCGCGAGCACCGTGACCAGGCTGTACATCACCGCCGCCCACGCCGCGCAGGACGCGGACGCGAGCAACACGGCGGTGATGATCACCTCCGGCGCGCGGGACTTGAGCCACGCGCCGAGCGCGGTGCCGATCGCGTTGCCGACCGCGGCCGCGATCACCACCGCGATGGTGGCCTGGGTGGCGGACAGGTCGGCGACCGGGTGCTTGCGCATCAAGAAGCCCAGGAACATGATCAGGAACCCGGAGAAGCCGCGCAGCGCCGCGTTCGCCCACAACGCCTGGACCACCGACGGGCCCACGCTGCGCAACCGCCGCGAGGTCTTGACCCGGATCGGCTTGCGCCCGGATTCGCGCTCGCCGCTCGCCGCGGCCGGGCCCTCGCCCGACTCCTCGGTCCGGGGCTCGGGCACCGTCTCGGTGCTCGTACCGCCCTTGCCGCCGCGCAATTTGGCCAGCGACACCTTGCGCTCGTGTTCGACGCCGGGGGCCTCGGCGGTGAACGACGCCCGGTCCTCGCCCTCGGCCGAGTCGACCTTCGACGGCAGCGTGAAGGACAGGATCGCGCCGAAGGTGAACACCACGCAGGCGCCGTACAGGATCCCGGGCGTGCCGAACGCGTATTTCAGGCCGCCCGCCACCGGCGCCGCGCCCATCGTGCCGATCAGGCCGAACATGGTGATCCGCGAGTTCGCCTTGACCAGCGAGACCGAGCGCGGCTGGAGCCGGGGCACCACCGCGCTGCGGCTGACCCCGTACACCTTCGAGGACACCAGCACGCCGAACGCCGCCGGGTACAGCTCCAGGCCGCCGTCGTTCACCGAGCCGGCCATCAACCAGCACAGCCCCACCCGGACCAGCATCGCCAGCGCCATCGCGAAGCGGCGACCTCGGCGCATCCGGTCCAGGATCGGCCCGAGCACCGGCGCGAGCAGCGCGAACGGCGCGAGGGTGATCAGCAGGTACATCGCCACCCGGTCGCGCGCCTCGCCGGTGGGCACCGAGAAGAACATCGTGGTGGCCAGCGCCATGGTCACCAGCGCGTCGCCCGCGTTGTTGATCAGGTGCAGCTCGATCAGCTTGGCCAGGCCGCTCTCGCCGGCGCCCTTGGCCCGGGCCGCGCCGCGGAGTTTCCCGAAGCCGCCGGTGAACAGGCCACCGAACCGGCCGAGCGCACGTCGCCCCGGACCTCGGTTCCTGCCGGACGACCCGCGGGTGGAGCCGGGCGCGCGAATGGTGCGCCGTGATGCGGTACTGGTCTTGGAGGCTGCCACGCCGGGATCCTGCCCTTGCTCCCTCGGATGATGCGGTCGCGACACGCCAGGAAGGGCTCGCTCCGCGCGCCCGTTCGGGAATCGGACGTGTTTTGAGGGTATCGGCGGTGGAGACCTTCGACGCGTGAGAGAGAATCACTCTCGTGAGTGCCGCGACCCGTAGTCGAACCCCGGACCGCCTCTGCGCAGAGGCGGTTGATCTTGCCTTCGCCGCTGCCGAGGAAGCCGCAGGTCAGGACTCCGTCGGCGAGCATCTGGGTGTACAGGTGGATGGTGATCGCCTGGTCACCCACCTGTTCGCGTGCCGCGAGTCCGCCTACCACGGCTGGCGCTGGGCGGTGACCGTTGCCCGGGCGCCCCGCGCCAAGCTGGTGACCGTGGACGAAACGGTCCTCGTACCCGGCCCCGAGGCGCTGCTCGCGCCCGCGTGGGTGCCGTGGAACGAGCGCCTTCGTCCCGGCGACCTCGGCGTGGGCGACCTGTTGCCCACCGACGCCGACGACCCCCGTCTCGAATTCGGTTACACCGGAGCGGACGAGACAGAGGAGGAATCGACCGAGCCGATCGGGCTCGGCCCCAAGGCGGTCGCGTACGAGCTGGGGCAGGGGCGCGCGCGCGTACTGTCCCCGGTCGGGCGCGATCTGGCCGCCGACCGCTGGGACGAGCATTTCGGCCGAGCCACGCCGATGGCCCAGGCCGCGCCCGCGCACTGCACGAGCTGCGGCTTCCTGGTCAAGGTCGGCGGGCCGCTCGGGCAGGCGTTCGGCGTGTGCGCCAACGAGTATTCGCCCGCCGACGGCCGGATGGTCTCGCTGGCCTACGGCTGCGGTGGCCACTCGGAGGCCGCGGTGATGCCCGCCGCGACGCCGGCGGCCGAGCTGTCCCTGGACGAGTACCGGATCGAGACCGTGCGGATCCGCCCGGTCGAGAGCGCGGTGGACGAGGACGGCATGGAGCCCGGAGAGGACCAGTTGGGCCACTCCTGATCGACCGCGAGATGCAATTAATCCGAATTACGCTGAATATCCGAAATGTCCGCAGCGTGCGATCGGGTCCGGGTCCTGTCCGGCGGACACGGCCCGGTCCGGTCGAGCGCACGACGAAGCCGCCACCGAATCGGTGGCGGCTTCGATGCGTTCGTGGGATCGACTCGGCTCGCGCGGCCGACTCGGTTCCCGAGGTCGACTCAGCGGGCCGTGCCCCGGTAGGCGACCGGGCCCTCGCCCGGGAACTGCGCGGCGCCCTGGAAGCTCGCGCCGTCGTCGAAAAACGTGATCGATCCGTTGCCCTGCGGGCCGGACCAGGTGACCTGGGTGCCCGTCGCCGGACGTGCCTTGTCCGGCGCGACGGCGTTACGCGTCTGGATGACGATCGCGAGGTCCGCGTCGTCGTGCCAGGGCGCGTTGGGCGCCCCGTACTGGATCTGCGTGCGGTAGGTAGCCACGTTGTCCCCTTCCGTAGCCGACTGGGGTTGCCCCCACGGATGTGTCCACTCCCGTAGCGGCCGGGTCGACCAGAGGACTGTCGTTTGTCGTTTGTAGGGGTTTTGTGTGACTTGATCCACTGCCTGTCCGCATCGTCCCCACGCCGTTTCGCGCGGCTTTCCACGGACCGGGATCGCCGAGCGGCCGCGGCGCCGGAAACGCAATAGGGTTCCGGCCACATCCGCGATCGAGGGACGGCGCACGGCATGGGCATCGACGACCGCTTTGGCACCGCTTCGCTTCGGCGAGCCGTACTGGACGCGTGGGGCGCGTCGCCCGCACGTTTTCGGGAGGACGCGAACGCCGAGGAGGAACTCGCCCTCGGCGGCTATCGCGATCGGCTCGTGGTCGAACTCGCGCAGAACGCCGCCGACGCCGCCGCCCGGGCCGGCGTGGTGGGCCGGCTCCGGCTGACCCTTCGCGACGGGGTCCTGGTCGCGGCCAACACCGGCGACCCGCTGCACGCGCCGGGCGTCGAGGCGCTGTCCACGCTGCGCGCCTCGGCCAAGCGCGACGACGGGCCGGAGGCGGTCGGCCGGTTCGGCGTCGGCTTCGCCGCGGTGCTCGCGGTCACCGACGAGCCGTGTGTGCTCTCCCGGACCGGTGGGGTGCGCTGGTCCCTGCACGAGGCCCGCGACCTGGTCGCGGAACAGGCCCGGGACAACGCCGGACTGGCCGACGAACTGGCCCGGCGCGACGGCGGCGTGCCGGTGCTGCGGCTGCCGATGCCGGCCGAGGGAACCCCGCCGGAGGACTACGACACGTGCGTGGTGCTGCCGCTGCGCGACGGCGCCGCGGTGGACCTGGCCGCCCGGCTGCTCGCCGAGGTCGACGACGCGCTGCTGCTCACCCTGCGCCGGCTCGGCGAGATCGTGATCGAGACACCGGAGGGTGTGCGGACGCTGACCTGTCGGGCCGACGGCGGCGCCCTGGTGGTGACCGACAACGGCGTGCAGACCCGCTGGCGGGTCGCCGAGGACGGCGGCGCGTTGGAGCCCGCGCTGCTCGCCGACCGGCCCACCGAGGAGCGCCGGCGGGCCGCCTGGTCGGTGTTGTGGGCGGTGCCGCTGGACGCCGCCGACCATCCGCGCCGGCCGAGCGTACGACCCGTCGTGCACGCGCCCACGCCCACCGACGAGCCGCTGGGGCTGCCCGCCCTGCTCGTCGCGTCCTTCCCGCTGGACCCGACCCGCCGGCACACCGCGCCCGGCCCGCTGCGCGACTTCCTGATCGAGCGGGCCGCCGAGACCTACGCCGGGCTGCTCGGCACCTGGCCGGTGACCACCACCGCCGTGCTGAGCCTGGTGCCGGGGCCGACCGGCGAGGGGGAGTTGGACGGCCTGCTGCGCCGGGCGGTGCTCGATCGGCTCGCGGAGACCGCGTTTTTGCCGGCCGCGGCGCCGGGCGCCGGGTTCTCGGGCGCCTTCGACACCGCTGCCTCCGCCGACGGGTCCGTCGTGGAGGCGGAACCCGACGATCGCGACGCGCTGTTGCTCGACCGGGGCACCGCGGCGCGCGACCGCGATCTGCTGCGCCCGCGCGACGCGGTGCTGATCGAGACGGCGGGCCCGCGACTGGTCGAGGCGCTGGCGCCGGTGGTGGCCGGATTGCTGCCGGCCGGTCTGGATCGCAGCGCCGCGTTGCGGGTGCTGGGGGTGCGTCGGCTGCCGCTGGCCGAGGTGGTCGACCAACTCGCGGGGATGGAGCGGGAGCCGAGCTGGTGGCGGGATCTGTACGACGCCTTCGACCCCGCGGCCAGGGACGCGCTCGGGGCGTTGCCGGTGCCGCTGGCCGACGGTCGGATCGTGCGCGGGCCGAGGGGGGTCCTGCTGCCCTGCCCGGAGAGTCCGGACCCGGCGGTGCTGGACGTGCTTCGGCTGCGGGTGGCCCACCCCGACGCGACGCATCCGCTCCTGGAGCGGCTCGGCGCGGTCCGGGCCACGCCGCGGGCGGTGCTGGCCGATCCGGCGGTGCGGGCCGCGGTCGGCGAGGGCGAGGAGGGCGACGACATCGCCGACGCGGTCCTGGAGCTGGTCCGGGCCGCCCGGATCGCCGCCGGCGACGAACCGTGGCTGGCCGCGCTGCTGCTGCCGGACGTGGACGGCGACGCGGTGCCGGCGGGCGAGCTGATGTTGCCCGGCAGCCGGATCGCCGCGGTGGTCGAGCCGGACGCGCTCGGCGTCGCGCACCCGGATCTGGTCGAGCGCTGGGGCGAGGACGTGCTGGAGGCGGTCGGCGTGCTCGGCACGTTCGGCCTGGTCCGGGAGGAGGACGTGGTCCTCGACCACGACGGCTGCGACCACGACCTGGACGCCGAGGACGACTGGCTCGACGACGTGCTCGACCACCTGCCCGACCAGGGCGTGCCGCCGGTGCTGGCCGGGTTCGCCGCGGTGCGCGATCTGGACCTGGTCGCGGACGACGCGTGGGACGAGGCCCTGGAGGTGCTGGCCACACCGCCGCTGCGGAACGCGGTGACCGAGCCGGCGCACGTGCTGCTGCCCGACGGCGGCCGGGCCCGGGTGCCGTCGTACACCTCGTGGTGGCTGCGCGGGCACCCGGTGCTGGACGGCCGGCGCCCGGCGGGGCTGCTCGCGCTGGACGGGGACCGGCTGCTGCACGGCCTCTACGACCGGGTCCGGGCGAGCCTGGATCCGGTGTTCCTGACCGCCCTGGGCGTGCGTACGACGCTTCCGGCGCTGCTGGCCGACCCGGACGGCCCGGACGAGCTGCTGGAGCGCCTGGCGGACCCGGACCGGGCGGTGACCCGGGACCAGTTGCGCGCGCTGTACACCGCGTTGGCCGAGGTGACCCCGGAGCGGCTGTCCGCGCCGACCGAGCTGCGCGGGGTCTGCGGCGGCCGGATGACCGTGGCCGACGTCGCGGACGCGCTGGTGGGCGACGCGCCGGACCTGGCGGCGCTGGTCGCGGACGACGCGACGCACGTGGTGCTGCCGGTGCGCCCGGACCGGGCGGAGGCGCTGGCCGACCTGCTGGACGTACCGCTGCTGTCCGAGACCATCCCCGGCAAGGTGCTCTCCGAGGGCACCGTGCACGAGGTCCCGGACGACGTGCTGGTGGCGATGCCCGACGCGCCGAAGGAGTACGTCGAACACGAGGAGCTGATCGTCTCCGGCCCGGACGGCACCGAACTGGAGGCGGACTGGCGCTACATCGACGGCAAGGTGCACGCCACCACGTTCGAGGGCGTCGCCCGCGGCCTGGCCTGGGCCGCCGGCGAATGGCACCGCCGCTTCGAGGTCGAACAACTCCTCACCCACCCGGAAAACGCCGCCCACTTCGCCACGGAACGCGACTTCGACGGCGTCTGACCCCGGGGGGAGGGGCGGCTCCTGGGCGAGCCGCCCCCACCCGGGGCGCGGGTCGTGCGGGCCTACCCGTCGTCGCCCGTGCGGCGGCTGAGCCAACCGGATACGTGCCAGCCCGCCTCCAGGAGGGCGGCGGCGGCGATGGCGATGCCGATCGCGGTGCCGTTGTTGCCCTGGTCCTGGGGGTAGAGGGCGAAGAAGTCGGCGGCGAAGGGGACGTAGAGGGTGAACAGGAAGGCCGCCGCCATCGCCGCGATCAGGGCGATCTTCCACCACGCGTAGGGGCGGGCGACGATGGCCAGGATCCACATCGCGACCAGGAACAGGGTGATCACCGCGGTGGTGCGGTCCTCCTTCAGGTCGGTGCCGCTGTTCAGGTGGGCCAGCCAGTAGGACAGGAATGTCGCCCCCGCGGCCACCACGCCGCCCGGGATCGCGAAGCGCAGGACGCGCGGGACGAAGCCCCGGCGGGCGCGTTCGGCGTTGGGGGCCAGCGCCAGGAAGAAGGCCGGTACACCGATCGTGAGCGAGCCGATCAGGGTGAGATGGCGGGGCAGGAACGGGAAGACCACGCCCGCGACACCGGTCAGCAGCGACAGGAGCAGCGCGTACACGGTCTTGACCAGGAACAGGTTCGCGACCCGCTCGATGTTGCCGATCACCCGTCGCCCCTCGGCCACCACCGAGGGCAGCGTGGCGAAGCGGTTGTCCAGGAGCACGATCTGGGCGACCGCGCGGCTCGCCCCGCTGCCCGAGCCCATCGCCACCCCGATGTCGGCGTCCTTGAGCGCGAGGACGTCGTTCACGCCGTCGCCGGTCATCGCCACCGTGTGCTCGCGGGCCTGGAGGGCGGCGACCATGGCCCGCTTCTGCTGCGGGGTGACCCGGCCGAAGACGGTGTTCTCCTCCAGCGCCTGCCCGAGTTCGGTGCGGTCCTCGGGCAGTCGGCGGGCGTCCACGGCGTGTTCCGCGCCCGCCAGGTCGAGTTTGGCGGCGACCGCGCCGACCGCGAGCGCGTTGTCCCCGGAGATCACCTTGGTCGCCACGCCCTGACCCGCGAAGTAGCGCAGCGTCTCGGCGGCGTCCGGGCGCAGCCGCTGCCGGAGCACCACGAGCGCGGCCGGGTGGGCTCGCGCGCCGGCCTCGTCGGTCAGCGCGTCGGCGGTCGCGAGCAGCAGTACCCGCAACCCCTTCGCGCCCAGTTCGTCCACCTCGGCCGGCACCGGATGCCCTTCGGGCAGCAGTACGTCGGGCGCGCCCAGCAGCCACGTGCCGCGCTCGGCGAAGCTCGCCCCGCTCCACTTGCGGGCCGAGGAGAACGCGGCGACGTCGGTGATCGACCACCCCCGCGGCGCCGGGTAGGCGTCCACGATCGCCTGGAGGCTCGCGTTCGGGCGCGGGTCGGAGGTGCCGAGGGCGCCGAGGGCCTGGCCGATCGGCAGGGTGTCGTCGAGCGTACGGACCTCGGCCACGTCCATGCCGCCCTCGGTGAGCGTGCCGGTCTTGTCCAGGCACACCACGTCCACCCGGGCCAGCCCCTCGATCGCGGGCAACTCCTGGACCAGGCACTGCTTCCGGCCCAGCCGCACCACGCCGACCGCGAACGCGACCGAGGTGAGCAGCATCAGCCCCTCGGGGACCATGGTGACCAGCCCGGCCACCATGCCGCGCAGCGCGTTGGGCAGGCCGTCGTCGGTGCGCAGTTGGCTGATGATCAACAGGATCCCGACCGGGATCATCAGCCAGGTGACGTAGGTGAGGATCCGATTCAGCCCCTGACGCAGTTCCGAGTCGACCAGGGTGAACCGGCCCGCCTCCTCGGCGAGTCGGGCGGCGTACGCGTCGCCGCCGACCTTGGTCGCCCGGTACGCGCCGTTGCCGGCGGCCACGAAGCTGCCGGACATCACCGGGTCGCCGATCCTCTTGTGGACCGGATCGGTCTCGCCGGTCAGCAGCGACTCGTCCAGTTCGAGCGCGTCGGCCTCGACCACCACGCCGTCCACCAGGACCTGTTCGCCCGCGCCGAGCGCGCAGACGTCGTCCAGGACCAGTTCGCGCGCGGACACCTCGACCGTGTGCCCGCCGCGGCGCACCCGCGGTTTGGCCTCGCCGATCACCGCCAGGGTGTCCAGGGTGCGTTTGGCGCGCAGTTCCTGGATGATGCCGATGGCCGTGTTGGCGACGATGACCAGGCCGAACAGGCCGTCCTGGACCGGGCCGACGACCAGGATCACCACGAACAAAGTGCCGATGATGGCGTTGAACCGGGTGAAGACGTTGCCCCGAACGATCGCCGAGGCGCTGCGGCTCGAACGGCCGGGCACGTCGTTGACCCGGCCGGCCGCGACACGTTCGGCAACCTCGGCGTCGGTCAGCCCGGTGATGGTGACGGGGGCATCGATCATGCCCTGACGTTACGTCAGTGAATGTCGGATTTTGTGGCTATTCCAGGCGGGTTGCCGAGTACATTCACCGGAGGCCCGGAACGGGGCCGAGGCCGGCCGACGCACCCTAGTCGTCGCGCGCGCTCTGCAGGCGGCGGCAGTACCAGAGGCCGAACAGGCCCAGGCCCGAGCCGGCCAGCGCGCACCACGGCCACCAGTCGCGGCCGTCGTCGGTGAGCGAGTCGCGCATGAACCAGGCGACCACGAACAGCGCGAACCAGATCACGCTGCCGACGGCGACGAGCTTGATGATGTCGCCTTCGAGCGGGGGCGGGGCGGGCCGCATGCCGGTGTCTGCGGCGGGCGGCTCCCGGTCGGCGGGCGGCGCGGGCTCGTCGGCGGGATCGGCGACACCGGCGGCATCCGCGGCATCGGTGACGGCGGCGAACTCGGCGGTTCCCCCGCCCAGGGCCGGGTCGGTCGCCGGGTCGTAGGCGCTCGCGCCGTACTCGGGCGTCGTGTGGTTCCCGGAGTCGTACGCGTCGGGCTCGAAGGCCGGTACGGCGGCCTGGTAGCCGCCGGAGCCGTAGGCCGCCTCGGGGGCCGTGTAGTCGTTCTGCGGGTAGTCGGCGGCGTAGTTCGCGGCGGCGTACTCGCCGGAGGTGGCGGTGTACTCGCCTGAGGTCGCGGCGTACTCCCCGGAGCCGTAGTCCGCCGAGCCGTAATCCGCAGAGCCATAGTCCGCGGTGCCGTGATCCGGCGCCGGGTAGGGCTCGCTCCCGTGCGCCGCGTACTCACCGCTGCCGGGGGCGCTCGCGTCGAACGTGTCGTCGACCGGATCCGGCGTCGCGGCCGAATCCGTCCGCGCCACGCCCGTGTCGTCCGGATCCGGCGAGGTGCGCCGTCGTTTCCCGCTCCCGTGCCTGCTCACGAAAACAAGGCTACTTGGCGGCCCGCACGGGGCCCGCGCGTGCCCCGACGCACAAGCGGAGAGACCGGTTCCCGTTTCGGCTGTGGTCTCTGGCACCCTTTTGGGGTCTCCCGGCACGCGTCCCCCTCGTGCCGTGCGCGTGTCTTGACCACCCGTTCCCACGCTCCGAGGATGCGCATGCCCCGCCAGGCCCCCGCCGTGACCGTCCCCGAGGTCCCCGCCACGCGGAGGAGCGGCCTCGACCGCTTCTTCAAGATCTCCGAGCGCGGCTCGTCGCCGCTGCGCGAGATACGCGGTGGGCTCGCCACGTTCTTCGCGATGGCCTACATCATCGTGCTGAACCCGATCATCCTCGGCAGTGCGACCGACAAGTTCGGCAACCACCTGTCCCAGCCGCAGCTGGTCACCGCGACGGTGTTGGTCGCCGCCGTGATGACCATCCTGATGGGTCTGATCGGCAACATGCCGCTCGCGCTGGCCGCCGGGCTCGGGATCAACGCGATGGTCGCGTTCCAGATCGCGCCGCAGACGACCTGGGACGAGGCGATGGGCCTGGTCGTACTGGAGGGCGTCGGCCTGCTGATCCTGGCCGCCACCGGGTTGCGCGAGGCGATCATGAACGCCATCCCGCTGGTGCTCAAGCAGGCGATCGGGGTCGGCATCGGCCTGTTCGTCACCCTGGTCGGCCTGGTCAGCGCGGGCATCGTGACGCGCGTGCCGGACAAGGTGAACTCCACCGTCCCGGTCGCGCTCGGCGCGGGCGGCACGCTCAAGGGCTGGCCGGCGGTGATCTTCTGCTTCGGCCTGCTGCTGACGTTCGTGCTGGTGGTACGGAAGGTGCCGGGCGCGATCCTGATCGGGATGGTCGCCTCGACGGTGCTCGCGGTGATCGTGCACAACGCCGCCGGCCTGGACAAGGCGGCCTGGGGGCTGACCGCGCCCGAGGCGAACGGTGTGGTGGATACGCCCGACTTCGGGCTGATCGGCGACGTCGACCTGTTCGGTGCCTTCGGCCGGGTCGGCTTCATCACCGCGTCGTTGTTGATCTTCACCCTGCTGCTGTCCAACTTCTTCGACGGCATGGGCACGATCATCGGGGTCAGCCGCGAGGCCGGGCTGCTCGACGAGCAGGGCAAGGTGCCGGGCCTGGGTCGGATCCTGACCGTCGAGTCGGTCGGCGCGATCGCGGGCGGCGGTGCCTCGGCGTCGTCCAACACGGTCTTCGTGGAATCCACCGCCGGGGTCGGCGAGGGCGCCCGGACCGGACTCGCCAACCTGGTCACCGGCGGCCTGTTCGCGCTCGCGCTGCTGTTCACCCCGCTGGCCAAGCTGGTACCCGCGCAGGCCGCGACGCCGGCGCTCGTGGTGGTCGGCGCGTTGATGATGACCCAGATCAAGCACATCGAGTGGGACGACCTGACGGTCGCCGCCCCGGCGTTCGTGACGATCGCGCTGATGCCGTTCACCTACAGCATCACCACCGGGATCGGCGCCGGCTTCATCCTGTACGTGGTGCTGCGCACGGCGGTCGGCAAGGCCCGGGAGATCCCGCTGCTCCTGTGGATCGTCTCCGCCCTCTTCGTGATCCACTTCGCCATCGACCCGATCGAACAGGCCCTCGGCGTCAAGTAACCGGATGGCCGGGCGGCCACCCCACCCCCCGCCCGGCCACCCACGTAGCGCGGATGGCCCCGGACACCCGCTCCGCGCGGAGCGGGTGTCCGACACCCCGTCCCGCCCGCGCGGCATCCGCCCACCCCGCCCACCACCGCGCGGCCCCTGCCTCGCCCCCGCGCCCGGCCGCGCGCCGCCCGTCCCGCCCGCCGCGCGCCCGCCGCGCGGAATCGCCGCCGGGCACCCACACCGCCCACCCGGCGTCCGTCTCGCCCCGCCCGCCCGCCTCGGGCCTGCGTCGGCCGCGCCCGCTCCGTGCGCTTCGGTTTTGCCCCCTTCGGATGGGTTCGCCCCCGCCGTGCGGCAGGCGTTGCGGGGCGGTGGAATATCCCCGGCGGGGAAAGCATTGGAAGTTAGCGAGAGTAAAGAGTTAAGCTAAAAAACGTGTCCCCGTCCGAACCCGACCGTGCCACGGTGGCAGCCCTCCGTGCCTCGGTGCTGAAACTCTCTCGTCGCCTGCGCAACCAGCGGGCCGACGAGACGCTGAGCCCCACACAGCTCTCGGTGTTGACCGTGCTCGTCGTACGCGGTGCCATGACTCCGGGCGAACTCGCCCGGCAGGAGAAGGTGCAGCCGCCGTCGATGACCCGGGTGATCGCCGGCCTGGAGGAGCGCGGCCTGGTCCGGCGCGAGCCGCACCCCGACGACCGCAGGCAGGTCGTGGTCTCCGCGACCGAGCCCGCCGCCGCCGTGGTGGAGGAGAACCGTCGATTGGGCAACGCCTGGCTGGCGGAACACCTGGCGCGGCTCACGCCGGAGGAGAACGAGGCGTTGCGCGCGGCCCTGCCGGTGCTGGAGAAACTGGCGCAGGCGTAGCAGGCTCGGCGCGCCCCGCGTCGCGGTCGGTTCGGTTCAGGGACGGATGCACATCCGGCCTCGGCCGATCCGTACGACGAAGGGGGAGCCCGTGGCGGCGACAGCCGGCACTTTCCAATCACTACGAAACCGCAACTTCAGACTGTTCGCCGCCGGCCAGACCGTGTCGAACACCGGCACGTGGATGCAGCGCATCGCGCAGGACTGGCTGGTGTTGCAGCTCACCGGCAGTACCACCGCGCTGGGCGTGACCACGGGCCTGCAATTCCTGCCCATGCTGCTGTTCGGCCTGTGGGGCGGGGTGATCGCCGACCGCTACCGCAAGCGTGTGTTGCTGATCGGTACGCAGACCGTGATGGGCCTGCTCGCCGCCGTGATGGCCGTCCTGGTGCTGAGCGGTGCGGTCGAGGTCTGGCACGTATGGCTGCTCGCCTTCGGCCTGGGCCTGGCCACCGCCGTGGACAACCCGGCCCGGCAGTCCTTCGTGATCGAGATGGTCGGGCGCAAGGACCTGGCCAACGCGGTCAGCCTGAACTCGGCCAACTTTCAGCTCGCCCGCATCGTCGGCCCCGCCGTCGGCGGTCTGCTGATCACCGCGATCGGCACCGGCTGGGTGTTCGCGCTCAACGCGGTGTCCTACATCGCGGTCCTGCTCGGCCTGGTGGCCATGCGCGAGGCGGAACTGCGCACGATGCCCGTGGTGCCGCGCGAGAAGGGCCAGTTGCGGGAGGGGTTGCGCTATGTGCGCGGTCGGCCCGATCTGCTGGTGGCGATTGCGCTGGTCGGGTTCATCGGTACCTTCGGCTACAACTTCGCGGTCACTCTCGCGGGGTTCTCCAACAACGTCTTCCACGCCGGGCCCGGTTCGTTCGGGCTGCTCAACACGGTGTTCGCGGTCGGCTCGCTGGCGGGCGCGCTGCTCGCGGCCAAGCGCGGGCACACCCGGCTGCGCGTACTGGTCGCCGCGGCCGTCGTGTTCGGCCTGCTGGAGACGGTCGCCGCGTTCATGCCGGGCTACTGGAGCTTCGCGCTGCTGCTCGTGCCGATCGGGATCGCCGGCCTGACGTTCAACACGGCGGCGAACTCCACCGTGCAGTTGGGCAGTGATCCGGCGATGCGCGGTCGGGTGATGGGCATCTACATGCTCGTCTTCATGGGCGGCACCCCGCTGGGCGGCCCACTGATCGGCTGGCTCGCGGAGAGCTTCGGTCCGCGCGTGGGGTTGTTCGTGGGCGGGCTGATCTCGCTGATCGCCGCGCTTACGGTCGGTGTGCTGCTGGCTCGGCACAGCGGGATCCGGCTGCGGCCGCGTGCGATGGTGCGCGCGATGCGCCCGGCCGGCGCGACCGCGCCGGTCATCGCCGCGGAGAGCGCTGCGCCCACGGCTCCGGCGACTCCAGCCGGCGCCGGCGTCACGGCGACACGGTCGGGGTTCGGTAATCCTGCGGTCAAGATCTGACACAGCGTCAGCACATCTGTGCGATACACCTTTTCTTGACGTGGGATTCACGCTCTGGGGTGACGCAGGCCATCGACACGTCACCCGAACCGCTGGAATCCTTGACGAATGGACTACGTGCGGTTCCAGCACCTGTTCCAGGCGGAGGGCCTCCGCCTGGGCCAGGCGGCCGTCACGGACATGGACGCGCCGGTACCGTCCTGTCCCGGTTGGACGGTCGCCGACGTCGTACGACATTCCGTGCTCATGTACACCGACGCCACCGGGCAACTGCGCTCGGACGGTCGTCCGGAGGGCCGCTCACAACCGGGCGGCCCGAGCGGCAAGGGGGATCTGCTCGACACCTACACCCGGGCGCACGCCGCGCTCGTGGCGGAAATGGCCAGGCGGGACCCGCTCGACCCGGTCGAGGCGGACCTGCCCGAAGCGGCCGTCCCGGAGGTCCTGGAGCGCGACGGGCCCGATCCGGGCACGGCCGGCTTCCTGGCCCGCCGGATGGCGCGCGAGGCGGCGGTACACCGGGCCGACATCGAGATGGCGGTCGGCACCCCGGGACCGCTGGACGCGCAGCAGGCCCTGGACGGCATCGACGAGGTGCTGGGCGTACTGCTCCCGGCGCATTACGACGGGGGCACGCGCGACGGTGCGAGCGGGCGCACCATCGGCGTACACAGCAACCGGCACCACTGGCGGCTGACCATGCGGCGCGGCGGTGTCACCATGTCCCGCGAGCCGGGCTTCGCCGACGCGGCGGTGTCGGGCGAGCCCGCCGAACTGCTGCTCTACCTGTGGGGCCGGCGGCCCGGCACGGTCGTCTCGCGGACCGGCGACCGCACCGTGCTCGCGGCCTTCCGCCGCCGTCTGGCCGCCTCCATGGTCTGACCGTTCGACCCGACGACTCGGAGCGGGTCCGCGGACCCCGCGGCGCGGGCGCCCGACCGGCATTCGACCGGGCGTTCGCGCCGCGTAGGCTCTGAGGCGTGAATCCCCGCACCCGAACCCGCGTCGTCACGGCCACCCTGGCCCTCCTGCTCATCGCCGTGATCATCGGCGCGTTGATGCGGTAGGGCGGGGCTCGAGGGCTTGCGTGCCGCGACTCGGCGACGCCGGTCGGGCTCGCCGCGGACATCTGCGGTCAGTGCGGGTTCCCCGCCGCGCGGGCCGCGTGTACCCGGTCGGCGGCGATCCGTACCAGCGCCGCGTTGCCCGGGACCCGACGGCCGTCCGGGTCGAGCAGGGTGTCCTCCAGCCCGATCCGGGTGTCCAGGCCGGCCGCGATCGCCGCGTCCAGGACCGGCCACGCGGACGCGTCGGCGCCGTGCAGCAGGCGCGGCACCGCGACCTCGTACCGATCCAGGACGGCCAGGATCCGACCCGCCTCGTCCAGGGCGTCCCCCGGTTCGCCGCGCTCGACCTCGACCAGGATCCGCGTGCACACCGCGGCCAACTCCCGCTCGACCAGCAACTCCGCGTCGGCCTCGGTCCACACCCCCGCCTCGACCCCGACCCCCAGGTGCGCCAGCGTGTACGCGAGTTCGACCGAGCCCTCCTCGCAGAGATTGACCGAGGCCAGGTCGGGCAGCACCGTCCAGGAGCGCACCGACGCCAGCCGGGAGGCCGCGTCCGACTCGATCCACGCGCCGGTGCTCACCCCGATCGGCACACCGGGCGCCGCGCCCCGGATCGCCCGGACCACCGAGGTCAGCACGTCCGGCGCCAGACTCTCGCGACCCCGGCGATCACGCGGATGCACATGCACGATGGATGCCCCCGCGGCCACCGCGGCCCGACTGTCCGCGGCGATCTGTGCCGGGGTCAGCGGTAGCGCCGGGTGCTCCTCGGGGCGCCGCGTTCCGTTCAGACAGGCCTTGATCAGTGTCATGGAAGACTCCCGATGCCGACGCCCACGAGCCCCCATCCCATCCCCGATCCACGGCAAACCGCAATGGATTCGGCCGACCTGTCGCAAAATGACCGGAGGAGTCGAACGGGAGCCCGGAGCGGGCCGGCAGGCTGGACCCATGACACGGCGGTACGCGTGAAGCGCGTGAGACGAGGCCGGTTGCGCGTCCTGGGTGCGCTCCCGGCGGCCCTGGCCCTGGTGGTGGCGCTGCCCGCGGCGGCGACGGCCGATTCCGACGTGGCGTTCACCATCAAGGACGAGCGCATCGGCGAATCCAGCGGCCTGGTGGCGAGCGCGCAACATCCCGACGTCTACTGGACGCACAACGACAGCGGGGACTCGCCCAGGATCTACGCGATCGGCAAGGACGGCGCCACCAAGGCCACCATCACGCTGTCCGGGGTGGACGCGCGCGACTGGGAAGCGATCACGATCGGCAAGGACGACGCGGGCAATCCCGCCCTGTTCGTCGGCGACATCGGCGACAACTTCCACGGCAAGTGGCCCGAGGTGTGGATCTATCGCTTCGCCGAACCCGCGACGCTGGCCGACGCGACGGTCAAGCCGACCAGGTACCGGGTGAAGTACGACAACGGGCCGCGCGACGCCGAGGCGATGCTGATCGACCCGAGGACGAACAAGCTCTACATCGCGAGCAAGGAGTCCGACGGCGGGCTCTACGAGCAGCCGGAGCAGTTGTCCACCACCGGGATCAATACGTTCCGGCGAATAGCCGCCGGCGACTCGACGGTGACCGACGGCGCGTTCGCGCCCGACGGGTCGCGGTTCGTGCTGCGCGGCTACTTCTCCGCCACCGTGTTCTCCGCGCCGGGCAAGCAGGTGGGCCCGGTCAGCGTGCCGCTCCAGCGCCAGGGCGAGTCGGTGGCGTGGAGTGCGGACGGCCGAACCCTGCTGTTCGGCAGCGAGGGCAAGGGCAGCCAGGTGCGCCGGGTCGAGCTCAAGGGCGACAACCGACCGGACTCGGTACGCAACGCGCCGGGCGGCGGGGCGAAGTCGGACGCGAAGTCGGACTCGGCGGGCAGTACGGCCGGCAGTGACAAGAGCGACGGCGATTCCGCCGCCGACAAGACCAAGGCGTACGGGCCGGGGCTCCTGGCGGTGGCGGGTCTGGTGGTGCTGTTCTTCGCGTATCGCCGACTAGGTGGGCGGCGGAACCGGGACTGAGTGCCGAACGGCCGCCGCCTCGGACCCCCGTCGGGGATCCGAGGCGGCGGCCGTTCACGCGTTGTCGGCGTGGACCGGAGCTGCTCGATCCGGGTCGGAGCCGCCCGGTCCGAGTCAGAGCCGCCCGGTGCGGGTCAGAGCTGCTCGATCACGAAGTCGATGCACGCGGTCAGCGCCTCGACGTCGGCCGGCTCGACCGCCGGGAACATCGCCACGCGCAGCTGGTTGCGGCCCAGCTTGCGGTAGGGCTCGGTGTCCACAATGCCGTTGGCGCGCAGCACCTTGGCCACCGCGGCGGCGTCGACCGCGTCGGTGAAGTCGATCGTGCCGACGACCTGCGAGCGGGCCGCGGGGTCGGCCACGAACGGGCTCGCGTACGCGGACTTCTCGGCCCACGCGTACAGCCGGCCCGACGAGTCGGCGGTGCGTGCGACGGCCCAGTCCAGACCGCCCTGCCCGTTGATCCAGTCGAGCTGGTCGGCGAGCAGGAACAGGGTGCTCAGCGCCGGCGTGTTGTAGGTCTGGTCCTTGACCGAGTTGTCGATCGCGGTGGCCAGGTCGAAGAACGGCGGGATATAGCGGTCGGAGCCGGCGATCCGGCCGGCCCGCTCCAGCGCGGCCGGCGAGAACGCGGCCAGCCACAGACCGCCGTCGGCGGCGAAGTTCTTCTGCGGCGCGAAGTAGTACACATCGGTCTCGGCCGCGTCCACCGGCAGCCCGCCCGCGGCCGACGTCGCGTCGACCAGGACCAGCGAACCCGCGTCGGCGCCCGCCGGCCGGGCGATCGGCATGGCGACACCGGTCGAGGTCTCGTTGTGGGTCAGGGCGTATACGTCGACGCCCGCCTCGGCCCGCGGCAGCGGGTGGGTGCCCGGCTCGGACTTGATCACGGTGGGCTCGTCCAGCCACGGCGCGGCCTTGACCGATCCGGCGAACTTCGAGGAGAACTCGCCGAAGGACAGGTGCTGGGACTTGCGGTCGACGAGGCCGAACGCGGCGATGTCCCAGAAGGCGGTGGCACCGCCGTTGCCCAGGATCACCTCGTAGCCCTCGGGGAGGGAGAACAGGCTGCCGACACCTTCGCGGACCCGGCGGACCAGGTTCTTCACCGGCGCCTGCCGGTGGGAGGTGCCCAGGAGGGAGGTACCGGTCGCCGCGAGGGCGGCGAGCGCCTCCGGACGTACCTTGGACGGGCCCGAACCGAACCGGCCGTCGGCGGGCATGAGCGCTGCGGGAATCTGGATCTCGGCCACGCCAAGAGCGTAGTCGTGTCCGTTTCGTGGGTGATCTGTATTCCGCACAATGAGACGAATGTGGCCGACATTCGGCCGGCGGCGGTCTCGACCGGTGGACGGTACGGGGCGTGGCACGCCGTTTCGGCGGGGGTCGCGCGCCCTGGCCGGGGCCGGTTCGGGTGAGGATGGCGGGGTGACGACACAGCTCGGGGATCTGGAAGAGGCGTTGCGGGCGCGGGTGCGCGGGGAGGTCCGGTTCGATCCGCAGGCCCGGGCGCTGTACTCGATGGACGCCTCCAACCACCGCCACGTGCCGCCGGGCGTGGTCGCCCCGCTGGACGCGGACGACGTGGTCGCCGCGCTGGCGGTGTGCCACGAACTCGGGGCGCCGGTGACGGTACGCGGCGGCGGCACCAGCATCGCCGGCCAGGCCACGGGCAATGGTGTGGTGCTCGACCTCGCGCGGCACCTGAACCGGATCCACGCGGTCGACCCGACGACCCGGATCGCGCACGTCGAGCCCGGCGTGGTGCTGGACGACCTGCGCCGGGCGGCGGGCCGGCACGGGCTGACCTTCGGCCCGGACCCCTCCACACACAGCCGCTGCACCCTCGGCGGCATGATCGGCAACGACGCGTGCGGGTCGCACTCGGTCGCGTGGGGCCGGACGAGCGCCAACGTCGAGTGGCTGGACATCGCGACGGTGGACGGCACCCGGATGCGGGTCGGGCGGGGCGAGCCGGTGCCCGCGACGGGGCGGGCGGCGGAGATCCATGCCGCGCTCGGGGCGCTGGCCGACGCCAACCTGGCGCTGATCCGGCGGGGCTTCTCGGCGCTGCCGCGGCGGGTCTCCGGCTACCCGCTGGATCGGCTGCTGCCGGAGCACGGGCGCGATCTGGCCCGGGCGCTGGTCGGTACGGAGGGTACCTGCGCGGTCGTGCTCGGGGCGGGCGTGCGCCTGGTCGAGGCGCCGAAGGCGCGTGTGTTGGCCGTGCTCGGGTATGCCGACGACTTCGCGGCGGCCGACGCGGCGCCGACGCTGCTGCGGTACGGGCCGCTGACCGTGGAGAGCCTGAGCGCGGGGCTGGTCGCGCTCGCGTCCTCCGCGCGCGGGGTGGCGCTGCCGCCGGGCGCGGCCTGGTTGTTCGTCGAGGTGGGCGGGGACACGGTCGCCGAGGCGGCCGGGAAGGCGCGCGAGTTGGCCGGCGGTGGGCCGTCGCTCGTGGTCACCGATCCGGCCGGGCAGCGGGCGCTGTGGCGGATCCGGGAGGAGGCGTCGGGCACCGCGACCCGGATGGCGGACGGCTCCGAGGCGTGGCCGGGCTGGGAGGACACGGCGGTGCCGCCGGAGCGACTGGGCGCGTATCTGCGGGAGTTGGCCGAGTTGATGCGGCGGCATGGGCTGCGCGGGTTGCCGTACGGGCACTTCGGCGAGGGCTGTGTACACATCCGGATCGACTTCGACCTGCTCACCACGCGCGGGATCGCGGCGTATCGGGCCTTCGCCGGTGACCTGGCCGATCTGGTGGTCGCGCACGGGGGCTCGTTGTCCGGGGAGCACGGGGACGGGCAGGCCCGGGCCGAGTTCCTGCCCCGGATGTACGGGGCGGAGATCGTCGAACTGTTCGGCCGGTTCAAGGCGATCTGGGATCCCGCCGGGCTGTTGAATCCGGGCGTCCTGGTTCGTCCACACCCTGTGGACGGTGATCTGCGGTTCACCGGGATGCGTAGTCCGGTGTCGGTGGAGTTCGGCTATCCGGCCGACGGCGGCGACTTCGCGGCGGCAGTGCGGCGCTGCGTGGGCGTGGGCAAGTGCCGCGAGTCGGCGGAGAACGCGTCGGGCGGGGTGATGTGCCCGTCGTTCCGGGTCACCGGCGAGGAGGCGCATTCGACGCGCGGCCGGGCCCGGTTGTTGCACGAGATGTTGATCGGCGAGGTGATCACCGACGGCTGGCGGTCCACCGAGGTGCGGGACGCGCTCGACCTGTGCCTGTCCTGCAAGGGCTGCCGCAGCGACTGTCCGGTGGATGTGGACATGGCCACGTACAAGGCCGAGTTCCTGCACCACCACTACCGGGGCCGGGTGCGGCCGGCGGCACACTACGCGCTGGGCAATCTGCCGCTGTGGGCGCGGGCGGTGGGGGCGGTGCCAGGACTCGCGGGCGCGGTGAACGCGGTGACGGGGGTGCCGGCGGTGCGGCGGGTGGCGTTGGGGGCGGCCGGGTTGGACCGGAGCCGGGAGATTCCGCCGTTCGCCGCCGTGCCGTTCACCCGTTGGTGGCGCGATCGGCCCCGGGTGGTGGGGAGTTCACGGCCTCGGGTGGTGTTGTGGCCGGACACGTTCACCAACCGCTTCCGGCCTTCGGTGGGACGTGCGGCGGTCGAGGTGCTGGAGGCGGCCGGGCTGGAGGTGGTGGTGCCGCCGGGGTCGGTGTGCTGTGGGCTGACGTGGGTGTCGACCGGGCAACTGGGCGTGGCGAGGCGGGTGATGGCCCGCACGGTGCGCACGCTGCGGCCGGCTCTGGACGCCGGGCTGCCGATCGTCGGCCTGGAACCGTCCTGCGCGGCGGCGTTGCGGACGGATGTCCCCGAACTGCTCGGCGCGGGGGCCGCCGCGGGGTTGGCCGGGTCGGTGCGGACCTTCGCCCAGGCGCTGGAGGAGTACGCCCCGAACTGGTCGCCGCCGGCGGTGAACCGCGAGGTGACGGGCCAACTCCACTGCCACCAGCACGCCGTACTCGGCGACGCCGCCGACCGCCGCCTGCGCGCCCGAGCCGGCCTGACCGGCGACCTGGCGGGCGGCTGCTGCGGCCTGGCCGGCAACTTCGGCTACGAGGCGGCCCACGGCGACCTGTCGAGAGCGGTGGCAGCCGACCGCCTGGTGCCGGCGCTGTCGGCGGCCGGCCCGGAAGCCCTCACACTGGCCGACGGCTTCAGCTGCCACACCCAGATCACCCACGTAAGCGCCCGCCGACCGCAACACTTGGCGGAGGTCTTGGCCGAGGCCCTGCGCCCGGGCGCAGGGGCGCGCGGGGCCTGACGCGGCGCCGCGAACGGCCCGGGCGGCGGGGCACACGGGGCCGGGGGGTGAGGCCATGCGGTTGGGCGGCAGGGCGCGGTCGAGCGGCGGGGCGCGAGAGACCCAGGCGTGATGGGGTGTTACGGCGGGGCGGCGGCCGGGTGCGCCGTTCGGCCTCGTCCGTGTCGAAGGGTTGGGGTGGGGTCTTGCAACAGGTGGTCTCGGCGTCGATCAGGTATTTCGCCGTGTGTCAGGACTGCGCGGCGCAAGCGGAGTGGTGGGGCGTCCAGGCATTGGTGGACGATTCGCTCCGCTGGGATGTCGAATGCCGGTGCACGACGTGCGGGTTCGCGGTGGCGACATGCGATGGCGATCTGCCCGCCCACCTGCGGAATCGGCTGCTCTCCGAGCACGGAAAGGCAACGTTGCGGGTGATCCCGAGCGCGCGGAGGGCCAAGCTCATGCAGGTGCTGCGCGCCGAACTGAACCTCGACCTCACGGACGTCCGAGCCGCCCTGGACCGGGTACTGACCGGCACCCACTCGGGCACCCTCCCCGAGGTCGAGCACCTGGCCCGCCGACTCCGAGCATCGGGCATCGACGCCACCGCCCTGCCTCCCACAGCCGCCTGACCCTGACGCTCGGCACACACGTCGCTCGGATTCCGCCGGATGAGCGGCGGGACGGGTCTGTGCCACGCCGGGCTCCGGGAGCCGACGCGCGCCGTGACCGGTGACCGGTGGCCGGGCTGCCGTGGGCCGAGGTGGCTGTGGGTGCATTGGCAGGCGAACCAATGCGTGAGAGCCGGCCAAGGCGCGCACCCGACGAGTACCGATCCCGAGCGGTCGGAGACGGGACAAGATCACGCATCACCGCGCTTCTCCGCCTGACGAAGCCGCCACCACTCCTCGTGATCCCACTCCCGCGCGGCTCGCACATGCCAGGCTCGCCGAACGGCCCGTGCACGCCGCTCGGCGGGTGTGACGTCGTCGCCGGTGCGATCCGGCGCGGATCGCGTGGAGGCGTCACCGGTCGGGCGGTTCGTCGTGTCATCCATCCGATCACCCTCCCCGACGGCACCGGTGGCCGTCAGCGGTTTCCGATCATCGTGAACGGCCGTGCCAGTCCCCGTGGTTCGAGGTCGAAGCGGCACCACACGGCCTTGCCGCCCGTCCCGACCGGGCCCCACGACACCAGATCCGAGACCGCCTCCACCATCCGCAACCCCCGCAACGACCCGCCGAGCCGCTCCGGCGCCGCCGCCGACGGCTCCATCACCCACCGCCCCGGCACCACCGGCGGCCGAGGATCGTCGTCCCGAACCTCGATCGCCACCGCCCGCTTCGGCCAAAACGACAACCGCACCGTGAACGACCGCCGCATCCACCCCACCTGCCGATCCGGCATCCCCGCGTGCACGATCGCGTTCGTCGCCAGCTCCGAAGCGCACAACATCGCATCGTCGGTCAACTCCAGCAGATTCCAATCCGCCATAGCCGCCCACGTCAACGCCCGCACCTGTCGCACCGCCTCCGGATGCGCCTCCCAAGCCCGCTGCCGAACCCAGACCGGCACCCACCCCGGCCCCCGAAGCACAGCCCCCAACCACCGCTCCCCAGGACTGAGCAGCCCGTCAGCCTCCAACCACGCCTGCTCCGGAGCTTTGTCCGACTTTTCCCGCTCAGCCGACTCCCGCTTGATCACATGTCGAATTCGTGTCTGTCCCGCCTGTGTTCCGGCCATGGAGCGAGCATGGCCGGCCCGGAGGATCGTTGATCAGCCCACGATGGGGATGCTCCCCGTGGGTAGACTCGCCACACGGTGTGACGAAGCAGCGACCAGGAGGTCTGCGAGTCGTGACGACCGACGTAACACCCGCCGCGCTGCCGCGTCACGTGCTCGACCGTGAGGATGTGCGCCGCGCCCTGCGTGATCACGACTTCGGCACGGTCTTTCGGTTGGCTCGCAAGTACGGCGGCATCAGCTACCAGAAGATCGCCGACGCGTGCGACATCAAAGCGGAAAGGGTCGGCACCCTTGCCCGGGGCGAGGGCCGCGTCACCACCGTCGAGAAGATGCGAAGCATCGCCGATGCCCTCCGAGTGCCCGGGGCCATGATCGGCATCGCGCCACGCGACTGGGAATCGGCCCCCGGGTCTGCGGCGGGCGCCCCGGAGACCTCGGTGACGGATGACGAACTCGACGCGGTGGAGTTGGGCCGCCGGGCCGCCGCGAGCGACGTGGGTGAGGAGACGCTCAACCGGCTGGAGAGCGCCTTCGACGAACTTGCGGTCGACTATGCGCGGCTGCCCCCGCGTGATCTCCTCGTGCGAACACGCCGGTATCTGTCCTATGCGTCGCACCTGTTCGACGCCCGCAAGACACTGGCCGAGCATCGTCGTCTGGTCACTGTCGCCGGCCGGCTGTCCCTCATCGGCGCGACGCTACAGATCGACCTCGGACGGCACGAGGCGGCCACGGCCGGCCTGAGAACGGCCGTGGACCTGGCCAGGCAGGCCGACCGGCCCGAACTCGAAGCGTGGTGCCATGAAACAGACGCCTGGAGGGCGCTCGTCCGAGGCGACCACCGGCGCTGCCTGGAGCTTTCCCGGGCCGCCAAGGCCCTGGCACCGAAGGGAAGTTCGGTGGCCATCCAGGCAACCGCCCAGGAAGGGCGCGCGCATGCCCGGCTGGGCCTGCCTCGGGAAACCTACGCCTCGATAGCGCGAGTCCACGCATTCGTGTCCCGGCTGCCGCCGACGGATCGCCCGGAGCACCACTACCACTACGACCCGGACAAATCGACGTCCTACACCGCGACCACGCTCTCCTGGCTCGGCGACCCGGCCGCCGAGGACTACGCACGCGAGGTGATCGCCCGACTCACCCCGACCCCGGACACCAAAATGACCCGCCGAGCTGCCGTCGCCCACCTCGACCTGGCCCTGATCCTGCTCACCCACGAACGCCTCGACGAAGCCTGCGCCACCGCCCACCGCGCGATCCGTTCCGGCCGAGTCGCCCCCTCCAGCCACTGGCGAGCCCTCGAAGTCGTCAAGGCCGTCGAAGCCCGAGGCCTCCCGGAAGCAGCCGAACTCGGAGCCGCATACGAAGAGTTGAAGCGACCCCGTACCGAGGCCACTTGAGATGTTCGGCAACGAGCGCAGGATTCTCGCCGCCGGTCGCCGTGTCCCACGGGCGATGACTTCGATGATCCTGATGTTTCCTTTGTTTCCTTGCGTGTTCGCGGTGCCCAAGCGGCAACCGACCATTGGAGGACCACCCGCGTGCGCTGGAAGAGCCATGGACGTCGTCCTGTCTACCGAAGCGACTACGTCGATGTATGGGTCGACGACGTCGAGATCCCCGGGGTGGGGAGGGTCGATCATCATGTGTTGACGATGCCGCGGGCGTCGAACACGGCCGTGGTGACCGACGAGGACGAGCGGATCCTGATGTTGTGGCGGCACCGGTTCATCCCCGACGCCTGGGGATGGGAGGTGCCGGCCGGCTGGTCGGATCCCGGAGAGGATCCCGAGCAGGCCATCCGACGGGAGATCGAGGAGGAGACCGGTTGGCGTCCCGGGCGGGTGCAGCGGATGACCGCCTACAACGCGCTCTCGGGCATCTCCACGATGCGCTTCACCGGTTTCCACGCCACGGACAGTCGCTACATCGGCCCGCCGACCGACCCGAGCGAGGCGTCCCTGGTCGAATGGCTTCCGATCGAGAAGGTCGCCGAGTTGGCCGCGACCGGCGAGATCTCGGACGGGCCGTCCCTCACCGCCATCGCCTACTACCTCGGCATCCACCGGCCGGGGCACGGAGGCAACCGGCGGGACTGACATGCGGTCAGGACGCGCACGGACCGCTGCGACGACCCGATGCACCCCTGGCCGGCTCGCTCGTCGAGGGTGGCGACCGACCCCGCGCGAGTGGTCGCCACCTCGGGGTGTCGGCTAGACCAGATCGCCCGGGTCGGTGTTGGCGCCGCACAGTATTACGGCGACCTTTTCGCCCTGGGCCGGGGTGTACGCGCCTGTGGACAAGGCGGCCAGTGCCGTGGCGGCGGCGTGTTCCACGACGATGCGGAAGTTGTCCCACAGGGCCTGGCGGGATTCGATGATGGCCTTGTCGGAGACCAGGACCGAGAAGGCGCCGGTGCGGCGGGCGGTGGCCAGGGCGGTGGTGGAGACGCGGCGGGCGCCCAGGGAGTCGGCGGCCACCGAGTCGACCGGGACGTCGACCACCTCGCCCGCCTCCAGGGCCGCGTTCAGGGCGCGGCAGTTCTCCGGCTCGACCGCCACCGTGCGGATCCCGTGTTCCTCGGCGGCGGTGGCCACGCCCGCGAACAGGCCGCCGCCGCCCACCGCGACGACGATCGTGTCCAGCTTGCCCGGCACCCCCGCGACCAGTTCCGGGACCAGCGTGCCGGCGCCCGCCGCGATCAGCGGATTGTCGTACGCGTGCGACAACAGCGCGCCCGTCTCCTCGGCGAACCGCGCGGACGCCTCCAGGGCGTCCGCGTACTCCCGGCCCACCAGCAGCACGTCGGCCCCGTACGAGCGCAGCCGCTCCACCTTGATCCGCGGCGCCGTCTCCGGCAGGAACACCGTCGCGCGCACCCCCGCGCTGCGCGCCGCCCACGCGCAGGCCAGTCCCGCGTTGCCGCCGGAGGCGATCACCACGCCGGCCTCGGGCATGGTGCCCGCCTCGATGTGCGCGGTGGTGAAGTTCGCCGCGCCGCGCGCCTTGAACGACCCGGTGTGCTGGATGTACTCCAGCGCCAGCCACACGTGCGGCGAGGGGTGGATGGGCATCAGGGTGACCGGCTGGGTCAGCCCCACGATGCGCTCGGCGGCGTTCCTGATGTCGCCATAGGTCAGTTCCGGCGTGGCGGTATCCATGACGACCGACCCTATGGCTTGCCGGCCCGCCCGGTCCCGGCACCCGGCGGGGTCGAGCCGGTGGCAATGCGGGAAGGCTCCCGCACGGCGTGTCACCGCACCGACAGCGCAAGGGGCGAATCGGTCCGATCCCTGACAGGCTGTCAATTGTGACGGTGTGGCCCCGGGGTCGAAGCTGACACGCCATCAGTTCTTTCCCCACGCACAGTAGGGAGGTGGGATGTCCGGCCACTTCGACGCGGGACAAACCCCCGAGGTCGCATCCCCGGCGCCACCGCAGGTCCAACGCCTGAAGGCGAATTCGGTCGGGCTCGTCGGCGTCGTGTTCATGGCGATCGCCACCGCCGCACCGATCACCGCGATGACCGGAAACCTGCCGATCGCGGTCGGCTTCGGCAACGGCATCGGCGCCCCCGCAGGCTATCTGTTCGCGACCCTGGTGCTCAGCGTGTTCTCCATCGGCTACGTCGCGATGGCCAAGCACATCACCTCGGCGGGCGCCTTCTACGGCTACATCTCACACGGCCTGGGCCGGGTCGTGGGCATGGCCTCCGGACTGCTCGCGGTGCTGGCGTACGTGGTCTTCGAGGCCTCCATCGTCGGCATCTTCGCCTACTTCGCGGACACCACGGTCAACGCCCAGTTCGGCGTCGACCTCAACTGGTCGATCTACGCCCTGGGCATGCTCGCGGTCACCGCGGTGTTGTCCTGGTTCGACATCCACCTCACCTCGCGTCTGCTCGGCGTGCTGCTGGTCGCCGAGGTCGCGGTGCTCGCCGCTATGGCGATCGCGGTGCTGGTCCAAGGCGGCGGGCCCGACGGGCTGTCCGCCGAGCCGATCAACCCGGCCAACGCGTTCAAGGGCGCGGCAGGGCTCGGTCTGTTCTTCGCGTTCTGGTCGTGGGTCGGCTTCGAGTCCACCGCCATGTACGGCGAGGAGTCGCGCAACCCGAAGAAGGTCATCCCGCGTGCCACGCTGATCTCGGTGATCGGCGTCGGCCTGTTCTACGTGTTCGTCTCCTGGATGGCGATCGACGGCAGCGGCCTGGAGAAGTCGAAGGAGATCGCGAGCGGGTCCGCCCCGCTGGACGTCTTCTTCGGCCCGACCGGGGACTTCATCGGCGGCTGGGCGGTGGACTGGTTCCAGTGGCTGCTGATCACCGGCTCGTTCGCCTGCGGCATGGCCTTCCACCAGTGCGCGGCGCGCTACCTGTACGCGATCGGCCGCGAGGGCTTCATCTCCCGCAAACTCGGCAACACCCACCCGGTGCACGGCTCGCCGTACTTCGCCTCGTTCGTGCAGAGCATCATCGCCACCGGCATCGTGCTGCTGTTCCTGATCACCGATCAGGACCCGTACATACACCTCTACACACTGCTCGCGATCCTCGGCACGATGGCCATCCTGATCGTGCAGACGTTGTGCTCGTTCGCGGTGATCGGCTACTTCCACGTCGGGAAGAACCACCCCGAGACGGCGCACTGGTTCCGCACCTTCCTGGCCCCGCTGCTCGGCGGCGTCGCGATGATCGCGGTGGTGGTGCTGCTCCTGCAGAACATGGAGACCGCCGCCGGCGCCGCCTCCGACTCGCTGCTGTTCACGCTCACTCCGTACATCGTCGGCGGCGTCTTCGTCGGCGGCATCGCGCTGGCGCTGTACATGCGGGCCCGGAGCCCGGAGCGCTACGAACTGATGGGCCGGATCATCCTGGAGGAGGCCGGCGAACGGGTCGACGACGAACAACCCGACGATGCCCCGGTGTCGGTACGCTCCTGACCCGCGCGTCGGGTCGTTCGCGGGGCGCGCGCGTGCATCGTGCGCCCCGCGAACGGCTCCCCCGGAAGGGTGGAGCCGGCCCCGAGGGGAGAATGTCGGGCCGACCCGTGTGGACACGAGGTTAGGCAAGGCTTACCTTCGGATCATGTCCGTGCTCGATCTTCGTCAGCCTGCGCCGTGCCCCGCGTTCGCGGAGACCTTCCGTGCGCTCGGTGCCGCGTGTGCGCTGATCACCGTCGAGCCCGGACGCCCCGCCGTCGGCATGCTGCACGCCTCGCGGATGGCCGAGGACCCCGACGTGCTCGCCGAGATGCTGGCCGCCGAGCGCACCCGGATCGGCGCGACCCTGGCGGCCGAGCCGCGCGCCGACGCGATCGCGATGTGGGCGCTGCACGGCTACGCCTGGTACGCCTGCCTGATGCTGACCGGCCCGTGGTTCCTGTGCCGCCGGGTCCCGCTGGTGGCCTTGGACGAGGTGTGGATCGCGCCCGGGTCCGAGCGGGTGGGCCGCTCCTTCACGGTCACCTCGAACACCTTCGCCTGTCTGCCCGACGACCCCGACGCGAACGCGCCCGGCGCGCGGGTGGTGGCCGACGAGGCGGCGCTGCGGGCGTTGCTCCTCGACCGGGTGGCCGAACACGTCGAGCCGCTGCTGGCCGCGTTCCGGCCGCATCTGCGCCGGGGGGAGCGGGTGTTGTGGTCGATGGTGGCCGACGAGGTGGTGAGTGGCGTCTGGTATCTGGGGCGCACGCTGGGTGAGGGTGACCGCGCGGTGCGCGAACTGGGGGAACTGCTTCCGGGTGATGTCGGTCGCTTCAAGCGGGAGGCGGGCTTTCGGGTGCTTGCGGGGACCGAGGGGCGTAGCCACTGCAATCGCACGCAGAGCGTGTGCTGTCTTTGGTACACGCTTGATCCGGATGCGCTGTGTAGTACGTGTCCGCGGGCGTCCGATGCGCGGCAGGTGGCGATCCTGGAGGGGCGTTGATCCCCGCTGCGCGGGGGGTTTGTGCCCACCGGCCCACCCGTTGCGTTATCGGCGAAGGCTGCGGATTCACGGCAGTGGGGCGGCCTGATCGGGCCTTGCGGCCGAGGGTCGGCTTCGGGTGCGGGCCCGGTTTCGGTTTTTGTTTCGGTTTTGGCGTGACGAAGCCCCGCTCCCTCGGGTGGGGCGGGGCTTCGTGGGGTTTCGGGCGGCAGCGATCCGTGCTCGGTGATCGATGCCCGCCGGTCAGTGCTTCAGGTTGCGCACCGTGTCGTCGTATCCCGCGACCTCGGTGATCGGGCGGGTGCCCGGGCCGATGTAGCGGGCGGCCGGGCGGACCAGGCGCGAGGTGCGCTTGTGCTCCAGGATGTGCGCGCTCCACCCGGCGGTGCGGGCGCAGGTGAACATCGAGGTGAACATGTGCGCCGGCACCTCGGCGAAGTCCAGCATCACCGCGGCCCAGAACTCCACGTTGGTGGCCAGGATCCGGTCGGGACGCCGAGCCTGGAGCTCTTCGAGCGCCGCCTTCTCCAGCGCCGCGGCCACCTCGTAGCGAGGTGCCCCCAGCTCCTTGGCCGTGCGCCGCAGCACACGCGCACGGGGGTCCTCGGCGCGATACACCCGGTGGCCGAAGCCCATCAGGCGCTCGCCCCGGTCCAGGACACCCTTGACGTACGCCGTGGCGTCGCCGGTGCGCTCGATCTCCTCGATCATGTGCAGTACGCGCGAGGGCGCGCCGCCGTGCAGCGGGCCGGACATCGCGCCGACCGCGCCGGACAGACACGCCGCGACGTCGGCACCGGTGCCCGCGATCACGCGCGCGGTGAACGTCGACGCGTTCATGCCGTGCTCGGCCGCCGACGTCCAGTAGGCGTCGACCGCCTTGACGTGCTGCGGGTCCGGCTCGCCACGCCAGCGGATCATGAAGCGCTCGACGATCGTCTGCGCCTTGTCGATCTCGCTCTGCGGCACCATCGGCTTCTCCAGGCCGCGGGCCGACTGGGCGACGTACGACAGCGCCATCACGGCGGCCCGGGCGAGGTCGTCCCGCGCCTGGGCGTCGTCGATGTCGTGCAGCGGTTTCAGACCCCACACCGGAGCCAGCATGGCCAGCGCGCTCTGCACGTCCACGCGGACATCGCCGGAATGGATGGGAATCGGAAACGGCTCGGCCGGCGGCAGACCGGGGTTGAACGCCCCGTCCACCAGCAGGCCCCACACATTGCCGAACGAGACGTGGCCGACGAGGTCCTCGATGTCCACACCTCGGTACCGGAGCGCGCCACCCTCCTTGTCGGGTTCGGCGATCTCCGTCTCGAACGCTATGACTCCTTCGAGCCCGGGTACGAACTCGGACATCAGGCGGCTCCTCATGCGATCTCGACTGACTTGTGGCCGGGTCCTTCATACCCCGCCCCGCCACACCGTGTCTTCCCCCGAACGAGGCCGGGGAGCAGGGTGCCGATCAGGCTTCGCACCTGGGATCCACCGGTGGTTCGGGGAGGTGTTCCGGTCGGTCCGGGCGAGGCCGGGATGGTGCCTCGCCTGAAGGTATGGGCCGATCGAAGTCCGTTGTTCAGGATATCTCTCGATATCGAGACGACCTACTTCGGAACGCGCCGGGGCGAGTGAGGTGGGGCACAAACCCACCCGGGACGGGATTGCCGGACGTCACCCGGTCGGGGGTGGTCGTGCCGCCGGTCGGCCCCGAGTGGTACTCGTTGTCCGTGGAGTTCACCGAGCTTGCCGCGATGCGTCGGCATTACCGAGGCGAGGGCATCGACGTCGGCGCCCTGCCCGCCACCCCTTTCCCGATGTTCACCGCCTGGCTGGCCGAGGTGGCCCGGGCCGAGCTGCCCGAGCCGAACGCGATGGTGGTCGCGACCGCGATGCCGGACGGGCGGCCGAGCACCCGCACGGTCCTGCTCAAGGAGTTCGACGAGCGGGGCTTCGTCTTCTATACGAACTACGGCTCGCGCAAGGGCGTCGAACTCGGCGCCAACCCGGCGGTGAGCCTGCTCTTCCCGTGGCACGCGCTGGCCCGCCAGGTGATCGTCACCGGTTCCGCCGAACGGGTGTCCCGAGAGGCGACCACCGAGTACTTCCGCTCCCGACCTCGCGGTTCGCGGATCGGCGCCTGGGCGAGCGAGCAGTCGAGGCCGGTCGCCGGGCGCGAGCAGTTGGAGAAGCGGTACGCGGAGGCCGAGGCGGGGTTCGCCGACATCGACGACATCCCGGTGCCGGAGTTCTGGGGCGGCTTTCGGGTGGTGCCCGAGACGGTGGAGTTCTGGCAGGGGCGGGAGAACCGGATGCACGACCGGCTGCGCTATCTGCGCGAGGGCGACGGCGGCGGGGACGTGTCGTGGCGGGTCGAGCGACTCAGCCCGTGAGGCGGGCTCTGCGGAGCAGGCCCCGGTAAGCGGGTCCTGCCGGCCGATCCGGAAAACCGGCCGGAAACGACAGCGACCCGCAGGTCGCTTCTCCGTCCACCTCGGTGAGGTGGGACGAAGGCCGGGGGACGATCCCGGCGACCTGCGGGTCGGGTGTCTGCCTGGTGTTGCCGGCCGCCTGCCTGCGTCCGTCGCGGTGCACTCACGACGGGGCCTGCCGAGCCGGTAAACCGGAGTGGCGGCTAGCGGGCAGCCACCTCACGCGTCCGAATGCTATGCAACTTCAGACCACCTCCTCTCCCGTGTGCCAGTGAGATTAGATCGGCGTCGGGGCGGGTGCAACGGATTTACGGGGTGCCCGATCCCACACCGGATCCAGGAATAGATGCAGGGCACACTGGACTTGGATGTGGGGATGCCCTCTGCCCCTGACACCTCGAAGAACCCGGCGCGGAACGCATCGCCGAACGCATCGCCGAACCCGCCGCCGGACGCATCGCGGCCCGCCGCGAGGAAGCCCTCCGGACGCCGCGCCGGATCCGTGCTCGTGGACCTGGGTCCACTGCGCGAGTTCCCCGACTTCCGCCGCCTGTGGTTCGGCCACTCGGTGTCCTCGCTGGGGCAGCAGATGACCGCCGTCGCGGTCGCGATCCAGGTGTACGACCTGACCGGCTCCAACTTCGCCGTCGGCGTGGTGGGACTGTGCGCGGTGGTCCCGCTGATCGTGTTCGGCCTGCTCGGCGGGGCGATCGCGGACAGCCTGGACCGGCGCCTGGTCGGCCTGGTCACCGCCGGCGGGCTCTCGGCGGTGTCGGTCGTGCTGGCCCTACAGGCCTTTCTCGACCTCGGCCAGGTGTGGCTGCTGTATACGGCGGTCGCGGTGCAGTCCGGCTTCTACGCGGTGAACAATCCGGCCCGCACGTCGATGATCCCCAAGCTGCTGCCCGCGGACCGCCTGCCGTCGGCCAACGCGCTGAACTCGATAGCCATGGCGTTCGCGATGACGGTCGGGCCCATGTTCGGCGGTCTGGTGATCGGCCTGTGGAGCTTCCAGGCCGCCTACCTGATCGACGCGATCGCGTTCTCCGCAGCGCTGTACGCGATGTGGCGGCTGCCGTCGATGGCGCCGGACCGTACCGAGGGCGGGCCCAAACGGGCCTCGGTACGCGAGGGGCTGCGCTTTCTGCGGAGTCGGCCCAACATCCGGATGACGTTCCTGACCGACATCGTCGCGATGGTCTTCGGCATGCCCCGCGCGCTGTTCCCGGCGATGGCCGCGGGCCTGTACGGCGGCGGGGCGAGCACGGTCGGCCTGCTGGTCGCGGCGCCGGCGGTCGGCGCGCTCGTCGGCGGGCTGTTCTCCGGATGGCTGGGTCGGGTGTACCGCCAGGGACGCGCGGTGGTCGTCGCGGTGATCGCGTGGGGGTTGTGCATCACCGCGTTCGGACTCGGCGGACCGCTGTGGCTCGGGCTGATCCTGCTCGCCTGCGCGGGCTGCGCGGACACCGTCGGCATGGTGTTCAGGAATACGATCATGCAGGTCGGCACGCCGGACGCGATGCGCGGGCGGCTGGCGGGCGTGTTCATCGTGGTGGTCGCGGGCGGGCCGCGCCTGGGCGACTTCGAGGCCGGGTCGGTGGCCTCGCTGACCACCGAGCGCATCTCGGTGGTCAGCGGCGGGATCGCGTGTGTGGTGCTGGTGATCGTGCTGTCGCTGAGGTGGCGCGACTTCTGGCGCTACGACGGGCGCGACCCGAAGCCGTAGCGCGGGCGCCGCGGCGCGGCGGGTCAGGTGCGCGGCGCGATCCACACCTGTTCGGCGTGTGCGGCCGGGCGGCCCTCGGCGTCGTAGAGCGTGGTGGCGGTGCGTACCTTGCGCCCGTCCCGGCCCAGAAGCCGGCCGAGCACCACGCACGGCTCGTCCGGATAGGGCAGCGCGTACACGTGCGCGGTCATCCGGCCGAGCAGGAGCGCGGTGTCGCGGTCGATCCCGGTCCAGCCGCCGGGGCAGTCCAGCGCGGCCCAGATGAACTCCGGCGACACCTGGCCGGTGTCCGGCGCGACCAGCGAGCCGTGTGGGGTCCACACGCACGCGTTGGTGTCCGGGCGGTCGGCGAGCATGCCCGGGAACAGCCGCAGGCCGTCGCCCTCGGCCCGATCCGGGCCGCACACGAAGCAGTCGGTGTACGGGTTCCACGTCGCGAAGCCCGGGTAGGACCGGCTCGCCTCGGCCGCCTCGGCGGGGGTGACCGGGTCGATCGGGGTGGGCAGCGGCAGCGCGGGGTCGACCGGGATCGCGTCCGCGATCGCCCCCGCGTCCTCCGCCAGGGTCAGCGTCCCGCTCGCGGCGTCGTGCGCGAGCGCCAGCGGACGGTCCAGCGGCACCGCGCGGCGCAGCGTCACGGCCACGCCCGAGGCGATCCCGCCGACCGCGCGCGTGGCCAGCAGGCCGGCCAGGTAGCCGCCGTTGCCCATGCCCGGCGGCCCGTTGAAGCGGCCGGGGACGACCAGCGGGGCACAGCGGGGGTCGGCCGCGTCGCCCGCGCCGGACGAGGTCTGCTCGGGGGAGTGGGACCGTGCGTTGGGATGCACTGCCGGGTTCACCTCAGATAGAAGATCCGGTCCGCGTGTTCGGCCAGCAACCGCTCGTTCCACGCGTTGCCGCCGTCGATGTTCGCGGACATGAACACCGGGGGTTCGATCCCCCGGGAGACCAGGTGGCCGATCACGCCGACCATGAGTGTCTGCATCACCGCCGAGCACACCACACCCGAGGTCGGGCCGATCCGCTGGGGCACACCCTCCACCTCCAGCGCGGCGTCGCCGACCGCGATCGCGGTGTCCAGGACGATGTCGCAGTTGTCGAGGACCCTGGTGCCCGACGGGTGCCGCGCCGGCTCGGCCTCGCTGGCCTCGACAGAGGTCAGGCCGATCACCAGCGCGCCGCGCTCACGCGCCCGCCGGGCCAGCTCCACCGGCAGCCCGTTGCGCCCGGACAGCGAGATCACCACGAGCGCGTCGCCCTCGCGCACCCCCGCGCCGTCCAGCACGGGACCGGCCAGCTCGGCCAGCTTCTCCACCGCGCTGCTGACGGTGATCGGACGCACGGTCAGCTCGTTGCCGGGGGCGATCAGCGGGTTGGCCAGGATCAGGCCGCCCGCGCGGTAGACCACGTCCTGCGCGGCGAGCGCGGAGTGCCCGCCGCCGAACACGAACAGCCGGCCGCCCTCCGCCAGGGCACCGGCGATCCGGTCCGCGGCCCGGTCGATCGTGGGCAGTTCGACGTCCCGCAGCCGTTCCAGCAGCCCGATCGCCGCGTCGAGGTAGCGTGCGCCCAGCTCGACCATCCCCGGTCCTCCCGTTCGTCAGGAACTTCGTCCTCGGAGCTTCGTATACGGATCCGCCGTGCGAACGCGGATCCGGCACCCTACCGCCGGATCGCCTGGTAACGGTCGAGTGCGACGCGTCTTTCCTCGGCGTGCTCCACGATCGGATCGGGATAGCCGTCGACCCCGATCCGCCACGGCTCGTGCACCGCGCGGCCCGCGATGTGCCGCAACTCGGGCACGTACCGGCGCACGTAGTCGCCCTGTGGATCGAACCGGCGCCCCTGCTGAATCGGATTGAACACGCGAAACCACGGCGACGCGTCGGTGCCGCAGCCCGCGGTCCACTGCCAGCCGTGGCTGTTGGACGCGGGGTCGCCGTCCACGAGGTGTCGCATGAAGTGCGCCGCGCCGCGCGTCCACTCCTGATGCAGGTCCTTGACCAGGAAGGACGCCACGACCATGCGCACCCGGTTGTGCATCCAGCCCTCGGCGAGCAGCTGCCGCATGCCCGCGTCCACGAACGGGAAGCCGGTTCGGCCCGCGCGCCACGCGTCGAAGAGCACGTCGGCGTCCGGGCCGGTGTCGTAGGCCATGCCGGCCAAGTCCCGGTTCAGGTATTCGTGCGTCGTCTCGGGGTGGTGCCAGAGCACGTCGCCGTAGAACTCGCGCCAGGCCAACTCGGACCGGAACGTGGCGTCGGGACAGTCGGCGAGCAGCGTGCGCGGGTGGATCTCGCCGAACTTCAGGTGCGCCGACAACCGCGAGGTGCCGGGCAGGTCGGGCCGGTCCCGCAGCTCCGCGTAGCGGTCCAGGCCGTGCGCGCGAAACCCCCGCCAGGCGGCCAGCGCCGCCCGCTCGCCCGCCTCGGGCAGGTCCACCCCGGCCGGCTCGGGGGCGGCGGGTAGGTCGTCCGAGTCGGCGTGTGCCCAGGCGAGGTCGCTCGGTCGCGGCAGCGGCTCGCGCCACCCGTGCTCGGCCCACGCGCGCAGGAAGGGGGTGAACACCCGATACGGCGTCCCGTCCGCCTTGCGCACCCGGCCCGGGGCGACCGCGTACGGCGATCCGGTGGCGCGCAAGGGTACGTCCAGCGCCTCGGCCACGGCCGCGTCCCGGGTCCGGCCGTAGGGACCGAAGTCCGTCGTGACGTGCACCTCGGCGGCGCCGCTCTCGCGCACCAGTGCGGGCAGTACCCGGGCCGGCTCGCCCGCGCGGACCACCAGCCGCCCGCCCGCCTCGCGCAGATCGGCGTCGAGGGCGTGCAGCGAGCGGGCCAGGTGCGCCCGACGCGCCGGCCCCGCGGCGTCCCACACCGCCGGGTCGAGCACGAACAGTGGCAACACCCGGGCGGGCGCCCCGTCACCGGTACCGGGGAAGCCGGTGCCGGCCGCGGCGTGCAGCGCGGGGTGATCGGACAGCCGCAGATCGCGGCGCAACCAGAGAACATGGACGCGGCGCACTCGATCGGTGGATTCCGCGCGACGCGAGGTCTTCCGGGATGGCAATGGCATATCGGAACGTTATGACCGTACGCACCCGACAACGTGTACCCACCGGGGCTGGGCACACGTACGGATGACGCGGCGGAGTGCACGGGACGGCGTGTGCCGGGAAAAGCCGCGGGGACCCGATCGGCCGGACGTCCGCATCGGCGGTCCAGGTGCGTCAGAATTGCACGGCAGGACCACCAAGAACGGAGCCGCTGGTCGTGAGTGGACTCATCGACACCACGGAGATGTACCTCCGGACGATTTTCGAGCTGGAGGAGGAGGGTGTGGTCCCGCTGCGGGCGCGGATCGCGGAGCGGCTCGAGCAGAGCGGGCCGACCGTGAGCCAGACCGTGGCACGAATGGAGCGGGACGGGTTGTTGACGGTCGAGGGCGACCGTCATCTGGAACTGACGGCCGAGGGGCGGGGAATCGCGACGCGGGTCATGCGCAAGCACCGACTCGCCGAGTGCCTGCTCGTGGACGTCATCGGGCTGCCCTGGGAACAGGTGCACGCCGAGGCGTGCCGTTGGGAGCACGTGATCAGCGAGCAGGTGGAGCGTCGCCTGCTCGAACTGCTGCGCTATCCGAAGGAATCGCCCTACGGCAACCCGATCCCGGGCCTGGAGGAACTGGACCGGGAACTGCACGCCGACTCCTTCAAGGAAGGCGGCCTCGTCACGCTCCTCGAGTCGGCGGGGCCGGAAGGAAAGAACGTCGTGGTGCGGCGGCTCGGCGAGCCGCTGCAGACCGACGCGCAGTTGATGTACACGCTGCGCCGGGCCGGGATTCGTCCCGGTGCGGTGGTGAGTGTGCACGAGTCCGCGGGCGGCGTGATGGCGGGCAGCGGTGGCGAGGCCGCCGAGCTGCCCCCCGAGGTCGCCTCGCACGTGTTCGTGGCGGCGCGCTAGGCGCGGCTCGCCGGCCGCGGCGCGCGTCGCTCGCGGCCGGCCGGCCGTGGTTCGCGCGAGGGCCCTCCCCACCGAGTCGTCTCGGTGGGGAGGGCCCTTCGCCATACGTCCGGTGCGCTCGGCCTAGCGTGCCTCGGCCATTGCCCGGCCGCACGCGTACGCGATCGGGCTGACCAGTTCGCGGGCCTCGGGGAGCCAGCGGTTGAGCTCGGTGGGTTCGCGCGCCCACGCGGCGCTGCCGGAGGTGCCCATGCGCGACGGCGGGGCCACCACCCAGTCGCCCTCGCCCTTGGGGATCAGGTCGATCGAAGTGGCGCCCCAGCCGATCCGGCGCAACATCTCGCCCATCTTGTCCCGCGCACCCGGCAGTACGAGGAACTGCAGCCGCCGGGTGGGGGTGGCGATCACCGGGCCCGGCGGCAGGCCCATCCGCTCCAACCGGGCCAGCGCCAGACAGCCGGCCTGCTCCGGGACGTCGATCACGTCGAACCCGCGCCCGGTGGGCAGCAGGATCGCCGCGTCGGGGTGCTCGCCCCACCAGCGTCGCACCAGCGCGGGCGAACTGGCCGCCTGTACCGCCCAGTCGCGCAGGATCGGATGCGCGCCGGGGGTGGCGCACCCGGGATGGCCGCAGTTGCACCGACGCCCCGCGCTGTGCTCGACCACCGAGGCGCCGGGAACCACGTCCCAGTGCCGGTCCTCGGCGTAGCGGACTGCGGTCTCAACAAGCGTGTCGCGGGCGATCTGCCGGGCCCCCAGGGTGTCTTCCACGTGCTGCACAACTGTGGGACCACGGGATGGTTACGGCCGGGCGAGGGCGCACTCGCGGCCACCCACACGGCGCACCGGCACCGGCACCGGGTCGCACGTCGCGCGGGCGCGCGCCGGCCGACGGAAACGGGGTGATCAGGGGCGATGGGATCATCGCCGGCCATCCGGCGCAAGGGGGGCGCATGGGTGCAGATCGGGGGGCGCAGTGAAGGGTGCCCTATCCGCTGCTCTATATGGGTCACTACGCTCCGTACGCGGATGAACCATTCGTCCGACTGCCGGGCGGCAACGGCGATTCCCCGTACCAGGGGCCCCGGCGGACGGACGACGTCCGCTCGATTCGCACAACGGACTCACCAGGCATCGGGCGCGCACCCGACGGGACCGGGCAAGCCCCCGTCGCGCCGATCCCGCATGTCGCAAACCCGCACCAACGGTCGGGGAGGGAACACCGATGGCCGCGCGAACGCAGGCGACAAGGCAGCCCAACGAGAGATTGACGGCACTGATCCAGGAGGCCGGCTGCTCGAATGCGGGGCTGGCCCGACGGGTGAACATGTGCGGGGCCGAACACGGCATGGACCTGCGCTACGACAAGACCTCGGTGGCCCGTTGGCTGCGCGGTCAGCAGCCGCGCGGCGCGGTGCCGAACCTGATCGCCGAGGCGATCGGGCGCAAGCTCGGCCGGCCGGTGACTGTCGAGGAGATCGGCATGGCCGACGGTCGCAGCCTGGCGACCAACGTCGGCCTGCAGTTCGCCGCGACCCCCGCGGCCACCGTCGAGGTGGTCACCGAGCTGTGGCGCAGCGACGTCAACCGGCGCGACTTCCTGCTCAACTCCTCGGTCGCTGTGGCCGCCCTGGTCGCGCCCAGCCGGGACTGGCTGATCACCGAGCCGGATCCGCAGGTGGCCCGGATCGGCGGACCGCGCGTGGGCGTCTCGGACATCGAGGCCGTGTGCGCGACCACGGACATGTTGTCCGCGCTCGACCACCGCTTCGGCGCCGGGCACATCCGCCCGGTCGTGGTGCACTACCTGGGCAGTGTGGTGACGCAACTGCTCAACGGGACCTATTCCGACGAGACGGGACGTGCCCTCTTCGCGGCCGTGGCCCGGCTCACCGAGCTGGCCGGCTACATGGCCGTGGACACCGGCCAGCCGGGACTCGCCCAGCGCTACTACATCCAGGCGCTGCGGCTGACCCAGGCCGCGGGGGACCGGGCCTACGGGGGCTACGTGTTGGCCGCCGGGATGAGCCATCTCGCGGGCAGCCTGGGCAATCCGCGCGAGATCACCCAGCTCGCCCGCGCCGCGCAGGAGGGCGCCAAACACGAGGCCACGCCGACCACCCAGGCGATGTTCCACGCCGCCGAGGCGCGCGGGCACGCGCTGCTCGGCGACGCGCGCGCATGCGAGGGCTCGTTGGCCCGGGCCCAGTCCGCGATGGACCTGGCGCTGCCGGACGAGGACCCGGCGTGGATAAGCCACTTCTCGCAGGCGTACCTGTCCGACGAGTTCGCGCACTGCTACCGCGACCTGGACCGGCCCCGGCAGGCGGAGGCCGCGGCCCGGGCGGCGCTGGAGGGGCACGCCGACACGCGGGTGCGCCGGCGGGCGGTCGACACGCTCCTGCTGGCCACCGCGCACCTGCAGCAGAACCGGCTGGACGAGGCGTGCGCGGTCGGCGCGGAGGCGCTGGACCTGGTGGGCCGGCTGCACTCGGCGCGCGGGCTCGAATACCTCAAGGACTTCCAGCGCCGGCTGGAGCCGCATCGCGACGAACCCCTGGTCCGGGAATTCGCCGAGGCGGTGCACGCGGTCCCGGTCTGATCGCCCGACACCGCCGCCCACCTGCGGCGGGCCGTCCCACCGGGGTCGCCGAACACCCTTGCTCGGGCCCGGTCGCGGCACGCGCCGCTGTTCGTCACTCGAACGACTGAGTTACCGTCGGGCGGACCGGGGGAGCGGCCGCCGGACGATTCGGCCGGTCGCGCGACGCCCCGGTGCGACGGCTTCGAGGCGACGAACGGGTGGGTGGCATGGGATCCGGTGCAGCGGACGGCGGCACGGGCGGACACGGTCCGAACGGCGGGCAGCCGGGGCCGTCGCCTTTCGGCCCGCTCGAACTCCCGCGCGACGAGACCGAGGTGTTGCCGAGATTCGACGACTACGCGGATCAGGGGCCGCCGGAGCAGTACGGGCAGGGGGCGTATCCGGGGCAGCAGCAGGCGTATCCCGGGCAGCAGTCGTATGCGGGGCACCAGTCGTTTCCCGGGCAGCAGGGCTACCCGGGGCAGCCGCAGCCGCCGGCCGCGCCCGGGCAGGTGCCGCCGCGGCCCATGCATACGCCACCGGGTGGGGCCGCGGCCGGCTCGCCCCTGGCGCCGCCCGGAACCGGGCCGCAGCCGGCGGGGCCGGCCGACCCCACCCAGGTGTTCGAGGTGAGCCTGTTCCGGGACGAGGTGGCCGGCCCGCCGTCCGCCGGCACGGGGCCGGTCGGCATTCCCGCGCCGCCGATCCGGCCGGCCTACTCGGGGCAGCCCGCGCCGCCGTCCGGCGGGTATCGCGCCGCGCAGTCCGCCGGGTATGCCGCGCCGCAACCGGCCGCCCCGCCGTACGGGCCGCGTACCGTCCCGCCCGTCGAGCACGGCGACCCAGGGCCGGGCCGGAACCGCACGCCGCTGATCGCCGCCGGCGTCGGGGCGCTCGTGGTGGTCGCCGCGATCGGGGTGTTCGCCAGCGGCGCGTTCGGCGACGACGACAAGGGCGACAAGGCGGACAAGGGCGCCGCCGCGACGGCCGGTCCGAAGCCGGAGACGTCCGGGAGCGCGGCGCCCGGGACGTCGGCGCCGCCCGCCAAGGCGAGCGAGAGCGCCGCGCAGGCGTCCGCCGTGGACCGCCTCCTCCAGTCGGGAGCCGGCTCCCGACAGGTCGTGTCGCAGGCCGTGCAGAAGATCCAGAAGTGCGACGACCCCGCGGCCGGCGCGCAGTCGCTCAACGAGGCGGCCCGGCAGCGCGACGAGCAGCTCGCGGGCCTGGACAAACTGGCCACCGACAAGCTGACCCGCGGCGCCGACCTGGTCGCCGGACTGCGCGAGGCGTGGACCGCATCCGCCGAGTCCGACCGCGAACTCGCGGCCTGGGGCACCGAGATGGCCCGCGGCGGCTGCAAGGACCACAAGGCCGAGTACACCGACCACAAGCGCGCCGCCGACCGCGCGGGCGGCCGGGCCACCACCGCCAAGAACAAGGTGGTCGGCCTGTGGAACCCGATCGCGGCCGACAACAACCTCGGCAAGCGCAGCGCCGGCGACTTCTGAGCCACCGCCACGCCGCGCAGGCGACTTCCGAGCGCCCACCGCGCCGCGCAGGCGACCCGGGCGCCGCGGACGCGAACCGACCCGAGCCGCGTGGGCCGCGCGCACCGGCGCAGGCCCCGGCCGACCCGCCCATCGACCCACGCGCTAACTCCCGCGTGACCGTCCGGCAACAGGGACGTAACACACGTCGGCGAGTCTCACCCCATGGAGACAGGCACGGGGGCCGCGCCGCTGGTCGGGTTCACCATCGGCGTCACCGCGGCCCGGCGCCGCGACGAACTCGCCGCGCTGCTCCGGGACCTGGGCGCCAAGGTGGTGGACGCGCCCACCGTACGGATCGTGTCGCCCGCCGACGATCCGATCCTGCGCCGGGCCACCGAACGGGCCCTGGACCGCCGCCTCGACTACGTGGTGGCCACCACCGGAGTGGGCTGGCGCGGCTGGTTCGGCGCCGCCGAGGGGTGGGGGCGCGGCGCCCGACTGGCCGGCGCCTGCCGGGCCGCGGCGGTGGTCGGGTGCGGGCCCAAGGCGACCACGGCGGTGCGCGCGAGCGGGCTGCGCGAGGTGTACTCGCCCGGCTCGGACTCGCGCGGCGAGGTATTGGCCTGGCTGCTCGCGCGCGATCTGCGCGGGCGGCGGATCGCCGTTCAGGAGCACGGCGCGCCGGCCCCGGGCTTCGCCGAGGGGCTGCGCGAACGCGGCGCCGAGGTGGTGGAGATCCCGGTGTTCCGCTGGGGGCCGCCGGACGATCCGGGCGCGGTGCGCCGGTTGGTGGAGCAGACCGTGCGGCACGAGGTGCACGCGCTCACCTTCACCAGCGCGCCCGCCATCGGCGCGTTCCTGGAGACCGCGCAGACGGCCGGCCGGCACGCCGAGGTGCTGGCCGCGCTGCGCGCCGACGTACTGCCGGTGTGCATCGGCCCGGTGTGCGCGCGTCCGCTGGCCGACCTGGGCGTCGAGTCGGTGTGGCCCGAGCGCGGGCGGATCGGCTCGCTGGTGCGCACGATCGCCGAGGCGCTGCCCGCGCGGGCCCGCCGGGAGCTGGACACCGGCACCCGGCGGCTGGTCGTCCAGGGCAACGCGGTCCTGGTCGACGGGCGGACCATCTGGCTGCCCCCGGTCCCGGGCGCCGTGTTGCGCGCCCTCGCCGAGAAGCCGGGCTGGGTGCTGGGCCGGGCCGAACTGCTGCGCCGGGTGTGGGCGGACCCCAGGACCGACGAGCACGCCGTCGAGGCGGCGATCGCCCGACTGCGCGCCGCGCTCGGGCCGTACGCGGACCTGGTCCTCACCGTCACCAAGCGCGGCTACCGCCTGGCCGTGGATCCCTGACCCCGCCTCGGCCGGGTGTCCCGGCCCGGCCCGGGCGCCCGTCATGGGCGAAAGGTGCCGGTCGAGGCGCCGGCAAAGCGGTATATTTCCTCCGCACGCTACCCCCCGCCTGGTAGGAGCCGAGGACCAACCCGCACCATGGCTGGGTGACAGGGGGTGAACACGAACCTTGATACGCATACGGAAGCGCACACGACTGTCCGCGGTCGTGCTTCTCGCCACCACCGTGGTGGGAGCCGCGGCGTGTACCGGATCGCCGGACGCCGGCAAGGTCGCCGACACGGTCGCCACCGCGGGACCGAGCGCGGCGCGGATCGGCACGCCCGTGCCGAAGACGGTCGCGGCGGACGGCGCACCCGCGACCGTGCCGCCGGGCGGCACACCCGCCACGGTGCCGCCGGTCGTGCCGCCCGCCGCCGCCGGCGACACCCCCGAATCGGGGGCATACGGGAGCGAGTTGCTGACCCACCTGCGGACCACGGCGCACGGGGGCCACGTCACCAAGATCCGGGTGGTCAGCTCGTACAAGGTCTACAAGGTCACGCTCGAAACCGACCTGGTCCGGGGCAACGGCTCGAACACGCAGGCCGAGGAACTGGTCCGGGACCGGGCGGGCAAGCTGCTGACCGAGACCGCGCAGTGGGCCGAGGACCATCCGGCGCTGTGGGTGGGCGGGATCGAGATCCTGGACTCGGACCGCGACGCGATCGACTTCCGGCTCGGCGCCGAACGGGACGACCGCAAGCCGGCCGCGGACGACTACGGGGCCACGATGCTGGCGGCGCTGCACACCACCGCGGAGGGCGCGCACCTCCAGCAGGTGCGGCTCACGCTGGACCACAAGGGCAAGTACGAGGTCGCGATCGACACCGACCTGTCCTCGCACCTGCCGGGGGACTATTCGACGGAGGCCGCGCAGGTCTTCAACAGCGCGGCCCGGATCCTGCTCGCCGCGCAGAACTGGATGCGCGACCACCCGGGCTTCGCGGTGGCCGCGCTGCGGGTGTTCGACGACGAGCGCGGGCTGATCACCATCAAGGTGGTGGACTGACCGCGCCGGACCTCGGGGACCGGGTCGATCCCGCCGGCCGGGCCGTCGCCCCGCCAGCGGGATCGACCCGGTCTGCGGCATGATCGGTGGCGATTCGAGGCGATCCGGGCGATCCCGACCGGATCCGGTCGGGATCGGATCCGGAACGCGACCGGATCGGATCGGTGAAACCGAAGCGGGGACAGGGGAGGAGGCGCCACGATGGCAGGTATGCGCCAGAGCACCGTTCCGTGGTGGCGTTGGCGGGCCCAGGTCCGCTCCGCGCTGCACATGTTCGGCGACCCGACGTTCCAGCGCGAGTCCTGGCTGGCCGGCCGCCCGGACTACGGCTCGATCACCGACGCCGTCTATCGCCTGGTGGGCGACTCCTGGCTGGACCGCTGGTCCGCGACCACCTACATCGGTTGCCTGGTCACCGACGCCGAGGAGGCCGCCCTGGTGGACGCCGCGGTGCGGGAGATCCTGGGTGTCCTGCACGACGTCGGCGAGGACGCCCCGGCGCCCGCCTACCTCACCCACCCGCGCTGGCCCGACGTGGTCACCGCCTCGCGTGCCGCGCACGTGGCGCTGGCCCGCGCGGACGAGGACGACCCCGACGCGCCGCCGGACTCGCTCGACGTGTTGCGTATTCGTACCGGTGGGCGCTGAGCCCGCACCGGACGTGGGATCCTGTACGACCGGCCGCCGCGCCACGTCGACACCGCGCACCTCGGCGGATGGCGGGTGGACACGGGCAGACATCGGAAAGAAGGGCGCGTCATGACCGAGCAGACCCAGCAGCCTCTCGACGGCACCGACGCCGGCGACGCGTCGCCGGGTGCCGGCCAGTACGTGCTCACGCTGTCCTGTCCGGACAAGCGCGGCATCGTGCACGCGGTGGCCAGCTTCCTGATGATGACCGGCTGCAACATCGTGGACAGCCAGCAGTTCGGCGACCGCGACACCGGGCTGTTCTTCATGCGCGTGCACTTCGCCGCCGAGCCGGGCGTCGAGTTGGACGCGCTGCGGGCGGGCTTCACCGCCGTCGGCGCGTCCTTCCACATGGACTGGCAGATCCACGACGGGGACGCGCGGATGCGCGTGTTCGTGATGGTCAGCAAGTTCGGGCACTGCCTCAACGACCTGCTGTTCCGCAGCAGCATCGGCGCGCTGCCGATCGAGATCGTCGGCGTGGTGTCCAACCACCGCGACTTCGAGGAGCTGTCCCGCTCCTACGGGGTGCCCTTCCACCACATCCCGGTCACCCGCGAGACCAAGCCCGAGGCGGAGGCGCGGCTGCTCGCGCTGGTGCACGAGCACGACGTGGAACTGGTGGTGCTGGCGCGCTACATGCAGGTCCTGTCCAACGACCTGTGCAAGCAGCTCGAGGGCCGCGCGATCAACATCCACCACTCGTTCCTGCCGAGCTTCAAGGGCGCGAAGCCGTACCACCAGGCGCACGCGCGCGGGGTGAAGCTGATCGGCGCGACCGCGCACTACGTCACCGGCGACCTGGACGAGGGCCCGATCATCGAGCAGGAGGTCGAGCGGGTGGACCACGCGGTCACCCCGGCGGCGCTGGTCGCGGTCGGTCGGGACGTGGAGTGTCAGGCGCTGGCGCGCGCGGTCAAGTGGCACTCGGAGCGGCGCGTCCTGCTCAACGGGACCCGCACGGTCGTCTTCACCTGACCCGGCCCGCGCCCGGGCGCCTCACCTGACGCTGAGCACGAACGCCGCCGAGCCGACCAGGGCCGCGGCGGCGCCGGCGATCCACCCGGCCCGGGCGGGTCGGGGGAACTCGGTGCGCTCCAGCGGCCCGTCGCCGTCGAAGTCGCGGACCACCGGAGGCACCCGCTGCCGATGCCGATCGCGCCCGAACACGACACAGGCGACGGCGGTGATCCACGCGGCTACCCCGACGACGAACATGCATCGGGAATGTACGCCCGCCCGGGTCGGGTGTCACAGCGGCGCGCGGTGTGTCCCGGGGGCGTGCGCGGGGCTCGTCGCGCGCACCGGAAAACCCTTTGCGAGGTGCGGCGTTGCCGTGGCTTGATGGAGGCCGAGCCAACGACGGGGCCTCCGTGTGTCCCGTCCCGTAGGGAGAGGAGCGAGCCGGTGCGGTTCCGTGACTTCGGCCGACGCCCCGTCAAGGGTGCCTCGGCCCGCCGCGTGTAACCCCTGCTTCGTTTCCCGCTCCGCGGGTCCCGCAGTCGCCAACCCTGCGGTCCCCGCCACCGGCTGCCCCGTGGCGCACCCGGGCCCACTACCCGGGGTGCGCCGGGGCGGCCACCCAAGACTTCGAGCCGCCGTGCTCACGTTTGACCACCATCCACTCAGGAGAGTGACCCTCCCATGTCGTACACCGAGGTCCCCGGCACCCGGGTACCGATTCGTATGTGGACCGACCCGGCCGCGGTCGAGGGCCAGGCCATGCAGCAGCTCCGCAACATCACCACCCTGCCGTGGCTGCACGGCCTCGCCGTGATGCCCGACGTGCACTACGGCCGCGGCGCCACGGTCGGCTCGGTCATCGCCATGCGCGACGCCGTCTGCCCGGCGGCGGTCGGCGTGGACATCGGCTGCGGCGTGTCCGCCGTCCGTACGTCGTTGACCACCAAGGACCTTCCCGACGATCTTGCCGACCTGCGATCGCGGATCGAGGCGAACGTGCCGGTGGGGCACGCAGGCCACAAGGAGCCGGTGGACGTGCGGAAACTGCGTTCCTTTCCGGTCGCGCGGTGGGACTCGATGTGGAGCCGGTTCGGCGAACTCGCCTCCGAGGTGCACTTCCGGCGGGAGCGGGCGGCAAGCCAACTGGGCACCCTCGGCGGCGGGAACCACTATCTGTCGCTGGACAGCGACAGCGAGGGCCGGTTGTGGTTGCAACTGCACTCGGGTTCGCGCAACATCGGCAAGGAACTCGCCGATCACCACATCGGTGTCGCGCAGTCGTTGCCGCACAACCAGGACCTGGTGGATCGCGACCTGGCGGTGTTCGTTGCGCATACGCCGGAGATGGACGCCTACCGTGCCGACCTGTATTGGGCGCAGGAGTACGCCAGGCTCAACCGTGATCTGATGCTCGCGTTGTACGGAGACGTCGTGTCCGCGTACTTCACGAAACGAGAGGTCACCTTCGATCGAGCCATCTCGTGCCACCACAACTACGTGTCGGAGGAGACGTACGACGGGGTGGACCTGCTGGTCACCCGCAAGGGTGCGATCCGGGCGGGCAGTGGCGACCTCGGGATCATCCCAGGATCGATGGCGGTCGGTTCGTACATCGTGCGCGGCCTCGGCAACACCGACGCGTTCAACTCGGCGTCGCACGGCGCGGGCCGGAAGATGAGCCGGAACGCAGCCAAGAAGCGGTTCACGGTGAAGGACCTGGTCGAGCAGACCCAGGGCGTCGAGTGCCGCAAGGACGCGGGCGTCGTGGATGAGATCCCCGGCGCGTACAAGAACCTGGACCGGGTCATGCGGCAGCAGTCCGACCTGGTCGAGATCGTGACGCATCTGAAGCCGTTGATCACGGTCAAGGGCTGACCGAGCGTCACGAGAACAGAGCCAACTGCGGGGGAGCCGGTTCGACGGGCTCCCCCGCTTTGGCGAGTCGCCACCGGCGCATCCTGCAACTCGCGATGGTCCGACCGAGCAACACGGCCGCGGTATCGGCCGGATGAGCCCGGACCACCACGTCGTCGACTTCGGTCCAATGCCTCGGTGGCGGAGAAGTCGCAGGCTGGAGCGATTGATGGATGGCTCGACGCAGGCACGAACGCGGCCCCGGTGAGCAGGTGCTCACCGGGGCCGAACGGTGCGTGCCAATCAGTGGGCGCGGGTGGTTCGGGCGAAGAGGTGGGTGGCTCGGGTGAGGGTGGCCAGGGCGGCGGTGGCGAAGAGGGTGCGGGCTATGTTCCAGGCTATCCAGGTGTTTTCGACGTCTTCGCGGAGTTTGGCCGGGTCGGCGACCTTCGCGGGGTCGCCGGCGTCGTCGATCTTGTTGTTGAGCGGGATGTTGCCGCCCATGGTGATCAGCATGCCGACGAAGGCCAAGGCGACGCCGGCGACGACCCAGCGGGCGGCCTCGGGGGTGCCGAGCTTTCGGATCTGCACGATGGAGATCACGCCCAGGATCGGGGCGCCGAAGAAGCAGGAGAAGAAGACCGGGTTCTCGATGCTCCTGTTGACCTGCTGGAGGAAGTCGATGAAGGTGCGGTCGTCGACGTGGGCCAGGGCCGGCATGATCGCGACCGCGAAGCAGAAGTAGACGCCGGCGACGAGGCCGGTGGTGACCAGGCCGGCGCCCAGCACGATGGCGGCGGTGCGGGTCGGTGGTGTGGACGACTGTGTGGATGGCCGAGTCATGCCGGGGTCCCCGTTTTCGGATGGGTGGTCTCGAGAGGTCAGCGGGTGAGGGCGAGGGTCAGGCAGACCGCGGCGGCGACGCCGCCCAGCGCGCGCAGGTGGTTCGCCCGGGTCCACTCGGTCGGGAACGTGGCCCAGAGGCGCTCCTCCGCCTGCGAGTTCGGCTCGACCCGGTCCAGCGCGTTGTTGCGCGGCACGTGGTAGCCGGCGGTCAGCCCGAGCGGGCCGATCAGGTAGCTCAGTGCGCCGGCGATGAGGTAGCCGGAGTACGCCCCGTCCCAGGAGACCAGCGCGGTCACGCCCAGGCCCGCGCAGAGCACGGAGGTGCCCAGCAGGCCGATCATCAGGGGCGGCTTCGGGGCCTCGACGTTGAGCGCACGCATGGCCGCGGCCCCCTGGTTCGCCGGGAGCCGGCCCAGACCGGCCATCACGAAGGAGGAGAAGCCGTAGAAGACTCCGCCCATCGTGGCGCAGCCGATGGCCGTGACCAGGGTCAGGACGAACAGGGGGCCGCTCATGGTCACACCTTCCAGACACCGCGGGCGGCGGCGTCGCGTGCGTAGTCGGAGAAGTCGCGGGGGTCCCGGCCGAGCGCGCGGCGCACACCGTCGGCGACGTGCGCGTTGCGTCCGTCGAGGACCTCGCCGAACAGGAAGGCCAGCAGGTCGACGACCTCGGCGGGAACCCCGTGCCCGGTCAGGGCCGCCGAGTATGCCTCCAGGGGCACCTGGACGTAGCCGATCTCGCGGCCCGACGCGCGGGCGATCTCGGCCACCGCGTCGGCGAAGGTCAGCAGCCGCGGCCCGGTCACCTCGTACACCTGCCCGGTGTGCCCGTCCTCGGTGAGCGCGGCGACCGCGACGTCGGCGATGTCCTCCACGTCGATGAACGGCTCGCCCACCGCTCCGACGGGCAGCGCCAACTCGCCCTCCAGGAGCGGGCCGAGGAACTCGCCCTCGTCGAAGTTCTGGGCGAAGAAGGAGGCCCGCACGATGGTCCAGTGGGCGCCGGAGGCACGCACCCGGGCCTCGGCGTCCTGCGCCTCGGGCTCGCCCCGGCCGGACAGCAGGACCAGGTGCCGCACGCCGCTCGCGGCGGCGAGGTCGGCGAACGCGCCGACCGTGTCCGCGCCGCCGGGGGCGGCGATGTCCGGCTGGTAGGAGATGTACACCTTCTCGACGTCGCGCAGCGCCGGGGCCCACGTGGTGCGGTCGGTCCAGTCGAAGGGGATCGGCGCGGAGCGCGAACCGAGGCGGACCGTGTGGCCCCGCTCGATCAGTTTCGCGGCGATCCGGCGGCCGGTCTTGCCGGTTCCGCCCACGACCAGCGTGGTGGAGTAGTCGGTGCCGGCGGTGTTCGCGAGGTGCTGTTCGTTCGTCGTCATGGCTCTATTCAAGGGCCTGGCGGTGAGAGTGAACATCGCTGAAGCGCCCAATAACATGTTTGATCGTCTCGATCTTCGCTAGGATTCGGGCATGGATGCTCTCGCGAGCCTGCTCAACGGACCCCGGGCGCAGGGCGCCTTCCTGCTGCGTTCGATGCTCAGCGCGCCGTGGGCCATGCGCATCCACGACGAGGCGCCGCTGACCGTCGTGGCGGTGGTGCGCGGCCATGCGTGGATCGCGCTGGATCGCGGCGAATCGGAGCGACTGACCGCCGGCGACGTGGCGATCGTGCGCGGGCCCGACCACTACCGGGTCTGCGACGAGCCGGACACGCAACCGCAGATCATCATCCATCCCGGCCAGCGCTGTTCCACCCCCGACGGGCGGGACCTGGCCAAGGAGATGGCGCTCGGCGTGCGCACGTGGGGCAACAGCGCCGAAGCCGAGACGATCATGCTGACCGGGACCTACCAGCTGGCCGGCGAGGTCAGCCGTTCGCTCCTGGAGGCACTGCCCGCCCTGGCGGTGATCCGGGCGGACGAGGTGGACTGCCCGGTGATCCCGCTCCTGGCCACCGAGATCGTCAAGGACGAGGCGGGCCAGGAGGCGGTCCTGGACCGCCTCCTCGACCTGCTGCTGATCGCGATGTTGCGCTCGTGGTTCGCCCGTTCCGGAACGGACGCGCCAGGTTGGTACCGCGGCTACCGCGACCCGGTGATCGGCCACGTGTTGTGCCTGATCTACAACAACCCCGAACAACCGTGGACGGTCGCGTCGTTGGCCGCCTCGGCCGGGGTCTCCCGGGCCGCGCTGGCGCGGCGGTTCAGCGAACTGATCGGCGAGCCGCCGATGGCCTTCCTCACCGCCTGGCGGCTGTCGCTGGCCGCGGACCTGCTGTGCCAACCGGAGGCCACGGTCGGGGCGGTCGCGGAAAAGGTGGGCTACGGCGACGCGTTCGCCCTCAGCACGGCGTTCAAGCGGGTCCGGGGGATGAGCCCGCGCGAACACCGCACCCGGGCCCTGCGCCGCGAGGGTGTGGGCATCGACGGATCGCGCCACCAGCGGGCCGAGGGGAACGAGCCGATCACCCCCGACGATCATCGGATCGTGTGATCGGGTGATTAGGCTGGGCGGGCACGAAACCCGCGGTACAGACCCCCCTGTCGCACCTCGAACGAATCGAACGGCACGCGCGTGACGACTCGCATCACGGTCGCCGAGACCGAACGGCTGGTCCTGACCAGGCCCCACCCCGACGACGCGGCGGCGGTGTTCGCCGTGCACGGGGATCCCGAGACCAACCGCTACAACCCGCTGGGACCGATGCCGTCGGCCGAGGCGGGCGTCGAGTTCCTACGGACGATGATCGAGGACTGGGAGCGGGACGGGATCGGCTACTGCGCGGTCGCGCCGCGCGAGCGCCCCACCGAGGTGTTCGGCTTCGCCGGGACCCAGTTGACCCGGCGGTTGCGTCCCGACGGTGTCCCGGTGTTCAACCTCTACTACCGCTTCTCGCCCATCGCGTGGGGTCGGGGCCTGGCCCGGGAGGCGGTCGACGTCACCGTCGCGTTGGCCCGCCGTACGCTACCGACGATGCCGATCTTCGCGGTGATCAACGCGGACAACGTGCCGTCGCTGACCCTGGCCCGCCGGGTCGGTTTCCGCCCGAGCGACGCGTTCGTCGACGTGGAGGGCCGGGATGTGTACCTGCTGCCTCAGGACTCGGTCGCGGAGGCGGTCGACGCCTGACCGGCGGCGGCCCGCTCGGCGAACACCGTGCGGGCGACCGCGATGCCGTTGAGCGCGGCGGGGAAGCCGGCGTAGCCGACCATCTGGGTGATCGTCTCGACCACGTCCTCCTCGGTGCCCCCGACGTTGAGCAGACCGTGGATGTGCACCGCGAGTTGCGGCGCGACCGTGCCGAGCGCGGTGCACATCGCGACCGTGGCGAGTTCGCGGGTACGCAGGTCCAGGCCGGTGCGCGAGTAGACGTCGCCGAAGGCGAACTCGATCACGTAGCGGCCCAGATCGGGGGCGATGTCCCGGAGCGAGGCGACCACCTGCTCGCCGGCGTGCCCGTCGATCTCGGTGAGCGCGGCCAGCCCGCGGCGGTAGCGGTCGGCGGTGGTCTCGGCGGCATCCGGGCCCTCGCCGGCGACCTCGGCATCCTCGGACGCGGTGTCCGGGTACGCCTCGAACACCTCGCGCGCCACGCCCAGTCCGTTGAGCGCGGCCGGGAAACCGGCGTAGACGGACACGTGGATCAGCGTCTCGACGATCTCGCGCCGCGTGCAGCCGACGTTGAGCGCGCCGGCCAGGTGGAAGCGCAACTGCGGCGCCGCGTTGCCGAGCGCGGCCAGCCCGGCGACGGTGGCCAACTGCCGCTCGCGCAGCGTCAGTCCGGGCCGTGCGTAGACGTCGCCGTAGCCGAACTCGACGACGAACCGGGTCAGGTCCGGCGCGATCTCGGCGAAGCCGTCGAGCACCGTCGACTGCTCGGGGCCGGCGACCTGTCGAAGGACGGCCAGGCCGCGCTCGTAGCGGTCGTTGGTGCCGGTGAGGATGGTGGTGTTTCCCGTGCTGTTCATGATCGGGAGCCTACGAGTTGGAGTGAACTCAAAGTCAAGGCGCGTGTGAGTCCGACTCCGGTGTCCGTGCCGCCAATGATCCGTGTCCGCGAGATGCCGTTTCGGCGGCAAACCATGATCCGGGTCACATACGCCCGGACCTGTCGGTTGGCGCGGCTATCTTGCTCCGATGTCCGATCAGAGGGGGAACCGGGACGCAGGCGACGGCCGCGACCGGATGGATGGACCGGCGGGCGCCGGGTCGGGTGGGGCCGACCCGAACGACCCGTTCGCCGGGTACGTGTTCGACGAGGACTTCGTCCGGGGCGCGACCACGACCGAGGGGTCCGCGCGGGCGCGCATGCTTGCCCGGAAATGGGCGAACGAGCCGCCGCAGCATGCCCCGTGGCGGGCCGACGGGCCGAGCCGGCCGCCGCGCCGGCGCCGGTGGCGGACCGTCCTGGTGACCGTCGCGGTGCTCGCGCTGGTGGCCTTCGCCGCCGCGCCGGACCGGGTGTTCGGCTGGTTCGGCACGTCGAACACGGCCGCGGCCGACGATCCGATGGTGCAGCCGCCGGTCGTTGGGGTGGCCACCTCGGTGCCCTCGGCGGGGGAGCGCCGGGATGTCGATCCGGACCGGCCCACCCGGAAGAATCCGTTCGCGGGCTCGCCGGCCGTGAACTACGCGGACAACGAGGCGGGCCTGACCCTGCCCGAGGTCAAAACGGTGCCCGGGTACAGCGCGGCCGAGGTCACCGAGGCGCTGGAGCTGACCCGGCGGCTGCTGATCGCCGGCAACCTGGATCGCGACGTGCTCGCGGGCGGGCGTCCGGCAGGCTATCTCGCGCTCCTGGATCCGGCCGACGGCCAGGTCGCACGGATCGAGGACGCGCTGCGGGCGAACCGATGGGAGCCGGACAACCCGGTCTCGTGGGTGACCAGGTTCGATCCCAAGGAGATCGAGCAGGTGGGCCGGGTGGTCAAGGTCAACGGCATCACGAGCTACGACGTCGACGGCGAGGGCACCTTGACGGTGCACGCCGACTACTCGTTCGTCTACCCGGTGGCCAAGGCCGGCAGCGGGGCGGACGCGGCGGTGACCCGCTCGGTGGTGCGTCGGGTGTTGGAGACGAAGGTCTATCGCGGGCCCCGCTATCAGGCGACGGTGCGCGGCCGGATCGCGGTGGCGCAGGTCGGGTTCGACGCCGCGAACAGCTCGTGCACACGCCTGGACGGCTTCGTGCGGCCGGAGTTCCCGGACGACGACTCGACGACGCCGTCGGGGTCGCCGAAGACGGTCGACCCGTACGACCGCAGCAAGCCGATCGAGGACGGGGTGCCGGGGGAGTGTCAGCGGGTGAGCCGGGTTTGATCCCTGTGGTGGGGAGGCGGGGGTTTGAAGGCACGCGCTAGAACAGGCCCTCCTGGACCGAGCCGTCCGGGGCGCGGCCGGTGTCCAGGGGCTTGAGGGTGAGGCCGGAGGGGGTGCCGCGAGCCGGGGTCAGGTGCCAACCGGTGAGCAGGCGCAGATCCACGAACAGCGGGCCGGTGTCCGTGGTGATCAGTGCGTCGTGGCCCGCCACGCAGGTCAACTCGCCGTACAGCAGCGCGTTTTCGGTGAGGCCGGTGACCTGGTCCCGGGTCGGCGGCGGGGCGTCGGTCAGGCCGTAGAAGCGGCTAAGGTCCTGGACGTCGCACGGTGCGGGGGTCATCGTGTCCGGAAGCAGCGGGGTCAACCGGGCGTGTGCGGCGGTCAGTTCGGCCGGGGAATCCAGCTCGCGCGGGCGCCACCAGGCGGTGGTCTTGGCCCGGTGCGGGATACGTTCGCGGACGGTGCCCGTGGCCGAGCATCGGCGTTCGGTGCCGCGGACCGGGATCAGCGGGCCGTGGCCGAGCCAGGTGAACATCGGCGCGCCCTGGTCGGCGAGGCGGGCCGCGCGGCGTTCGGTGGCGGTGAGGCCGACCTTGACCAGGCCGGGGCCGAACCAGGCGAGGTAGAGCGAGAACGGGCGTGGGTCGTCCATCGCCTGATCGCGGGCGAGTTTGCGGCCGGGGTCGGCGAGCGCGCATGCCTCGCACTGCGAGCGGGGGGCGGTCGCGGGCAGCGGGGTGAGGGTGGGGCAGGGGGTGCGGCGGCCGGTCTTGCGGCGGATGCCGACGCAGGTGCGGGGGCCGGTCAGGCGCCAGCCGATGGGGGCGCCGAGGGGTAGCGGTTGGCGGGACTGTTCGTCGCCGGGGCCGGTCAGGGCGAGGTGGGCGCGGCCGTCGTGCCAGTGGATGCCGGTGGCCAGGGGGCCGGTTCGCTGGTGGGGGACGGTCATCGCCACACGATACGCGAAACGCGCGGGGTGGTAGGGGTGGGCTGTTTGGTGGCCGGCTTGTCCTCAAGCGCCGGACGGGCTGGGTGGGTCGTGGGGGGGGGGGTGGGGGGGGGGGGGGGGGGGGGGGGGGGGGGGGGGGGGGCGCGGTGCGGGGCGCGGGGCGCCTTGGATTGGGTTGGTTTGCGCTTGGTGGGTCGCTCGGTGGCCGGTGCCTCCGGCCGGCCTGCGGCCCGCTTGTCCTCAAACGCCGGACGGGCTGGTTTTGGGTTGGGTTGGTGATGCTAGGTCGCGGGTTGCCCGGTGCCTCCGGCCGGCCTGCGGCCCGCTTGTCCTCAAACGCCGGACGGGCTGGATTTGGGTTGGGTTGGTCGTTCTTGTGGCGTGGGTGGTGTGGTGCCCGGTGCTTCCGGGTGGGTTTGCGGCTTGTTTGTTCTCAAACGCCGGACTGGCTGGTTTTGGGTTGGGTCGGTCGTGCTTGTGGCGCGGGCTGTGTGGTGCCCGGTGCTTCCGGGTCGGTCTGCGGCTTGTTTGTTCTCAAGCGGCGGACGGGCCGGCGTTGGTTGGGTCGGTTGTATTTGTGGCGCGGGCTGTGTGGTGGCTGATGCTTCAGGGCCGGCCTGCGGTCTGCTTGTTTTCAAGTGCTGGGCTGCGGGCCGCAGGGGGTGGGTTTAGGGAGTGGGTGATGTTTGGGCTGTTGATTTGGCCCAGCGGTAGTCGGGTTTGCCGGCTGGAGTGCGGGGGATTTCTGGAACTATTATCAGACTTCGGGGGGTTTTGTAGCCTGCCAGGTGGGTTTGGGTGTGATTGGTGAGTTCCGGCAGGGTTATGGTGTGGGCCGGGCGTAGGGAGACCACTGCGGTGACTCGTTCGCCGAATCTTGGGTCGGGGAGGCCGACCACTACCGCGTCGTAGATTGCCGGGTGGGCCTTGAGGATGCCCTCTACCTCTTCGGGGAAGACCTTTTCGCCGCCGGTGTTGATGCAGACCGAGCCGCGGCCGAGCAGGGTTACGTCGCCGTCGTCCTCGACGCGGGCGTAGTCGCCGGGGATCACCCAGCGCACGCCGTCCGGGTCGACGTGGAAGGTGTCGGCGGTCTTGACCGGGTCCTTGTAGTAGCCGAGCGGGATGTGGCCAGTGCGGGCCATCCGTCCGGTCTCGCCCACTCCCACCGGGCGCAGGTCCTCGCCCAGGATCGCGGTCTTCGGCTTCATCGGGAACCGGCCGCCGGCGGTCTGCGAGCTGCCCGCGCCGAACTCCGAGGCGCCGAAGCTGTCGGCGATGTACAGGCCGGGGATCAGCCGGGTGAGTTGGGCCTTGACCGTGGGGGAGAGCAGGGCGCCGCCGGAGCCGATCACCTTGAGCGTGTCGACGGCGTACGCGCCGCTCTCCAATTCGTCCGCGATCGGGCGGGCCATTGCGTCGCCGACCAGCATCATCGTTACGCAGCCCTCACGGGCGACGGTGCGCAGGATCTCGGCCGGGTCGTAGCGCGGACCGGTCCACAACACCGCGGTGCCCGCGCCGAACAGGGTGATCCAGGTGATCCACTGGCCGTTGCCGTGCATCAGCGGCGTGGTCAACATCTGCACCAGCGGCGCGCCCTTGGCCTTCTCGGCGAGCAGTTCGGGGTCGGCGATCGGCTCGCCGCCGAAGTTCCCGCCGCCCATCGCCGAGCAGAAGATGTCGTGCGCGCGCCATTCGACGCCCTTGGGAAAGCCGGTGGTTCCGCCGGTGTAGACCATGTAGCGGTCGTCGGGGGAGCGCGGCCCGAAGTCGCGGTCGGCGCTCTCGGCCGCGAGCGCCGCCTCGTAGTCGATCGTGGCGTCGAGCGTGTCGTCGTTCTCGTCGGCCAGCACGAACACCGGCCCGAGCGCGGGCGCGTCGGCCCGCACCGCGGCGACCTTGGGCAGATAGCCGCGCTCGACGACCAGGGCCGCCAAGTCGGCGTTGTCCACGATGTAGCGCAGTTCCTCTTCCACGTAGCGGAAGTTGATGTTGATCGGCACCATCCGCGCCTTGAACGCGCCGATCATCGCCTCCATCCACTCGGCGCGGTTGCGCGAGTAGATGCCGATGTGCGCGCCCACCGGCAGACCCGCCGAGGCGAAGGCGTGTGCGGCCCGGTTGGCCCGCTCGTCCAGTTCGCGATAGGTCAGCCGTACCTCGCCCGCGACCAGCGCGAGCCGGTCCGGACATGCGTCGACCACCACCTCGAAGAGGTCGGCCAGGTTGAACACCCGCTGGGTCATTGTCAGTTCCCTTCCGCGACGATGCCGCGCAGGCCGTCCGCGCCGAAGACCGGCTCCAGGAAGGCCCGGAAGTCGGGCCCGCGGCGCAGGTGGTGGCCGCCGTCCACGTTGATGTTCTGGCCGGTGATCCAGGTCGACTCGGGGCCCACCAGGAACGCCGCGAGCGCGGCGATGTCCTCGACCCGGCCGACCCGCTCCAGCGGGGTGCAGGCCAGGTAGTCCTCCAGCACCGGGCCGCCGGCGGTGACCGCGCCGACCATGTCGGTGGCCACCAGGCCGGGCAGGATGCCGTTCACCCGCACGCCGCTCGCGCCGAGTTCGTCGGCGGCGAGCCGGACCAGGTGGTCGATGCCGGCCTTGCTCACCCCGTACGCGCCGAACCAGCGGTGCGTGACGGCGGAGGCGATCGAGGAGATGGCCACGAACGAGCCGCCGCCGCCCGCCGCCATCAGCCGGGCCGTGTGCTTGAGCACGAGCATCGTGCCGGTCAGGTTCAACTCGACCGTCTCGCGCCACTTGGCGGTGTCGATCCGGGTCAGCGGGCCCATCGTCGAGTTGCCCCCGGCGGAGGCCAACACCGCGCGTACCGGGCCGAGTTCGGCAGCCGCCACCACCGCGGCCTCGACCTGCGCCTCGTCGGTCACATCGGTCACCGCGTACCCGACGCGCACGCCGGCCGCGGCCACCTTCTCCAATTCGGCCACCGCGCCGCGCAGCCGGTCCTCGCTGCGGCCGGCGATCAGCACATGCGCCCCGTCGGCGGCGAACCGCAGCGCGCAGCCGAGCCCGATCCCGCTGCCCCCGCCGGTCACCAGCGCCACCGAACCCCGCAGCGGCGGCTCGCCACGTGTCACCGCGCCCGCCGTGCCCGCCGCGCTCTCGGCGCTCTCGGCGCTCGCCACGTGCTCCGCGCTCATCGCCCGGCTCCTTCCACATCGGTGGGGGTGTACGCCGCGCCCCCCGCGGGCCACAGCGGTGCCGGCACCTCGAAGCCGACCGGCTCGCCCCAGGTGTTGCGGTAGGCCACCTCGTGCGCCGGGGTTCGCGGTGCGATGCCCCACGTGCCGGTCGGGTAGCCGAACGACACGCAGCACGCCATGTGCCAGCCCTCGCCGGCCGGCACGCCCAGGACGTCCGCCACCGCGTCGCGGTGCGCGATCCCGAGCACCGCGGTCAGCGCGCCACCCACCCCCTCGGCGCGCGCGGCCAGCATCGCGCTCCACACCGCCGGGAAGATCGAGCCGCCGGTGGGGTCGTGCCGGGCGAAGCCGAACAGGAACAGCGGAACCTGCTCGAAATTGTCCGCGAGCCACTGCGAGGAGCGGCGCATCCGGACGAACGACCGGCTCTCCGCGCTGTCCGGATCCGCCTCGGCGGCGGCCACGCGCGATGCGTACACGGTCGTCCACAGCGCGTCCATCGCCTCCCGGTACAGCGGCCCGAGTCGGCCCTTGACGCCCGGGTCGTCCACCAGGAGGAAGCGCCAGGCCTGGGCGTTGCCACCGCTGGGCGCGCGCACGGCCGCGTCCAGGATCCGGGCCTGGACCGTTGCCGGGATCGCGTCCGGGGCCACCCGGCGCATCGCGCGAGTGCTGTACAGCGCCTCGTGTAGTTCCATGGAATCCCTTACCTGTACTGGGTGGTGATGCGGCGTCAGACGACCGCGCCGGCATCCCGGAAGTGCTCGACCTCGGCCGGGGACAGGCCCCACGCGGCGAGCGCGGCATCGGTGTCGCCGCCGGCGGCGGCCGGGCCCGGGTGCACCGGGCGGGAGGGTACGGCGGCGACGGTGCGGGAGAACCTCGGCGCGGGAGCCGGTTCGGGCAGACCGTCGGCGTGCAGGAACGTGCCGCGGGCCACGTGGTGCGGGTGGGCCGGTGCCTCGCCGGGCGAGAGCACCGGCGCGAAGCAGGTCTCGGTCCCCTCCAGGAGCGCGCACCACGCGTCCCGGGTGCGGGTCGCGAACACCTCGGCGAGCCGGGCCTTCATCGCGGGCCAGTGCGCCGGGTCGTGTTGCCGGGCGAGGTCGGCGAACACCGGATCCTCGGCCAGCCCGAGCCGGTGGATCAACTCGGCCCAAAACCTCGGCTCGATCGCCCCGACCGCGACATAGGCGCCGTCCTCGGTCGCGTACACGTCGTAGAACGGCGCGCCGCCGTCGAGCATGTTGGTGCCGCGCGGGCCGAGCATGCCGGAGGCGCCCATGGTGAACCAGGTCGCGCCGAGCGTCGCGGCGCCGTCGATCATCGCCGCGTCCACCACCTGCCCCAGTCCCGAACGGCCGGCCTCCACCAGCGCGGCGACCAGGCCGAACGCGAGCAGCAGACCGCCGCCGCCGAAGTCGCCGACCAGGTTGAGCGGAATGCTCGGCGGTTGCCCGGCCCGGCCGATCGGCTCCAGCATCCCGGCCAGCGCGATGTAGTCGATGTCGTGCCCGGCGGCGGCCGCGAGCGGACCGGTCTGCCCCCAGCCGGTGAGCCGGCCGTACACCAGCCGCGGATTGTGCGCGGCGACCACGTCCGGTCCCAGGCCCAGGCGCTCCATCACGCCCGGCCGGAACGGCTCGATCAGCGCGTCGGCGTCCGCGCACAAGCGCAGCGCCAAGGCGACGCCGTCCGGGTGCTTGAGGTCGAGCGCGATCGAGTGTTTGCCCCGGTTCATCGGGTTGCGCGGCGGTTTGGCGTAGCCCTTGCGGGCCTCGGCGGCGCGGTCGATCCGCAACACGTCGGCGCCGAGATCGGCGAGCAACATGCCGCAGAACGGGCCCGGCCCGAGGCCGACGAACTCCACGACGCGGATTCCCGCGAGCGGTCCTGCGGTGGCGGTCACGGCGGCTCCGGCGTCGATCGGGTGCGGAAGCGGGTCCGAAACGGGCCCGGAAATTACTGGAACACGTTCTCAGCAGATCTGACGAGACGTCAGACTAGACTTCCGTCTCATCCGTGGGCAAGATCGCCGCGGAACGAGTCGGCGCCCGATCCGACCGCCCGCGAACATCCCGCCCGACCCGCGTGCACGACCCCCACAGGACAGGCTCACCGGTGGCCGAACCCCGTACCGAATCGACGATCACCCTCACCAGATCGCTCACCCGCGACCAGCAGGCGCGGCGCGAGCGGCTGGTGCGCGCCGCGTGCGATCTCGCCCTGGAAGGGGGCTACGCCGCCGTCACGATGCACGATGTCGCCGACCGCGCGGGCGTGGCCCGGGCCACCGTGTACCGCTACTTCACCTCGAAGAACCACCTGCTCAGCGAGGTCTCGGCGCTGTGGATCGGCGAGTTGTCCGACGAACTCGCCCGTCGACCACTGCCCGCCGACCCGGCCGGGCGACTGGCCGCGCTGCTGTGCCGGATCGTCGAGGTGAGCGCGGAGAACCGCCTGTTGACCGAGGCGGTGGTGCAGGCCGCGACCGCGCCGGACCCGTCCGCCGGACAGTCCCAGGAGAACTTCCACCAGAGCATCCACCGGATCACCGGCCTCGCCTTCGGCGAGCCCGGTGAGGACGCGGACGGCGCCGCGGCGGCCCGACGGCACGACATCGAGACGGTGCTCGGCCACGTCCTGCTCTCCGGCCTGGTCAGCCTCACCGCCCGCGGTCGCGCACTCGACGAGGTCCAAGACCTGATGCGCACCGCCGTCCGCCTGTTCGTACCGCTCGACACGTGATCACCCCGGAGGCCTGCCGTGACGACTCCCGCGATCCGCGACATCCATCTGCTCGATCGGGACTGGTACGCCGGTGACCCGTACGCCGACTACGCCTGGCTGCGCGAGCACGCGCCGGTGTACTACAGCGAACGCGCCGGCGTCTGGGGACTGACCCGGCACGCCGACCTGTCCTGGGCCGAGCGCAACCCGGAACTGTTCTCCTCTGCCAAGGGCTCGCGCCCGCTCGGCTATCCGCAACCGTCGATGATCGACTCCGACGACCCGCTGCACTACCGCCGCCGCAAGCTGGTCTCGAAGGGCTTCACGCCCCGGCAGATCGCCGCGATGGAGGACCACGTCCGGGACATCGTGACCTCGCTGATCGACGCGATGCTCGCCGGCGGGCGCAGCGCCGAGCTGGTCCGCGCCTTCTCCGCGCCGCTGCCGATGACGCTGATCGGCGAACTGCTCGGGGTCGGCGCCGAACACCGCGACCAACTCCAGCACTGGGCCGACGTGATGGTGATGCTCTCCGACGGCGGCGAACTCAGCCACAAGGCCGGCGAGGCGTTCACCGAATACGTCGCCTACACGACGCAGGTGATCGAGGACCGGCGCAAGACCCCCTCCGACGACCTGATCGGGATCCTGGTCGACGCCGAGATCGACGGCGGGAAGTTGTCCTTCGAGGAGCTGATCGGCGAGTCCCTGCTGCTGCTCGTCGGCGGCAACGAGACCACCCGCAACGTGATATCCGGCGGCATCGCCGCGCTGCTCGCCGACCCCGGGCAACTGTCCCGATTGCGCGAGGACCCGACGCTGATCCCGAGCGCCGTGGAGGAGTCGCTGCGCTGGGTGTCGCCGGTGGTCAACATGGCCCGGCACACGACACGTGACGTGGAGCTGCACGGGACGGTGATCCCGGCCGACTCGACGGTGATGATGCTCTACGGGGCGGCCAACCGGGACGCCGAGGTGTTCGCCGACCCGGAGCGCTTCGACGCCTTCCGCTCGCCCAACCCGCACATCGCGTTCGGGAGCGGACCGCACTTCTGCCTCGGGTCCTCGCTGGCCAGGCTGGAGATCCGGGTGGCCTTCGAGGAACTGCTGCGCCGCCTGCCGGACCTGCGGTTGGCGCCCGGCGCCACGCTCGCGCACGGGCCGTCGTCGTTCATCCGGGGGCTGGTCGAACTGCACGTGGAGTACTGAGCCGGCGGCGGCCCGCCTCCCAGGCCCGGCCGTCGTCCCGCCTTTGGCCCCGTCCTCCGCCCCGCCTTCCGCCCCGACTTCGGCCCGGGTCCGGTCCGGGTCCCGGTGCGAGGGAAGCACCTCGGATCAGGGTCGAACCGCTCGTGATCCGCCCGCGCAAAGTGGACACCCGCGTATTCTCGGGCCAACTGCCGGACGACGAGGGGGGCGCCGTGAAACCGCTCGAACCCGCGGATCCGCGGCGGATCGGCGGATACCGGGTGCTTCGCGTGCTGGGGGCGGGCGGGATGGGCCGGGTCTACCTCGGCCGCAACCCTGGCGGTCGGGTGGTCGCGATCAAGGTGGTGCGCTCCGAGTGGGCGGACGACCCGGGATTTCGCGAGCGGTTCCGGCGCGAGGTGGACGCCGCACGGCGGGTCGGCGGCGCGTGGACCGCGCCGGTCCTGGACGCGGACACCGAGGCGGACACGCCCTGGGTGGTCACCGGCTACGTGGCCGGACCCAGCGTGTACGAGGCGGTGTCGGGCCGCGGTCCGCTGCCCGAGGAGACCGTACGCACGCTGGGTGCGGGTCTGGCCGAGGCGCTGACCGCGATCCACGCGGCGGGCCTGGTGCACCGCGACATCAAACCGTCGAACGTGCTGCTGTCCCTGGACGGGCCGCGTGTGATCGACTTCGGCATCTCGCGCGCGATGGATGCCTCGGTGCTCACCCGGACCGGGCACACCGTCGGCTCGCCGGGCTTCATGTCGCCCGAGCAGGTCGACGGGCGCGACATCGGCCCGGCGAGCGACGTGTTCTCGCTCGGCTCGGTCCTGGTGTTCGCGGCGACCGGTACCGGGCCGTTCGGCGAGGGCAGCGGCCAAGCGCTGATGTATCGGATCGTGGCCCAGGAGCCGCGCCTGGACGGCCTGCCGGAGTGGTTGCGCGAGGTGGTCGTGGCGTGCCTGACCAAACACGCCGGATCCCGGCCGAGCCCGGCCGAGGTGCTGGCGGCGCTGGCGCCGCAGGGTACGGGCGACCTGGTCGCGGGGAACTGGCTGCCGGCGGACCTGACCACCGCGCTGTCCCGCCGCGCGGTCGAACTCCTGGACTTGGACGAGGACGGGCCGCAGGACGCGCGCGGGTTCGTGGCGACCGGCAGCGGATCGTCCACGTGGGACGACCGGCCGGCGGGGGCGCCGGCGGAGCCGACCGGGCCGACGCCTGGCTCGGCGGAGTCGGTCGGTGCGGCGTACGCCCTGCCGGGGCCTCCTCCGCAGTCCGCGGCCCCGCAGTCCGCGATCCCGCAGGCGCCGGGTGCGCCCGCGTTCCCCGGGGCGCCCGAGACGTACGGGGCGGACCGTACGCCGCCGCCGCACTCGCGCCGGATCGCCCCGTGGGTGTACGCGCTCGTCGCCGTGCTGCTGGTCGCCGGCGGCATCACGGCGGCGCTGCTGTGGCGGGAGGGCGGCGACAAGGACAAGCCGACGGCGGCCGGACACCAGGACACCCCGGGACCGTCGTCCTCGGCGGAGTCGTCGCCGAACCCGTCGTCGTCGGGGCAGACGTCCCCGGACCCGACCTCCCCCGGCAAGGTGTCCCCCGGCTCCGCGACGGGCGCCCTCCCGCAGTCCTACCAGGGCACCTGGACTGGTAGCACGACCTCGGAATACGGCAGTGTCACGCAGGTCACCGTCAGGCTGACCGGCGGCAGGGTGGGGGACAAAAAAGTCGGCGTCACCACGCTGATCGGTACACCGGTCGGCAGCCCTCCCACCTACTGCGACGCCGACCTGGAACTGCTGTCGGTGTCCGCGGACAAGGGCGTCGAACTGACCAGCCATCTGACCCGCAACCAGGGCTGTGTGGACGGCCGGGTCTTCGTCAAACAGCTGACGCCGACCACGATGTCCTACGAGTCGCCGGGCGACAGCCCATGGACCTCGACCTCCAGGGGACAACTGACGAAGAAGGGCTGACCCCGGCCGGGAACCATCGTTCCCGACCCATGCGTCAAACTGGACACCTGGCGAATGCGGAACGGCCGTCGGGCCGGTAATGCCCGGTCGAGTGGGGGATGGCGAGTTCGGACATGCGGCACAGCCCTGAGAACGCGGACGACGAGCACGGCGCCGACGTGCTCGACGAGCGTTTTCGCGAACTCGTGGTCGAACTCGCCCCGCAGGTGCCACTGCCGCCCGTCGCGGGGATCCGCCGGGTGGTGCGCCGTCGGCGGCTGCGCAACCGGGTCCTGGCCACAGCGGCCTCGCTGGTGGTCGTCGCGGGTGGGGTGACCCTGGCGAGCACCGGATTCGGCGGTGACGACGCGAAGCCGACGCACCGGGAACAGGCGGCCGTGACCCCGAGCGTGCCCCCGTCCCCGGCGGTGACGTCGGTCGGCCCGCCCACGGCGTTGAGCGAGACCTTCTACCCGACCGCCCAGGAGTTCCCGGCGGTGGCCGGGATCTACGACAACTGGCAGGTGGTGGAGACCCGCGAGGCGATGGGTGAGGAGCTGGGTCCGTGTGCCTCCGACACGATCGCCGGCCTCGGCGCGGTACAGACCGAGGAACGGCTGTACCGGCACGACGGACAGGGCGGCGGCCTGGTGCGGCTGGTCCGCTACCCGGACGAGCGCACCGCCGTGGTGGCTGTGGCCGACTTCACCGGCGGACTCGCCGGCCCCTGCCCGGCGAGCAACCGACCCAACGCGATGGCCGACGGCTCGTTGCGGATCACGGCGCTGAACGCGGAGGGCTCCGCCTGGCGGATCCAGGGCCTGGTCAGTGGCGAGGACCAGTACGCGGACTTCGGCGTCGTGCGCAACGGCTCGGTGGTGGCGGTGGTGCAGGAAACGACCATCGGTCCGGTGAAGGCGCCGCCCACGGATGGGTTCCTCCGGTTGGTCGACACCCTCCGGAAACGACTGGGAAAGCCCGGGTCCGGCCCCTGATGTTCCGAATTCCAGCTTTTCGTCGGGCAATACCGCGGGCAATAGGCGGCCCGGGTCGTCGAATGCTGCGAACAGGTGAGCGACGCGGCAATCCGACACCTGGCTATTCGCCACTCGGGCGAGCCGGCCGGATTTCACGCGTACGGCCCAGGGTGTATGCAACGCCGTGGCCGACAACAGGCGCTAAGCTGTGCGCGCGCCCTCGAAGTCGGTCAACCCGCAGAGGTGTCCACCCTGCATGGAATCACCCTGCACGGAATCATCCGGCTGCCGGCTCACCTATTCTCATCGGCTCTTTTCGGAGGCAATGCATGGCGGAGTTCGAGCCGCTGGGAAGCGCATGGCGCAAGAGCACCAAGAGCGCGGACGTGAACTGTGTCGAGGCCAGGCACCAGGACGAGGTCGAGGTCAGGGACTCGAAGGCGCCGGTGTCGCGGCTGGCTTTCGGGGCCGGGTCCTGGGGTTCGTTTCTCCATGCAACCGGTCGTTCGGCGAACTGATCCGGTCGCTCCCGGCGACTTTGCACGCCGATACGTGAGGCGGCCTGCCGTTCGGCAGGCCGCGATTGATATGGGCGCAGGGCCCGAGGACGGGTTTGGTATCCGTTACCCGATGAGGGTGAGCAGTCCGGCGGCCCGGAGCGTGTAATAAAGCGCTCCCGCTGTCACCGCGGCCACGGCTACCAGCAGAAAGATCACGCGGAGCATCCTCTCGAAGTCGTCCTGCACGAGTTCACCTCCTTTCCCCGATCAGGCGTCCTTTCATGTAGACGGTGTGTACCGTGCAAGGGCGGGGAGGACGGCGTTGTTGCCCTCATCTGTGATTGTGCATGCGGATGTCCGCTTTCGCCAGAGTGAGTCGAGTCTGCTATGCGTGGTCCCACGCAAAAAAGAACGAGTTGTCCCGATAAGTCATAAAAACTGACCTCGGGACAACTCGTTCGAAGCCTCGCAGTGGCCGCTGCGAAACCGTGCTGCTCATCGACATCGAGCAACGGATACGTACCTGTCATTATGCGCAGGGATGTGCAATCAGCCAAGTGGCTCTTGGCATGTAATCAACTCGCGTCGTGGCTCCGCGCGTGCTGTCGGCCGGCCTGCTGCCACAACGCCCGGTAGACCCTCCCCCGCGCGTGCTAATCCGGGGGATCGATGCCGGTGGGTGGCGGAGTCGAGCCCGGTGCGAAGCGTTCGAGCGCGGCGTCCAGCATCACCGGCGCGTGCTCTCGCGACGCGAGTTGTTCCAGGCCCCAGAACGTCTCCAGGTAGGAGAGCGGGGAAACGGTCGGCGGGTCCTCCGGGTTGCCCTCGCGGATGACGATGTTGCCGGAGGGGGTCTCGATGAACAGCACCGCCTCGTCCTCGAGGTCGGGGAACTCCATGAGCTGGTAGGCGATGCGGGCCCGGTGGTACAACCCGGACTCGAACGGCACCACCCGGATCGTGATGTTGGGCCACTCCGCGTACTTGCGGATGCGGCGGATCTGGTTGCGCATGACCGCCGGACCGCCGACCGCGCGATGCATCACGCTCTCGTCGACGATGAAGTGCAGTGTGGGCCCGTCGGGGCGCATCAGCCGCTCCTGCCGGTCCATCCGCAGGGCGACGTTCTCGTCCAGCGCGGGCCCGGCCGGCGTCATCACCCGGAGCACCTCGCGCGAGTATTCCTCGGTCTGTAACAGGCCGGGGACCAGGATCGGTTCGAAGTTGCGGATGACCGTGGCCGAGGACTCGTAGCCGAGGAAGACCTTCGCCTCCGCGGTGAGGATGTTCCGGTAGGCGTACCACCAACTGCGCTGCTTCGACGCCCTGGCCATGTCGATGAACTCGGCGACCCGGGCCGGCTCCACCACGCCGTAGTGCTGGAGCAGGGCCTTGAGGTCGGTGGTCGAGATGTTGACCTGACCGGTTTCGATCCGGATCAGCTTGGAGAGCGACCAATCCATCTCCAGCGCAACGTCCCGTTGGATGAAACCGCAGGCCTCGCGCGTCTGCCGAAGCAGGGCGCGGAGCCTGCGTCCCTGGAACATCGGGTCCCGTGTACCCATCGGCCGCCCCCCAAAGGTTGTCGGCAGCGATCTCGCATCCAGCGAGGGCGCAGAACGGGTGGTGCACAAATGCCACCCGGAGAACAGCATCGCGTCGAATCGGCCGACGCGACAAGCCCTCACCGAGGTCCGAAGCGTGCGGATCCGGCGCCTGGTCGGTCGACGCGGCGCCGGATCCGGGGGATGTTCGCGCAAGGGGGTCGAGCGGGGCGCGCGGGGGCGATCAGCCTTCCAGCGCGAAGGACTCGGCGCCGTCGGGGCCGACCGGCTTCGAGCCCTGGAGGGTCACCCGCTGCATGGAACGGCGCATGCCCGGCGGCACGTCGGTGGGTACGAGGTGCACCGTCGCGCGGTTGTCCCAGAACGCGATGCTGCCCGGCTGCCACCGGAAGCGCACGCTGAACTCCGCGTCGGCGATGTGCGCGTAGAGCATCTCCAGGACGTGGGCGCTCTCCTGGCGGGTCAACTCCCGGATGTGGCTGGTGAAGTTCGGGTTGACGAACAACACCTTCTCGCCGGTCTCCGGGTGCACCCGCACGACCGGGTGCACCGCGCGCAGCCCGTCGCCCAGGAACTGCCTGCCCAGCTTGCTCTGCATTTCGCCGCGCTTGATCGGCAGCGCGTTGTGGTGCACCGCGTGCAGCCCGTCGACCAACTCCTTGAGTGGGTCGGACAGTCGCTCGTAGGCCAGGGCCAGGTTGGCCCACTGGGTGTCGCCGCCGTACGGCGGCACGATCACCCCGCGCAGGATCGACGCGGTCGGCGGGTCGGGGATGAACGTCACGTCGGTGTGCCAGCGGCTCTCCACGAAACCGCCGCCGCCACCCAGGCCCAACTGCTGGTTGTCCAGCAGCAGGATCTCCGGGTGTTCGGGGAAGGCGGCGGGCAACGTCGGGTGTCCGGGGGCGAGTTCGCCGAAGGCGCGGCCGAACGCCTTGTGCTGTTCCTGGGTCAGGTGTTGGTCGCGGAAGAACACCACCTTCCACTTCAGCCAGATCGCCCGGATCTCGGCGACCGACTCGGCGCTCAGCGGCCGGGACAGGTCGACGCCGAAGATCTCGGCGCCGATGTGCCCGGCCATCGGCCGCACTTCCAGGCCGAGCGCGGCGGCCGCGGCGGGAGTGGGGTCCTCGTACGTGGGCTGGTCGATGATGCTCGTCATGGCCGAACCTCCTGAGCCGAAGCGAGGTCCCGTGGCGGGACCGCTATGCGGATGGGTCGAGCGCGGCCGCGGTCCGGGCGGAGACCGGGGCCAGATAGAGCGCGACGGCGGTGTCGGTCAAACCCGCCAGGAAGAGCTCCCGAGCGGTCGGGGTGTGCCGGCCGGGGTGGTGCAGCGCCATCTCGCGGTCGGCGAGGGCGTGGGTGAGGTAGGACGACATCAACAGCCAGCGGTCGTCGCCCAGTTGCGGGGGCACATCGGCGAGCAGGCCGCGCATGCGCTCGCGCACGGTGTGGATGCCGCGGGTCCACTCCTCTCGGGCGAGATCGCGGATGGCGGTGCCCTCCAGGAAGGCCGCGTGCACGCAAAAGCGCAGATACCAACTGGGTTTGCCGACCTCGCCGAGGGTGTCGGCGAGCGGGTACAGGAACGCCTCGACCAGGCCCCGGGCGTCGTATCCGCGTCCGGTGGCGTCGAGTTCGTCCAGCATTGCCAGGCGGCGCGCGTTCACCGGCTCCATCCGATGCCGGAAGACGGCGTCCACCAGGGCTTCCTTCGACCCGAAGTGATAGCGCGCGGCGGCGGTGTTGCGCTGCCCGGCCTGGGCGCCGATCTCGCGCAGCGAGACCCCGTTGATGCCGCGTTCGGCGAACAGCCGCTCCGCCGCCTCGATCATCAAAAGGCGTGCGCCGGCGCCGCGGTCCGACGCCGAAGCGCCGTGCGTCCCTGTCATGGCCGCACGTTAAACCGCGTGGGTTGATAACTCAAGTGGGTTAATCGAACCCGCTCGCCGGATCCCCCGTCGGATCAGCCCGTCGAACCGGGCCCGCCACACCCCGGCGGCGGGCGCTCAGGAGTGCATCAGGCAGTACAACTGGTGCCCCGCGTGGTGCAGATCGCGGGCGAACTTGGTCCAGTCGTGCAACATCCGATACAGCAGATACGCGTCACGCGGCACCCGACGATCCGGGAACGTCGACCAGATGAAGGCCGCCGCGCCCAACTCCTCCTCGGTCGCGTTGCGCAGCACGTCCATCAGCATCGGCGGCAACTGCATCACCGCGTGCGCGGGATGCAGCACGACCAGCTCGAGCGGTGGCGTCGCGTCGGGCGGGGTGTCCCCGAGCAGCGACAACACCATCGCGCTGACCGTCTCCGGCTTCACGATCGACACGTAGGAATTGGTGGGGCGTTCGACCGTGTCGGTCGGATCGATCAGCGGTGGCACCCGCGCGGCGGTCGCGCGATCGGGTGCGCCGAAGTACTCATATGTCACGCCCACGTGTGCACCTCCCGACCATGGCCGGTTCCGTGACACGTGCGCACACCCGTGGCGCCCGACGCCATCGCTCCCTGCTCGCTTGTCTCGGTCTGCTCGCTTGTTTCGATCCGAGGGGGATCGGGGGGACTCGTTGAAGATCGTCGCAGGTCGCGCGGGCTTCCCATACCGCGGTTGGGTAACAGGTGTGCACCACTCGGAACCGGTGCCGCGCCGGCATGCGTCAGGACTCCCGGCCAGGCGGCCCGCCCGCGAAGATCCGCGCGAGCGACATGTCGTTCAACGCCTTGACGAAAACCCCTGTTCGCACCGAACCCGCCGAACGCGCGGTGATCTTCACCACGTTCGTCCCGACCACCTCGGCCCGGACGTCGGTGAGCATCGCGTTCCACGGCACACCCTGCGCGGTCGGCTCGCCCCCGGTGAACACCCCGCGCAGCCGGTCGGCCTCGGTCCGGGCGGCCTGTTCCGACTCCCGGGCCACGCACAGCACGTTCGTGCCGGGCACCCCGGCCTTGCCCGTCACACCCACCGCGATCCGGGGCCCGCTCGGCTGCTCGCCACCGCCGGCGCGGTCGGTGAGCACCGCGGCCAGCGGCCGGTCCAGACAGTCGGCCAGCGCGCGGGTGGTCGGGTCGGCGCCGAGTCGGGCGCCGCCCCGGGACAGGTCGGCGCCGAGCAGGGTCGAGCCGTAGCCGATCTGCCGGTCGGCGACCCGCACCGCGTTGAAGTGGTCGACCACCGACGGCAGTTTCTGTGCCAGCGCGTCGTCGACGGACAACTCGTTGTCGGCGCGCAGGCGGTACACGCTCGCCGCGGTCGGGTCCGGCTTGCCGCCCAACTCCTTCAGCTTGCCGATCACCGCGCCCTTGTCGAAGCCGCCAGCGATCACCCCGCCCTGCTGCGGCGGCCGACCCGCCGACCACGCCTCGTTCGTCTTCGCCGGATCGAAGCCGAGCGCCGGCGCCACCTGGGGCCCCATCGCGGCCAGATCGGGATAACCGGTGCCGAGCAGCGCGCCGTACGGTCCGGTCGTGGCAGTGCCGCCGTTGGCCTTGGCGATCGCGGCGGTGTCGCCGTATTCGAACCAGCCCCGGGTCGACGCGTCGTCGCGCACCCCGTCCAGCGCACCGCGCAGGCCCGTGGACCCGGCGTCGTGGGAGCCGCCGCCGCCGCACGCCGCCGTCCCGGCCAGCATCAGCAGCGTCGCCAGTGTCGGAACGAGGCCGCCGGCTATCCGCCCGCGTCGCCCGGACCGCCCACTCCGACGTGTTCTCGCCGCCACGCGCGCACCCCGATCGTCGTGCTGCACCCCACCGGACATGCCTCACCCGTGGGCACGAGTCCGGGTGGTCCGATCATACTGCGCCATACCCCCGGTTTCGCTTCCCGGATCCCCGGGAACCAACGCGAATCCGCGCACACCCGCTCCGGTCGCCGTCGACCCGCTGCGCCCGGCGCCGCGGTGGGGAGCCGAGCGGGTCCGGATTTGTTTGAGAGCATGGCCGGGTGAGCTCTGCCAACGAGAACCCCGCACCCGCCTCCGCCGCCCTGTTCGCACGCGCCCGGGCCGTCACCCCCGGCGGTGTCAACTCGCCGGTGCGCGCCTTCCGCGCGGTCGGCGGCACACCCCGCTTCATGGTCTCCGGCACCGGTCCGTACCTGACCGACGCGGACGGCCGCGAGTACGTGGACCTGGTCTGCTCGTGGGGCCCGATGATCCTGGGCCACGCGCACCCCGCCGTCCAGGAGGCCGTCCGCGAGGCGGTCGCGCGCGGCACGTCCTTCGGCACCCCCGGGGCCGGCGAGGTCGAACTCGCCGAGGAGATCGTCTCCCGGATCGCCCCGGTCGAGCAGGTCCGCCTGGTCAGCTCCGGCACCGAGGCGACCATGTCCGCGATCCGGCTGGCGCGCGGCTTCACCGGCCGGGCCAAGGTGGTGAAGTTCGCCGGGTGTTACCACGGTCACGTCGACGCGCTGCTCGCCGCGGCGGGCTCCGGCCTGGCCACCTTCGCGCTGCCCGACACGCCCGGGGTCACCGGCGCCTCGGCCGCCGACACGATCGTGCTGCCGTACAACGACCTCACCGCGGTCGAGTCGGCCTTCGCCGCGCACGGCACCGAGATCGCCTGCGTGATCACCGAGGCCGCGCCGGGCAACATGGGCGTGGTCACCCCGCGTCCGGGCTTCAACGCCGGGATCAAGGCGCTGTGCGAGCGGCACGGCGCGCTGTTCGTCTCCGACGAGGTGATGACCGGCTTCCGGGTGTCCAAGGCCGGCTGGTTCGGTCTGGAGGGTGTGGTCCCGGACCTGATCACCTTCGGCAAGGTGATGGGCGGCGGCTTCCCGGCGGCGGCCTTCGGCGGGCGCTCCGACGTGATGTCCCAGCTGGCCCCGCTGGGCCCGGTGTACCAAGCGGGCACGCTGTCGGGGAACCCGGTGGCCACCGCCGCCGGCGTGACCACGCTGCGGCACTGCACCGACGCGGTGTACAAGCACCTGGACCGGGTCTCGCTCGCGCTGCGCACCGAGGTGTCGGCGGCGCTGGCCAAGGAGGGCGTCGCGCACACGGTCTCCACCGCCGGGAACATGTTCTCGATCTTCTTCACCGACGCGCCGGTGCACGACTACGACCAGGCGCGCACCCAGGAGTCGTTCCGCTTCGGCCCGTTCTTCCACGCGATGCTGGACGCGGGCGTGTACCTGCCGCCCAGCGCCTTCGAGGCGTGGTTCCTCTCGGCCGCCCACGACGACGCGGCCGTGAACCGTATCCTCGACGCGCTGCCGGCCGCAGCCCGCGCCGCAGCGAGTGCCCAGGAGAACTGACGATGGCTCAGAAGCCGCAGACCAACCGCGACGTGACGATCGTCCACCTCATGCGCCACGGCGAGGTGCACAATCCGCACGGCATCCTGTACGGCCGCCTGCCCGACTACCACCTGTCGGAGCTGGGCCTGAAGATGGCCGAGCGGGTGGCCGACCACCTGGCCGGGCGCGACATCACGCACGTGGTGTCCTCGCCGCTGGAGCGCGCCCAGGAGACCGCCGCGCCGATCGCCGGACGGCACTCGCTGGAGATCGCCACCGACGATCGCCTGATCGAGGCGGAGAACATCTTCCAGGGCAAGACCTTCGGGGTCGGCGACGGTTCGCTGCGCAACCCCGGGCACTGGAAGCACCTCACCAACCCGTTCAAGCCCTCGTGGGGCGAGCCGTACATCGAGCAGGTGGTGCGGATGATGGGCGCGCTCGGCGCGGCCCGGGACGCCGCGCGCGGGCACGAGGCGGTGTGTGTGAGCCACCAGTTGCCGATCTGGGTGACCCGCTCGTTCGTCGAGCGGCGGCGCCTGTGGCACGACCCGCGCAACCGGCAGTGCTCGCTGGCCTCGCTCACCACGTTCACCTACGAGGGCGACAAGATCGTCTCCGTCGGCTACAGCGAGCCCGCTCGGGACCTGCTGCCGGCCAAGCTCGCAGGCAAGAAGCAAAACAAGAGTTTCGGGGCATAGCCCCCTATTTATTTGGGGCGAATCGGGATGATTTAAAGCGGTGTCGGCGGCACGACGGACCCCGAGTGGAGCGGCCGTGAGGGCATGCGAAACTTTTCACATGCTCACACGCCGCCTCCCTCGTCGTGCCGCACTGCTCACCGCCGCGGCTCTGCTCGCCCTCACCGGTTGCGGCGGGATGAGCGCCGGCGGCAAGAGCAGCGGTGACGGCAAGGGTTATGTCGACAGCGACAAGACCGGCATCGTGCGGGCCAAGCCGGCCGACCGCAAGGCGGCCCCGAACGTCTCCGGCAAGACGCTGGAGGGCAAGGACATCACCCTCGCCGACTTCAAGGGCAAGGTCGTGGTCCTGAACGTGTGGGGTTCGTGGTGCAATCCGTGTCGGGCCGAGGCCGCCGACTTCCAGCGGGCGCACGTCGAGAACGCGGACAAGGGCGTGCAGTTCCTCGGGATCAACACCCGCGACGGCAGCCAGGAGAACGCGCTCGCCTTCGTGGGCAGCAAGGGCATCACCTATCCGAGCCTGTGGGATCCGGACGCGCGCGAGATCCTGAAGTTCACCGGCAACCTGAACCCCAACGCGATCCCCAGCACGCTGATCATCGACCGTGAGGGTCGGATCGCGGCCCGGGTGCTGCGTGCGATCGACATCGACGAACTGCGCTCGATGATCGACCCCGTGCTGAACGAGAAGGTCTGATCGCGGTGCTTCTCGCAGCCCAGGGGATGAACAACACGGTCTACACGGGGTCGCTGCTCGCGGCGATGCCGATCGCCCTGCTCGCGGGGTTGATCTCGTTCTTCTCGCCGTGCGTGCTCCCCCTGGTGCCGGGCTACCTCAGCTACGTCACCGGAGTCTCCGGCGCCGACCTCAAGGACGCCCGACGCGGTCGGCTCTTCCTCGGCGTGTTGTTGTTCGTGCTCGGCTTCACCGCCGTCTTCGTCTCCATGGGCGCCGCCTTCGGCTACTTCGGCCAGACCCTGACCGAACACCAGTCGACGCTCACCAAAGTCTTCGGCGGCGTCACCGTCGTGCTGGGCCTGTCGTTCATGGGCGTACTGCCCGGGCTCCAGCGCGAGTTTCGCGTGCACAAACGACCGACCATAGGTCTGGTCGGGGCACCCCTCCTGGGTGTGGTGTTCGGCCTCGGCTGGACCCCGTGCATCGGCCCGACGTTGTCGGCCGTGCTCACCCTGTCCACCAGTGAGGCGAGTGCCAATCGGGGAGCGCTGCTCACGGTCGCGTATTGCCTGGGCCTCGGCGTTCCGTTCCTGCTCACCGCGGTCGCGTTCCGTAAGGCACTCGGTGCGTTCGGTTGGGTCAAGAAGCACTACGTCTGGGTGATGCGCCTGGGCGGCGGCATGCTCGTGCTGCTCGGGGTGCTCATGCTCAGCGGGGCGTGGGACCACATGATGCGCGAGATGCAGTCGTGGGCCCAGCAATACACGATCGGATTCTGATGAGCATCGAGACCCATCCCGACGACGTCGTCCGGGCCGACCCCGGACCGGACGACGACCCCGAGCGGGTCGCGGCGAGCGAGGCGCGAGCCGGTGCCGGGATGTCCACGGCGCCCGCGCAGGACGACGGCGACGGGGAGATCCGCCAACCGCAGTTGGGCGTGGTCGGCTGGCTGCGCTGGCTCTGGCGGCAGCTGACCTCGATGCGCGTCGCGCTGATCCTGCTGTTCCTGCTGTCGATCGCGGCGACGCCGCCGACGCTGATCCCGCAGCGGCCGGTCAGCCCGATCAAGGTCAGCCAGTACTTCCGCGACCACCCCACCCGCGCGAAGATCATGGACAAGTTCCAGCTCTTCGACGTGTTCTCGTCGTGGTGGTTCGCCTCGATCTACATCCTGCTGTTCGTCTCGCTCCTGGGCTGTATCGTGCCACGCTGCTGGGCGCACGCGAAGACGCTGCGGGCCAAGCCCCCGGAGGCGCCGCGCAACCTCACCCGGATGCCCGCGTACGCCCGGTGGGAGACCTCGGCGGACCCGGACGCGGTGCTGGCCGCGGCGCGCGCCACGCTGAAGAAGCGGCGCTTTCGGCTCAACCCGGGCAGCGACACGATCGCGGCGGAGAAGGGCTACGCGCGCGAGAGCGGCAACCTGCTCTTCCACATCGCGCTGTTCGGCATCCTGGTCGCGTTCGCCCTGGGCAGTCTGTACAGCGTCAAGGGCGGCAAGATCGTGGTCGAGGGCGGCAGCTTCGCCAACGTGCTCACCCAGTACGACGACCGCCAGTTCGGCGCGCTGGTCGACGAGGACAACCTGGAGGCGTTCGGATTCCGGCTGAAGTCGGTCGACCAGACCTTCCAGCCGACCGGCGCCAAGCGCGGCGAGCCGCGCTCGTTCACCGCGCACATCGAGTCCTGGTACGGGCACGAGGGCAAGGACAAGTCGGGCACGATCCGGGTCAACCACCCGCTCGAAGTGGGCGACACCAAGGTCTTCATGATCGCCACGGGCTACGCACCCGAGGTGACCGTGCGCGACGCCAAGGGCAAGATCGCCTACAAGGGCCCGACCGTGTTCCTGCCGCAGGACGGCAACCGCACCTCGACCGGCGTGATCAAGGTCCCGGACGTCAGCGCCGGCCTCAAGCAGCTCGGCTTCGACGCGCAGTTCCTGCCCAGCGCGCCGATGGACCAGGAGGGCAACCTCCTGGTGGACCCCAAGCGCGGTCCGATCTCGGTCTTCCCCTCGCTGCTCAACCCCCGGTTGATGATCAGCGGTTACGAGGGCGACCTGGGCATGGACTCGGGCGTGCCGCAGAACATCTACGCGCTCAAGGCGAACAAGATGTCGAAGTTCATGGACGGCAACGACATCTGGCGCAAGGCGCTCAAGGTCGGCGACACGGTCGACCTGCCCAACGGCGCCGGCACGATCACCTTCGACGGCGTCAAGACCTGGGCCAACTTCCAGGTCGCCAGCGAGCCCGGCAAGGGGCTCGCGCTGATCAGCACGATCGCCGCGATCGTCGGTCTCGTATTGTCACTGTTCGTACGCCGCCGCCGGATGTGGGTGCGCGCGGCAAAGGGCCCCGACGGCCACACGGTCGTCGAGGTCGGCGGGCTCGCCCGCACCGAGGGTGGGGGCCTCGGCGATGAGGTACAGGAGTTCGTGGACGCGTTGCGCGAGGCCGCGCCGGCGAACTCTCCCGGCACCAAGGTCAAGGAGTGAGCGTGGGCGTCAACGAGAACCTCGCCCAATTCAGCAATGTGCTGATGTATTCGGCGATCGCCGTCTACCTGATGGCGTTCTTCGCCTATTGCATGGAATGGACCTTCGGCAGCAGCGGGACGGTGGCCAAACGCTCCGCCGACCTGACCGTCGAGGTGCTCGAACCGGCCGCCGCCGCGGGTGCGGGCGGCGGGGTCGCGCTGGCCGAGCGGCCGGTGGTGGTGCTGCGCGACGGCGCGGACGCCGGTGCCGGCGACGACGAGGGCAACGTGGCGGGTGGCAGCGAACGTGCCGACCGCATCGGCCGGGTCGCGGTCTCGCTGACCGTACTGGCCTTCCTGCTGCACGCGGGGTCCGTGCTGACGCGCGGCATCTCGGTGGAGCGGGCGCCGTGGGGCAACATGTACGAGTTCTCCACGTCGGTCGCGCTGATGGTGGTCATGGCCTTCCTGGCGCTGCTGTGGAAGTACCCGGTGCGCTGGCTGGGCCTGTTCGTCACGCTGCCGGTGCTCACCACGCTGGGCGTGGCGGTGACGGTCCTGTACACCGACTCCGAGCAGCTGGTGCCGGCGCTGGACTCGTACTGGCTGTGGATCCACGTCGCGTCCGCGATCGTGTCGTTCGGCGCCTTCCACATCGGCGCGCTCGCCTCGATCCTGTTCCTGTTCAAGCAGCGCTACGAGCGCCGGCAGGCCGACCCGGCCGACACCAAGCGGGGTCGCTTCGACGACCAACTGGCCCGCCTGCCCAGCGCGTCGTCGCTGGACAAGACCGCCTACCGGGTCAACGCGATCATCTTCCCGCTGTGGACGTTCGCGATCGTGTGCGGCGCGATCTGGGCGGAGAACGCGTGGGGCCGCTACTGGGGCTGGGACCCCAAGGAGGTCTGGTCCTTCATCACGTGGGTGGCCTACGCGGCCTACCTGCACGCGCGCGCCACGGCCGGCTGGAAGGGCTCGAAGGCGGCGGTGGTCTCGCTGGTGGCCTTCTCGTGCTTCCTGTTCAACTACTACGGGGTCAACATCTTCGTGAACGGGCTGCACTCGTACGCGGGCGTGTGATCGCGCGAATTCCATGTCGGGTCCGCCCCGTTGCCCCGGTCGGGGTGACGGGGCGGACCCGTCTCGGCGTTTGCTCGACCTCTCGCACCTTCGGAACTGGCCGATTTCGTCGGTGTCCGGGCGGTCACACAGCGCTATGGTGGCGACCATGGCAGTGGACGAATACTCGGAAAGTGCCCAAGCCGCTCCCACTCCCGAGGAAGTCGGCGCCTCCTACGACGAGTTCGGCGACCTGTACGGACTCATCCTCGGCGACGCCGCCATCCACGTGGGCATGTGGGTGACGCCGGGCGCACGGACTCGCGCCGCTGGCTTGACCGACCTGGCCAACCTCGCCATGGATCGGCAGACCGACCACTACATCGCCGCCCTGCACCTCGGGCCGGACGATCACCTGCTCGACATCGGCTGCGGCACCGGCGGCCCGGCCCTGCGGGCCGCGCGCGCGACGGGGGCCCGGGTCACCGGCATCACCGTCAGCGGCTCCCAGGTGGAACTGTGCCGGGCCCGCGCCGACGAGGCGGGACTCGCCGACCGGGTGGACTTCGCCCTCGCCGACGCGATGGATCTCGGCAAGGAGTACGAGGACGAGTCGTACGACGCCGCCTGGGCCATCGACTCGTTCGCCCACATGGACAATCGCCTCGCCGTGCTGCGCCAGGCGTGGCGCGTACTGCGTCCCGGCGGCCGGCTGCTGTTCACCGAGTTCACCAAGCGCGCCGAGCCGACCCCGGAACACCTGGCCGTATGGCGCGCGGTGTGGACGTCCCCGCCGCCCCAGACACCCGCCGCCCTGCTCGAACGCGTCACCACCGAGGCCGGATTCCACCTCGAACGCCTCGAGAACCACACCGACAGCTTCGTGGTCACCGGCGACCTGATGGACATCTTCTACCGCGAGCACCACGAGCGGATCCTGGCCCGATACGGCGCGGAGACGACGGCGAACATGGACGCGGCGATGCCGAAGCTCCGCGAGTTGATCAACGAATACATGGGCTACTTAGTCTTCGTGGTCCGTAAGCCGAACTGACGCGGGCGGCCGGGCCGCCCACCACTCCGCTCGTCGCGCGTGCCTCCTATCCTGACCCGGTGGCGGTATCACTCACCGCCGGGGAGGGTGGAGCATGTCATCGCGCATATCCATATCGGGAGTTCGCGACGCGGTCCTGATCACCGGCGTGCTGATCGGCGCCATCTGGGTGGTCCAGGTGATCAACTACGCGACCGACGACTCGCTGCTGACACACGGGGTGACACCGCGGCGGGCGGACGAACTGCCCGACATCCTCACCGCGCCGTTCCTGCACTTCGGGACCGGGCACATCGTGTCCAATACGTTTCCGCTGATGCTGCTCGGCTTCCTGGCCGCGCTGCGGGGAGTCGCCCGGTTCCTGACCGTGCTCCTCGTGATCACGGTGGTCGGCGGGCTGGGGGTGTGGCTCACCTCGCCGTCGGGGTCGAACTCGGCGGGCGCGAGCATCCTGGTCTTCGGCCTGTTCGGGTACCTGGTCGTGCGCGGCTTCGCCGATCGACGCGTGCTCGACGTGCTGATCGGCTTCGCGGTAGTGGCCCTGTACGGCAGCTCGTTCGCGATCGGACTCCTCCCGCTCGCGGAGGGTGTCTCGTGGCAGGGTCACCTGTTCGGCCTGATCGGCGGAGTGGTCGCCGCAGTGACGCTACGCCGCCGCCGCCCCACCGACCCCCGCGACCCGTCGCAACCTTCGCTCGCCGGCTTGCCGACCATTTGACCGGCGCTGCCGACGCGAGCAGCTCTCCGCGAGCCGAGGCGGCTGTCGTCGCCGCCTCGGGCTACGGGCGCAGGCCCCGGACGCTCAGGTCCAGTAGGGCGCAGACGAACAGGGCGATGCCGATGAAGCCGTTCGTGGTGAAGAAGGCTCGGTTGAGTTTGCTCAGGTCGTTCGGCTTGAGCAGGCTGTGTTCGTAGACGAAGGCCGCCGCCACGATCAGCAGGCCCAGCCACCAGAAGAAGCCCGCGCCGGTGAGGGCGCCGAACCAGACGAACAGCAGCGTGGTCACCACATGGCTGATCTTGGAGGCGTTCAGCGCGGCGGCGATGCCCCACTTGGCCGGCACACTCTTGACGCCGTGCGCGCGGTCGGCGGCGACGTCCTGGCAGCCGAAGATCAGGTCGAAGCCGCCGATCCAGGTGCCCACCGCCAGGCCCAGGACCACCGCCTCCCACGACCACGAGCCGGTGATCGCCAACCACGCGCCGACCGGACCGATCGCCTGCGCGATGCCCAGGATCGCGTGCGGGACGTTGGTGAAGCGTTTGCCGTACGGATAGATCACCATCGGGATCACCGCCACCGGCGCGAGCGCCAGGCACAGCGGGTTCAGCAGCGCGGCGGCCAGCAGGTAGAAGAACAGCGCGACCAGCGCGCCGACCCACGCGGTGCGTACCGAGACCGCGCCGGTGACCAACTCCCGCGTGGCGGTGCGCGGATTGCGCGCGTCGATCTCCCGGTCGATGATCCGGTTGCAGGCCATCGCGAACGTGCGCAGCCCGACCATCGCCACGGTGACCAGGAACAGCTCCCAGTAGTGCAGGCGTTCGTTGGTCTCGTACATCGCGGTGAAGGCCGCGATGTAGGCGAACGGCAACGCGAACACCGAGTGCTCGATCAGCACCAGACGCAGGAACGCCTTGACCCGGCCGACCTCCGACGGTGCTCCGGGAGCGGGTAGAGCAGCGGACGTCACAGCCCGTATTCCTTCCATCGGCGGGTCACCTTGGCGGCGGTCTCCGGATCCGACACGACCATCTCCGGCCAGCCGCCGTCGCGGGTGTAGCCCTCCTCGGGCAGCTTGCGGGTCGCATCGATCCCCGCCTTGCCGCCCCAGAACTGTTGGTAGGACGCGTGGTCGAGGTGGTCCACGGGCCCCTCGACCAGCATCAGGTCGCGCGCGTAGTCGGTGTTGCCGAACGCCCGCCACGCGACCTCGTGGTAGTCGTGCACGTCGCAGTCGGCGTCCACCACCACGATCAGCTTGGTCAACGACATCATGTGCGCGCCCCAGATGGCGCTCATCACCTTCTGCGCGTGCTTGGGGTACTTCTTGTCGATCGAGACGATCGCGCAGTTGTGGAAGCCGCCCGCCTCGGGCAGGTCGTAGTCCACGATGTCCGGCACGATGATCTTGAGCAGCGGCAGGAAGAACCGCTCGGTCGCCTTGCCCAGCGGCCCGTCCTCGGTCGGCGGCCGGCCCACCACGATCGACTGGAGCAGGGGCTTTTCGCGCATCGTCACGCAGTCGACGGTCAGCGCCGGGAACGGCTCCTGCGGGGTGTAGAAGCCGGTGTGGTCGCCGAACGGGCCCTCGGGCAACATCTCGCCCGGGGTCAACCAGCCTTCGAGCACCACCTCGGCCTCGGCCGGGACCTGGAGCGGCACGCTCACGCAGTCGACCATCTCGATCCGCTTGCCGCCGATGAAGCCGGCGAACAGGTACTCGTCGATGTCTCCGGGCAGCGGCGCGGTGGACGCGTACGTCACCGCCGGCGGGCACCCGAATGCGATCGCCACCGGCAGTCGCTCACCGCGCTTGGCGGCCACCTGGTAGTGATTGCGGCTGTCCTTGTGGATCTGCCAGTGCATCCCGATGGTGCGCTTGTCGTGCCGCTGGAGGCGGTACAGCCCCAGGTTGCGCACGCCCGTGTCGGGGTCCTTGGTGTGGGTCAGGCCCAGGTTGTAGAACGAACCGCCGTCCTCGGGCCAGGTGAACAGCGCCGGGATGGTGTCCAGGTCGACCTCGTCGCCCTTGTACACCACCTGCTGACACGGCGCGTCCTTGATCTTCTTCGGCGGGATGTGCGCGACCGCGCCGAGTTTGCCGAACGCCTCGCGGATCCCGCCGAAACCCTGCGGCAGTTCCGGCTTGAGCAGGCCGCCGATCTTCTCCGACAACTCGTCGTAGCTCTTCAGCCCGAGCGCCATCAGCATGCGCTCGTCGGTGCCGTAGACGTTCATCGCCAGCGGCATCGAACTGCCCTTGACGTTCTCGAAGAGCAGCGCCGGGCCCTTGGCCTTGTTCACCCGATCGGTGATCTCGCCGACCTCGAGATGTGGATCGACCTCGGCGCGCACGCGCTTGAGGTCACCGCGCTTCTCCAGTGCCTTCAGGAAAGCGCGCAAGGTCCCGTATGCCATGCGTGCCAGTATCCGATACGGACTCGCCGGACCCGCACGCGCACCCGCCCGCTCGGGCTACGTTGGTGCCTTCGTGCCGGGCAGGGACGGGCAGGGAGGGGTACATGCTCACGGTCGCTTCGGAATTGCGTTCGGTGGTCGTTCACGCCGTCGGGGCGGTATGCGTACGAAATTGCGAGGTGGACCTGCCGGCGGAGGCGTCGGGGCCGGTACGGGTGCGGGTGACCGGCTTCCCGTTGACCGCGTACGGCGACCGGTTGCGGGCGCGCGTGGTCGGGGGCGGTGCGGGCGTACGGGTCACCGACGTGCGGCCGGTGGTCGACGTCGAGGTGGTCGACGACGCGGATCTGCCGGACGTACTGCGCGACCTGGAGGCCGCGGAGTCGCGGCTGCGGGCGGTGCGCGAGCGGCGGGCCCGGCTGGACGCCGAACTGGGCCGGATCGCCGGCCTGGAGCCGGTGTCGCCGCCCGTGCGTCGCGGCGACCCGCCGCGCACCGCGCCGGTGTCCGCGCTGTTGGAGCTGGCCGCTTTCGCCGACGAGCGGTCGGCGGCACTGCACGAGCGGATCACCGCCTGCGACGCGGAGATCCGCGAGGCGATGCGCGACGTGGACGTGTACCGCTTCCGGCTCAACGCCGGGTCCGGCGCCGCGCGGACCGAGCGGGCCCAGGCGTCCGGGACCGCCGTGGTCACCCTGGAGCACACCGGCGGGGCTGGCCCGGTCGAACTCGCGGTGGAGTATCACGTGCCCGGCGCGCGCTGGGCGCCGATGTACCAACTGCGCCTGGACGAGGCGATGACCGGCGGCACGCTGGTGATGCGGGCCTGCGTCGCGCAGCGCACCGGCGAGGACTGGTCCGACGTGCGGCTCGGGCTGTCCACCGCCGACCTGGCCCGCGGTTCCGACCTGCCCGAGCTCAAGTCGCTGCGGCTGGGCCGGCGGCAGAGCGCGCCCGCGCACGCGGGGTGGCGCGAGCCGCCGACCGGCCTGGCCGACCTGTTCGCGGGCTACGACGCGAGTCGGGCCGAGCGGCCGCGGCCGACGTACGGCGTACCCGCGGCGGCGGCCGGAGGGGCCGTGCCGAGCGAACTCATGGAGGACGAGGACCCGATCGTGTACCGGGCCGCGCCGCCGCCCGCCCCGACCCCCACGCCCGTGGCCGCGCCGATCGCGCCCGGCGGTTACGGCGGCCCGCCCCCGCCGGCCGCCGCCCGCCCCGCCGCACGCAGCCGCTTCCGCCGCGGTGCCTCCGCCGCGGCGGCCGAGGGCGACGCGTACGGGGGCGCCGGCTTCGCCGCGTTCCGGGAGTCCGGTTTCGCGCCCATGGCCGAGGTCGACGCGCACTTCGTCGACGCCGACGAAGCCCCGCCTGCCCCGACCGAGCCGGACGCCGACCTGCTCGACTACGCCGCGCTCGAACTGCGCGGCGCCGACGACGAACCGCAGGACCGGGGCCGGTTGCGCGCCGCGGCGTCCGGACCGGGCGGCGTGGCTGCGGAGTACCGCCGGCGCGCCGACGAGGTCACCCGGCTCACGCTGCCCGAGCATGCGCTCGCGCCGCGCGACGCGGCCGGGTCGTTCGACTACCGCTTCGACACCGCGGCCCCGGCCGAGGTGGCGGCGGACGGCGCGTGGCACACCATCCCGGTGTGCGAGATCGAGATCGGCCTCGACCCCGAGTTCGTCTGTGTACCCGCCCTGGACGACGCGGTGTTCGGCACCGTCGTACTCGCCAACGCCTCCCCCCACGCGCTGCTCGCGGGGCCGGCCGACGTGTCGGTGGCGGGCGAGTTCCTGATGACCGTGCCGCTGCCGACGCTGGCGCCGGGTGCGCGCGAGCGGGTCGGGGTGGGCGTGGTGGAGAGCGTGCAGGTCTCGCGCAACGCGCACATGCGCGAGTCGACCGCGGGCCTGCGCGGCGGCACCGTCGTGCTCGACCACCGCATCGAGGTGGAGGCGGTCAACCACCTCGCCCGGCCGATCCGGCTCGACATCCTGGAGCGGGTCCCGGTCACCGACGACAAGGACGTGCGGATCGAGGAGCACGACGGCGCCCCGCGCTGGGTCGAGGACACCGAGCTGCGCGACGGACGACACGTCGCCGGCGCGCGGGTGTGGCACGTCGAACTCGCCCCGGGCGAGCGTAGGAACCTGACCGGCGGCTACGAGATCCGGATCCCGGCGGCGAAGGCCGTGGTCGGCGGCAACAGGAGGGTTTGAGATGACGCAGCCGATGGCTCGGCCGACGACGCAACCGACGGCTCGACCCACACGTACGCAGGGCACGCCGGCGGAGCCCAAGCCGGAGACGTTGCCGATCACCGCGGTGACCTGCCTGGAGGACCGGGCCCAGGTGACCCGCTCCGGCCGGATCGGCCTGACCGAGGGGGTACAGCGGGTCCTGATCGGGCCGGTGACCCCCCTCGCGGTGGACCGGTCGCTGCGCGCCGAGGTGGTCGCCGACGACGGCACCGCGACCGCGATCGACGCGCGGGTGCGGCGCACGTACACCCCCGAACCCGCGAATGGCCCGGGCCCGGACGCCTCCGAACTGCGCCGACTCGTCCACGAGTTGAGCACCAAGGACACCGAACTGACGCGGCGCGAGGAGCGGTTGCGCGGCCGACTCGCGCTGATCACGCAGGCCGAGCACGAGTTGCGCCGGGAGATCGTCGAGCACACCGGCTACGGGACCACCGATCCGCAGCGCTGGGCCGGCGAACTCGACCGGCTCTCCGCCGAGGCCGAGCAGCGGTTCGCCGACCTGCACGCGCTGACCGAGGAGAAGAGCGCGCTGACCCGCCGGTCGCGCGACGCGCAGGCGGCCCTCGACCTCGCCGAGCGGGCGCCGGAGGAGTTGACCGCGACCGTCGAGGTGGTCATCGACGCGGACCGGGCGGGTTCGGCCGAACTGCGCGTGACGCACCTGGTGCCCTGCGCGCTGTGGCGGCCGGCCTACCGCGCGACGCTGGCTCCCGACCGTGGCTCGATCGAGCTGGAGTGCGACGCCATGGTCTGGCAGCGCACCGGCGAGGACTGGTCCGGGGTCGCGCTGTCCCTGTCCACCGCGCGGCCGACCCTGGCCGCGCGACCGCCGAGCCTGGTCGAGGACCGGCTCACCCTGCGCGAGCGCACCCAGGAGGAGAAGAAGCAGGTCGAGGTGGACCTGCGCGAGGAGGACATCGCCGCCGTCGGCAAGGTCGCGGCCGGCTCCTCGGGCACCGCCGAGTTGCCCGGCGTGGACGACGGCGGCGAGGTCCGGGTACTGGCCGCGCCCGGACCGGTGGAGGTCCCCGGCGACGGCCGGCCGCACCGGGTCCGGCTGACCACCTTCTCCGCCGACTGCACGCCCGAAGCCGCGTGCGCGCCGGAGTTGTCGGAGTACGTGAGCCAGGTCGTGCGGTTCGCCAACGACGCGGGGCACGTGCTGCTCGCGGGTCCGGTGGAGCTGGTGCGCGGCAGCGGCTACGTCGGACGCGGGCAGCTCGACTTCGCCGCGCCGGGCGAGGAGGTGCGGTTGCCGTTCGGGAGCGAGGACGACTTCCGGGTGGTCCGCGAGGTCACCGAGTCGCGCAGCACGGCGGCGCTCACCGGGCGCACGGTGATCACCCGTACCGTGACCGTCTTCGTCTCGCACATCGCGGCGCCGGGTGCCGAGGCGCCCGGGACGGTGGTGCTGCGCGAGCGGGTGCCGGTGTCGGAGGTGTCGGCGGTCGAGGTCAAGGTGCGCCGCGACCTGTCGGAGCCTGCCCCGGACGCGGTCGACGACCAGGGGATCGTGCGCTACGACGTGGCGCTGTCGGCCGGCGAACGGCGGCGGTTGACGCTGGTGTACGAGCTGCACGCGTCGGGCAAGGTCACCGGGTTGTGAGCGATCCGGTGTTCATGGGGTCGACCGTTTACGCTGGATGGGAGACGCGTCCGAGTACCGAGCGCCGAGTACCTGCCTGGGAGACCGCCACATGATCAGGGTTCTGCTGTTGCTGCTGCCCCTGGCCGTCGGGATCTACGCGTTCATCGACTGTCTGACCACCGATGAACGCAAGGTCCGCAGCCTGCCCAAGATCGCATGGGTCTTCATCCTGTTGCTCTTCTGGCCCGTCTTCATCGGTCCGATCGGCTGGTTCTTCGCCGGCCGACCCAGGAGCGAGTACGTCTCCGGCTCCGGGGGCGGCCGGTTCGCGGGCCGGGGCCGGGGTCCGCAGACGGCCCCCGACGACGACCCCGAGTTCCTGGCGTCGTTGTCCAAGGGCGACCGCAAGGCGGCCGACGCGCCCAAGCCCGGCACCGACGAGGACGAGATGTTGCGGCGCTGGGAGGAAGACCTCAAGCGCCGCGAGGACGACCTGCGCAGCCCCGACCAGGACAACCCGGAAGGGCGCGCGAAGGACAAGGACTGACCCGCGCCGTGCGATGCGAGCGCCGACCGTGATGCGGTCGGCGCTCGCGTTTTCACAGCGCGGCGGCCACCTCGGCCGACGCCTCCGCGAGCAGTCGGCCGGTGCGTTCCAGGGTGCGGCCGTCGGTGCGCGGCGCGAAGCCGCGCAGGCTCAGGATCAGTACGAGGTCGCCGTCCGGGGCGTGCACCGGCGCGCTGATCGCGCCCACCCGGTAGTCCCGGTCGGCCTCCAGCTCGTCGATCTGTCCGCCGTCGGAGCCGCCGATCTCGGCCGCGATCTCCTCGAGCAGGGTGCGCAGCCGGGCCGCCGACGCGCCCGCGCCGAGCGTATCCAGGCCCTCCAGGTGCTCGTCCAACTCGCCCAGCGTCTCGCCCAGTCGGGTCTCCACGTCGGTGACCAGCTCGATCGCGAACCCGGCGCGCCGCGCGTTGTCGATGGCGTGCTCCATCCGGGCCCGCGCGGTGGGACCGTCGGCCTCGTCCAGCCAGCGGCGGACCGTCTGCTCGTCGGCCCAGGGCACGTAGCCGATGCCCAGCGGCGGGGTGATCGGGGCCTGGGCGCCGATGTGCGGCCGGTGCGGTTCCGCGCCCGGTGCGCGCACCACCTCCGCGATGGCCACGTGCCGCTCCCCCGGGGTCATCGCGAAGCAGGTCAGTCCGGTCTCGTCGCGCAGCCGGCGCATCACCGGCCGGGCCACGTCGAGCACGCCGAGTCCGCGCGCGGCGGCGCGCCCGACCGCGACCAGGGCCGGGCCGAGCCGGTAGGTGCGCCGGGTGGGGTGGCGGATCAGCCAGCCCAGTGAGGTCAGGCTCGCCAGCATCGGATGGCAGGTCGCGGGCGTCACCGCGAGGTGCCGGGCGATCTCGGACAGGGTCAGCCCCTCGGCGGGCCGTTCGGCGATCGCGTCGATCAGCGAGACGAGTCGGTCGGTCTGTGGCGAGGGGCGTGGGGCCATGGCGGGACCATACCGGATGGAATCCGTGATCTTTTCGCATAGTGCGCATCTTGACTCGCACAATGCGCAGCCGTACGGTCTGGCCACCTTACCGGGGAGGCTGCTGTGAACGACCTCGAAACTCCTGTGCACGACGTCGGGACCCCCGTCTACGACCTCAAGATCGTCAACGCCACGATCGTCGACGGCACCGGCGCGGATCGGTTCGCCGGCGACATCGGGATCCGGGACGGACTGATCGTCGCGGTGCGTCGGTACGACGGCCCCGATCCGGCCCTGGACGGCGCCGCGACCGAGACGATCGACGCGGCCGGCCGGCTGGTCACGCCGGGCTTCGTGGACATCCACACCCACTACGACGGCCAGGCCACCTGGGACGAGGTGCTCGACCCGTCCACCTCGCACGGGGTGACCACGGTGGTGTCCGGGAACTGCGGGGTCGGCTTCGCCCCGGTGCGGCCGGGTCGCGAGGACTGGCTGATCCGGTTGATGGAGGGCGTCGAGGACATCCCCGGCACCGCGCTGGCCGAGGGCATGACGTGGGGCTGGGAGACCTTCCCCGAATACCTGGACGTGCTGGAGCGGCGTACCTTCGCCGCCGACATCGGCGTCCAGGTCGCGCACGGCGCGGTCCGGGCGTACGCGATGGGCGAGCGGGGCGCGCGCAACGAGCCGGCCACGGCCGAGGACATCGCCGCGATGGCGGCGATCGTCACCGAGGCGATCGAGGCCGGCGCGCTGGGCTTTTCCACCTCGCGCACCGTCGCGCACAAGGCGATGGGCGGCGAACCGGTGCCGGGCACCTTCGCCACGGAGGACGAACTCTTCGGCCTGGGCCGGGCGATGGCCGCGGGCGGGCGGGCCGTGTTCGAACTGGCGCCGACCGGCTCGTCCGGCGAGGACATCGTCAAGCCCGCCTCCGAGGTGGCCTGGATGCGCCGACTCGCCGCCGAGATCGGCATGCCGGTGTCGTTCGCGCTGCTCCAGGTGAACGCTGCGCCGCAGTTGTGGCGCGAGCTGATGGCCGAGTCACAGGCGGCGAACGAGGCGGGCGCGCAACTGCATCCGCAGATCGCGGGGCGCCCGTTCGGGATGCTGACCGGGTTCGGCACGCGCAACGCGTTCAGCAAACGACCGACCTTCCGGGCGCTGGACGACCGCCGCCTGGCGGGCGAGCTGGACGACGCGGCGTTCGCGGCCGAACTGGCTCGGCCCGAGGTCAAGGCGGCGATCCTGGCCGAAACGGACCTGCCGAGCGACCCGAACATCCCCGGCGACTCGGTCAACCTGGCGATGCAGTACATGCTGGACCGGATGTATCCGATGGACCCGGTCCCGGACTACGAGCCGCTGCCGGACCGCACCGTGGTCGCGATCGCGCGGGCCCGCGGCGAGGAGCCGTTGGCGACGCTGTACGACCTGCAACTGGCCGACGACGCGCGGACCACGCTGATGGTGCCGATGTTCAACTACTCCGACGGCGACCACGAGGCGATCCGGGAGATGTTGACCCACCCGGCGAGCGTGTTCGGCCTGGCCGACGGCGGCGCGCACTGCTCGATGATCTGCGACGCGTCCCAGCCCACGTTCCTGCTCACCCACTGGGCCCGGGACCGCATCCGCGGCGAGCGGCTGCCGCTGGAGTTCCTGATCCGCAAGCAGACGATGGACACCGCCGCGCTGTACGGCCTGACCGACCGGGGCGTGATCGCCGAGGGCAAACGCGCCGACCTGAACGTGATCGACCCGGACACCCTCACCCTGCACCGCCCCCGCATGGTCCACGACCTCCCGGCCGGCGGCGGGCGCATGCTCCAAAAGGCCACGGGCTACGTAGCCACGATCGTCGCCGGCGAGGTGACCCGCCGCAACGGCCAAGACACCGGCGCCCGCCCGGGCCGCCTGATCCGCGGCGCCCGCTGACCCACACCCGGCGGGCCCCTCCAAAGAACGGGGACGGAGGGGCCCGCCCCGTCTCGGCCCGTTCGATCCCCGCGCCGACTCGTACTCGGCATGCAACGGTGTTCGTGGTGCGACGAGTTCGGTAAATCCGCACGATTCGCGCGCACTTCCCGGCGGCATGGCATCCCTTGAGCGCATCGTGATTGTTTCGTCGCCCAAAGCATCCAACCATTCAATATGGTTATGTCTCGCGGTTGCACGCGCACGGATCGAGCCGAGCGGCAGGTCACACGCCCTCGATCCGTGTGTAATCGACGGACGACGCGAGGGGGACGCGTGGGATCGACCGTGCCCGCCGACTTGGCGGAGGCACTGAGTTGGACCGGGGTTGCGTGGCCCGCCATCGACGCGGACGCCTTGGACCGCCTGGCCGACGCCTACAACAACTACGCGAGCGAAGTCGACACGGCACGAATGGACGCGGACGCGGCGGCCACCGACGTGATGGGCGACAACAGCGGCCCGGCGGCCGACGCCTTCGCGAGCTACTGGGGCCAGGTCTCCGGCAGCCACCTGGTCGCGGTGTTCAACGCGTCCAAGAAACTGGTCACCGGCTTCCGGGACTCCGCCACCGAGGTCCGCAACGCCCAGAACGAGGCCGGGGAGCAACTGCGCACGCTGCGCGACAAGATCACCATGTTGCGCGCCGAGGGCCGGCTTCCCCCCGACCGCCCGATCGGCGACACCTACGAGGTCTCCAGCGCCCGTACCGCGCTCACCTCCCGCTTCGACGCCATGGCCGCCAAGGTCGCGGGCCTGCTGCGCACCGCTCACGACCTCGGCGGCCTGGAGGGGCTCACCCACGAGAGCACCCGGTTGAACGAGAGCGACATGGAGCCCGCGCCACCGGCATCCCCACCTGCGACCGACCCCGCCGGATCCGGCGGCCCGACGATGGCCCCCCAGTCGAAGATCACCTCGGTCCTGAACCCGAACGGTGATCGCTGATGCCCCCGAAGCCGCCACCGAAACCCCCGGCCCCGCCCACCAAGCCCGACGCACCCGGCCTCACCAAACCCGAAGCCCCGGGCGGGCAACCCCCCAAAGGGCAGCCGGGAACCGGACAGCCTCCCAAAGGCACGAACCCACCGGGCGCCCCGCCCGCCAAGGACACCGAGGGCCCCAGGTTCGACCCACCCGACCAGCCCTCTCCACCCAAACCCGGCAATCCCTTCACCTCCGCGCCCAACGGCACCCCTGGTGCGTCCGGCACGTCCTCGACGCCGTACATGCCCACCATCGCGAGCAGTTCCAAACCACCCTGGCGCCCACCGGCCCCCGCGGCTCCCGGCGGCAAGACGGTCACCACCCCGCAATCCCTGGAAACCGCCGCCACCCGCATGGACGCCGCAAGCAAACGCATCGTCGACGCCCGGAACTCCCTGCAAAAGGAAACCGCCGGCACCAACCCCTTCGGCAACGATCCCTACAGCGCCAAACTCAAGCCCCAATACGAAACCGTCGTCACCACCCACCAACGCGGCACGGCAAACGCCCCCGCCCTGATCACCAAAACCGGCACCGGCCTCCGCAACAACACCCGACGCACCACCGCCACCGACACCACCCAGGCCGACAACCTCCGCAAAACCCCCACCGGCCCGACGTCCGGTACCAAGAATCCATCCGGCGGTCAGGGAAAACCTCCGCAATCATCGGGAGGTTCCGGTCCGGGAAAGTCCGGCACCGCCAATCCCGGATCTCGACCTTCGTCGACACCCGCGACACAGACGGGAGGATCGGGATCCGGCAGCGGAGGCAACCGGCGGCCTCCTCCGCCACCACCGCCGCCACCAGGGACCCCGCCGCCTTACCGACCGGAGGATATTCAATACACGGAGGCATCGAGGCGGCACATTCTCGAGAGTGAGGGCGGGAAGAACGGCGGCCATCGATACGGCACCGGAATACCGACCAAAACCGAATTCCCGCAACGATGGACGGACCCGGACGTGGAGCGGCACGTCCTCGATCTCGTACGAAACAGTAGCCCTACCACGGGACCGAAATGGACGAACGACCCGGCCGGAAACCGTGTCCTGGCATGGGAGTACATAGGAACCCGGGACAACGTGACAATGTCCGTTACCGTCATGGAAAACGGCGAGATCAGAACGGCCTACCCGCTTTCCGGGGAAGGCGTCCACCGCAACCCGTCGTCCCCCAACCCGCGGCCTTCCTGGGCTCCCCCGAGCAGCACGCCCCGCTGGGATCGCGAACACGAGACATGGCACTATACGGGGATCAAGAAGGGGCAACAGGTCGACAGCTATGCCAACCAGGCCGGCGAGCAGACCGACGCCTTCGGAAACCCGTGGTCACCATGAAAACCTGCTCCGAGGAGTGTCCTTGATTCCGGAACACTACACCGATTCGGCGATTCTTTTTCTCCGCAGGATGGCCGGGCGGCTGCAGGACGACACCTTGAACTCGCTGTGGAACGACCTCGGCGCGGGTGAATTCGAATATCTGGAGGATACGATCTTCGGCTCGTTGGAGCACGAGGGAGTGGGCGTCACGCATTCCGAGGCCCGCGTTCTGCGCAGTCTCCTCGACGATCCGGAAGATGCGAGGATGCAGACTCTCGATCTTTTGCCGAGCGAACCCGACCTCCTTTACTCGTTCTCCATGGACGGAGGTGGGGAGATCGCGGATGAATTCGCTGCCGCCGCCGCCGAAGCAGAGCCCGACGTCCTACGTACGCTGCGTGTCCGGCGCGAACCGAACAGCGAAGCATCGCCGTGCCCGGCCGCCTGGATCTACCTCTTCGAATCAGCGGCGGAATCATACATCCCACACGTGCGGCTCGCGCTCGCCGGGCAATTCGTCACCACCTACCGATACGCCTTTCCGGTGGAAGTCTTCGGCCGAAGAGAAGAACTCCCGCATTACTACGAGGCAGCGCTGGCGGCGGCACGGGAAGTCTGAAACACCGACCGAAAATGCACAAGGTGAAAGGGAAGCCACCGGTCGGTTTCCCGAAGCAATCACAGACGCCCACGTCACGGAGCTCCGCCGTATGGCGTCCACGTGAAGTCCTCCGGACAGCCGGCTATTCGCGAAGCTCCGCGACCGACCAGGGCCGCCCACGCCCGGGCGCGCAGTGGGATGACAGGGGACGCCGGGAGTTTGCTGTCGCGCACGCCCATCGCCCGGTCGGTCGCCGGGGTCGATCCGGATCGCATGTAGATGACGGAGCATACGATCGCCGCTATTCCGCGCCCAGGTCCATTGCCGCGTCGATCTCTGCCTTGCGGGTGGCGAGGTCGGTGGCGGCTCGGGCCGCGTCGTACTGGTCGGCGATTTCCTCGTCCTGGCGCATCAGGGCCAGGAGGTCGGACTTGGCGTGGTCCAGGACGCCCATGGATTCGTAGGCGGAGCGGACGCCGTCGCCCCACAGGCCGATGTCGCGGACCACCGGCACGATGCGGCTGAACAGGTGCGAGCGGTAGAGGTGGAACATCTCCGACGACTCGACGCACTCCATGCACTCGTCGACCGGCATGTCCAGCGTTTCGAACACCTCGCGGCCGGTGAAGCGGTCGCGCATCAGCAGGCTGCCCTCGATCACGAACTCCTCACGCTCGGCCCGCTCGCGGTCGGTCAGTTCGCGGTAGTAGTCCTTGAGCGCGAGGCGGCCGAACGCCACGTGCCGGGCCTCGTCCTGCATCACGTAGGCGAGCAGATGCTTGACCAGCGGCGCGGTGGCCAGGTCCCGGTACAGGCCGAAGGCCGCGAGTGCCAGGCCCTCGATCAGTACCTGCATGCCGAGGTAGGGCAGGTCCCAGCGGCTGTCCTCCAGCGACTCGGCCAGCAGCTTGGCCAGGTCCTGGTTGACCGGGTAGTACATGCCGATCTTCTCGTGCACGAACCGGGCGAACAGCTCCACGTGCCGCGCCTCGTCCATGGTCTGCGTCGCGGCGTAGAACTTGGAGTCCATGTCCGGGACCGACTGCACGATCCGCGCGGAGACGGTCAGCGCCCCCTGCTCGCCGTGCAGGAACTGGCTGAACAGCCAGGAGCCCTGGTGCCGGTCCACCTCGTCGCGGTCGCGCTGCGACATCCGGCCCCACAGGTCGGAGCCGTGCAGCGGGTTGAACTCGTCGGGCAGGCCGGCCACGTTGATCGGGTCGATCTCCAGGTCCCAGTCGATCCGGTCCCGGGCGTCCCACTGCTTGTCCTTGCCCTTTTGGTACAACGCGAGCAGCCGCTCCCGACCCCCGTCGTATTCCCAGGAGAAGCGGGCGGACCCGGCCATCGGCACGTTCCAGGTGTCGGTGGACACCGGGGTGGAGTAGAGCGGGAACGACGTCACGACAGTCCCTTCGTGGTCGGATCGGTGGTCGGGTCCACGGTCAGATCAACCCCTCGGCCGCCAGGGGGTTCCTGGTCAGGGCCCGCTCGACGCCCAGCCACATCGCGCCCGCCATCTCCATGATCTTGGGCTGGCCCATCAGGTGCCGGCTGATCGTGGTGAGGTCGCGCGTGTGGCGCTCGATCGGGCAACCACGGTAGATCGAGGCGCTGCCGACCACGTCGGACAACACGCCGGCGGCGTCGCGGCAGGTCCGGATGGTGTGCATGTAGCCGCCGACCAGGGCCGCGCGCAGCCGCAAGGACGGTTCGGTGCCCTGCTCCAGCGCCGACCACAGCTCGCCCAGTACGTCGTACAGGTGGCTGCGCGCCGCGCCGACCATGGCGTGCGCCTGGGCGATGCCGGTCCGGACCCGGGGGTCCTCCCGGGCCGGGCGCATCTCGGGCACCGCGATCTTGTCGGCCAGCAGGTCCTCGGCCGCCTCGAGCGCCGCCCGGGCGATGCCGAGCGGCACCCCGGGGAGGTTGGCGAAGAACATGCCGGGCCAGGCGTACAGGACCCCCTCGCGGCGGCGTTCGCGCAGGTCGCGGAAGCGGAAGGTCTGCTCGGCCGGGACGAAGACGTCGTCGATCCGGTAGTCGTGGCTGCCGCTGCCTGCCAGGCCGGTGGTGTACCAGGTGTCCAGGATCTCGAACTGCTCGGCGCGCAGCAGGGCGACCCGGGCCTCGGGCCGGCCGTCGTCGGTGTGCGCGGGAGCGCCGTTCTCGTACACGATCGCGCCGCCGATGATCACGTCGGCGTGGGTGCAGCCGCTGCCGAACTGCCAGCGGCCGGTCAGGCGATAGCCGCCGTCGACGCGGTGGAGCCGACCGGCCGGCACGATCCAGCCCGCGGTGATCGTGTCCAGGTCGGGGTAGAGCTTGCGGCCCACGGCGTCGTCCAGCGCGGAGCTGTAGTAGCCGCCGTCCGAGCCGATCATGGCGCACCACCCGGCCGCCCCGTCGGCCGCGGACAACTCCTCCACGATCCGGGTCTGGGTACGGATGTCCACCTCGGGCCCGCCCCAGACCCGGGGCATCGGCATGCGGAACACCCCGGTCGAGCGCAGCGCGTCGACGGCCCGCGGGGTGAGCCGGCGCCCCCGCTCGTTCGCGTCGGCCTCCTCGCGCAGCACCGGGGCCACGGCCCGGGCGTTGGCCAGGATCGTGGCACCGTCGACAAGCCTGCCGTCGACAAGCCTGCCGTCGACGGAGCCGCCGTCGAGCCCGGTCGGGTCGGTCGTGCGGGACATGATCGGTCCCCCTTCTCAGTCTCGGGCCGGAGTCGCTTCGATCACCCGGAAGTCGAAGCGGGGGAGTGTGGTGATCCGGGTCGTCGCGAAGCCCGTGGTGTGCAACAGGCGCCGAAACTCCTCCTCGGTACGCTCGCGACCACCGGTGGCGACCAGCATGTGCAGGTCCAGCAGGAGCGCGGCGGCCTCGGACCGGCTGCCGGGGGTGACCGTCTCGGGCAGCGCGCGCTCCAGCAGGAACACCCGGCCCGCCGGGGGGATCACCGCGCGGATGTTGCGCAGGATGGCGCCGGCTTCCTTGTCGTCCCAGTCGTGCAGGATCTGCTTGAGCAGATAGGCGTCGCAGCCCGAGGGCACCGCGTCGAAGAAGTCCCCGCTCACCACCCGCGCCCGGGCCGCCACCCCGGCGGCGGCGAGCGTGTCGGCGGTGGCGGCCAGACCGGTGGGCACGTCGAACACCACACCCTCGACCTCGGGATGGGCCCGCAACACGTGCGCGACGAGGGTACCGTCGCCGCCGCCGAGGTCGGCCACGGTACGAAACCGCCCCAGGTCCGCGGCGGCGATCGCCTCGGGCGCCACGTCGCGGGTGTGCTCGGCCATGGCCAGGTTGAACGTCTCGGCGGCGTCGGGATGGGCCGCGTAGTACTCGGTCCACCCCATGCCGTGGGCCAGCTCCCACGGCGGCTCGCCGGTACGCACGCCGGCGACCAACTCGCCCCAACTGCGCCAGACTTCGGGGCCGCACATCATCCGCATCAGCCCGCGGATCGAGTCCGGCGCGTCGGTGCGCAGCGGTTGCCCCAGCTCGGCCAGCTCGAAGCGGTCCGCGCCGACCGGGGTCAGCACCCCCACCCCGGCCAGGGCCAGCAGCAGGCGGTGCAGGGACGGACCGTGCGCGCCGATGCGTTCGGCCAACTCGGCACTGCTCCGCGGCCCCCCTGCGAGCAGGTCGGGGATGCCCAACTCGGCCGCCGCGTGGACCGCCTTTCCGGCCAGCACCTGCACGATCATCGCGGTGAGCCGGGCCGGGGGCGGCGGTTTCCGCTCGCCTTCGCGCACGGCGTCAGCCTCCGAGCGCATCGGTCGGGCACAACGTCGATTCGGCCACGTCGGCGGCGATTCTCTTCATGGTGACCTTCCGATGGAAATAGTGGTAGCTCCGGGAGACCGCATAATCGACGTGTTCTTTCCGGTCGGTCATGAAGTAGGTGACGTAGTCGCAGATGGTCTCGTCGCCCAGGAGATGCAGGGGCGCGTGACGCACCGGAATCGTCCCGAAGTCCACGAACATGGGCAGGATTTCGTGCCGAATCAGCCCGGCGACGTAGTCGAAGCCCTTGGCATGGGAAAGCAGCGCACAGTTGCGCATGATGATGCCGAGCAGGAGGTCGCCCTTGAAGGAATGTTCGATCGCGACATTGTTGACCTCGATGACCCGCCGGCCCGCGGCTCCCGGTATCACCTCGTGATAGATCGAGTCCGGCGCGGCCGGGGTCAACCTGAAGATGGCCGCCATGCGGCCGTCGAAGGTGACCTTGTAACAACTCGACGCCACGCCGGGAAGGAATTTATCCCGGTAGATGCCGAGCGGCTTGAGCGCCTTCTCCAGGAATTCGCGATATTCTTCGCGTTCCTGGGTGTCGGTGATCATGCAGGTCTGGTACTTCCGCACCTCGGCCAGGACGGATTCGTCCTTCGGTGCGGCCACGAACGCCACCGGTGAGGTCGCCATCGCATGGTCGGTCGGAATTCCGTCTTCCTCGGGCCGCCGCTCTTCCCGTGTGCTCCTCATCCCGTCGAATCCTCGACTCTAGGACGCGATGGGAGTGGTCAGCACATCGTCGAACATCCGACTGTAGTAGTGGATCGTCATCCTCCTTCCCTGGATGACGTCGGCCATGTCGGAATCCTTCACCAACAACTCGTTCACCGCGCGCTTCACGTCTTCGATGTGCTTGGCGTCGAATCCGCCGTGGCTCTTGATGAATGTCACCTGATTACGTTCGAGGCCGTACCGGTCCCGGAGCACCTGTGCCATGGCCTTGCCCAGTTCCGCGCCGAGGCCCTCGGTCAGACTGGCCACGCCGAGGATGCCCACGGGGTTGCCGTACGTGGCCATGTAGTAGTTCTGCGAGACCAGTCCCCAGGACCCGGGTTTCGGCGGCACGGCGAGCACCTGCGCCACGTCCTCGCCGAGGTTCCGCAAGTCGTTCATACAGAATTGGTCGTGATTGTTCTCTTCCTGGACCTGCTCGAAGAACCAGTCGCGCAAGTCCCGGTAGTCGTCGCCGAGCCGCGCGCCGGCCAGGGACAACATCCGTGAAGTGTGTCGCACCATGTGGTACGTCTCACGCAGGTAGCTCACGTAATGTTCGCGTTTCATCCCGCCCCCGAGCACGAGCTCGATCAGCCCGTTCTTTTCGATCGAGGCTTTGTAGTCCTCTTCCGTGGCGGCAAGCAGGTCGTCGAAGTTGCTCATGATCGGTGCTCCATTCGTTCCGGCGTGCCGGCGGACGGTGGTGGCGACAATCCGGCCGAGGTGGGGTTCGACCGCGGTGCGAGAGCGATGACGAAAAGCGGAACCGAGAGCGGGAACCGAGAGCGGGAAGGGAAACGGAAAAGGAGACGGGAACGAAGACGGGAACTAATGGGTTTTCGTCGGCGGCTTCGGGAAGGGGAGCAGCCGGTAGGTGCCGATCGCCCGGGCCAGGATCCGGCCTTCCGTATCGGTCAGCCTCGCCTCCAGAAAGGCCGAGCTGTTGCCCCGCGAGGTGATCTGTCCCGTACCCAGGATCCGGCCCACGGAAATCGGTTTCACGAAGTCGGTGGACATGGAGACGGTAACCGGCATGAATTCCGCATCGGTGAGGCCGACGATGGCCGAGCCCATGCACTCGTCGAGCATGGCGACAATGAATCCACCGTGCACGTTGCCGGCCGGGTTGGTGAACTCGGGCAGTGCGGTGAAGGAAAGGTGGATCGAATCCGATTTCTTGTCGAGTTCGAGCAGTGTCCAGTCGACGAGAGCGGCGACCTGCGGCAGATCCCCCAGGCGATCGAAAACGGTCTCTTCGACGTTCGTATTCGGCACCGGCGATTCTTCTTTCCTCGATTTTGCCGGACATTTCGCGGCTCGACTCGAGCGGCTCGCCCCTGCGTCCGACCCATGAACATTCGGCCGCGCTTGTCAGCATGGTGAGGTCGGAGGGCGAATGTCAACCACTCCGGCAAGATCATGCGAGAGCGCCGAGCGATTAGCACCCGACCGGGTGAAGGCAAATGGACCGGCGGCCAAGATCGCGAATGGAGATCAAATATCGGCCGCCGGACCATCGAATCGTGGACCTTCGATCCGGCCGATTCCCGCGCACCTGTGCCCGGCATACGGGCGCCGGCGTACGACTCCCGACCCCGAACGCGACTCGGCCGCCCCGCACGATGCGGGACGGCCGAGGAAGTGCGTTCGCGCCGGGATCGCGCGGGATCGAACGGGCCGGGGTTCAGGCGGCCTTGTCGTCGCCGAACAGGCCACCGCCGAAGGACTTCAGCAGGCCGTTCAGGTCGATCGTCTCACCGGCCGGGGGCGCCTTGGGCGAGACGCCGCCGGAGAGCTTGGAGTACTTGAGGTCGACGGTCACCTCGTTGGTGCCGTCGCCCTTGTCGTCGGCGGTCACCCGCACCGGGAACGGCGTGCCGTTGGCCGCCACGTAGATCGTGGTGACCGCGCCGTCCGCGTCCTTCGCGATCAGCGGGATCGTCTTGACCCCGTTGATGTCGGTGATCGGGCCCTTGGTCAGCTTGGGCTTGTCGGTCGGGTCGGACGAGTCGGAATCCGAATCGGAGTCCGAGCCGAACAGCGAACCGGAGCCCGGCTTCGAGCCGAAGAGGTTGTCGAGCGACGGAGTGCCGCCGCCCTTCAGCAGGTCCTGGCCGAACTTGCTCGCGTCGGTGTCGCCGAACTTGACATATTTGCCCTCGACGAGCTTGGCGGCCTCGGTGAACATCGTGTCGAATTGTCCCCCCAGGTCCTTGTCGCCACGGGAGGAGGAACCCGACTTGCCGGACGGGGATGCCGCCTCGGCCCGCTTGCCCAGGTCGACGACGGTCTGGATGGTGCCGGGCGCGAGCCGGACGTAGAACGCCTTGTCGACCGCGATCAGGTCGAGCGCCTTGCCCTGGATGGTCACCTTGCCCTCGGCCCGGTTCTCGGTACCGATGCGCAGGTCCACGCCGACCGGCGCGTCGTAGATCTTCCCGGTTCCCTCGATGTGCAGGTTCGTGAGGTCCTTGTAGCCGTTCTCGGCCTGCTTGGACAACGCTTCCACGCTCAGGCCCTCGTTCGAGGGACCCTTCGGATCGAGGGCGTTGCCGCCGGCGGCAACGGACTCGAAGGGGTCTTCCGAGGACGACTCGCCACAACCGGCGGCGAGCAGGACAAGCGGAACGGTCAGGGCCGCGGCGGATATCCGGATCGGACGCACAGTTGAACTCCCGGTCGAGGAACGATCGATGGCATCACGAAGGATGCCTACCCGCATGGTAGGCAGCGTTGTCCACCCGATTGCGCCACGGGTGGCGCGTCGGGGCCGAACGGCGCGAGCCACACCCCTCCCCTGCGGGAGTCGCCGACCCCGCGACGCGACAATGGGGGCATGGACGCGGAGCACAGCAATAGGGGAGAACGACGTCCGTGGCTCGTCGGTGTGTCGGGAGCCTCGGGTACGCCGTACGCCGCCGCGGTGCTGCGCGCGCTGCTCGACGCCGGGGAGGCGGTGGACCTCGTGGTCAGCCGGGCCGCCCGGTTGACCCTGCTCGACGAGACCGGCATCGCGTTCCGGGACGCGCACTGGCGCGACGATCTCACCGCGTGGACCAAGCTCGACGAGGCCGCGCTCGACCGGGTCCGCTACTGGTCGGCCGGCGACTTGGGCGCGGGACCGGCGAGCGGTTCGTACCCGGCCAAGGGCATGGTCGTGGTCCCGGCCAGCACCGCCTCGGTCGCGGGCATCGCCATCGGCCTGTCCAAGGACCTGCTCCAGCGCGCCGCCGACGTCACGCTCAAGGAGCGCCGTCCGCTCGTGGTGGTGCCGCGTGAGACCCCGCTGACCGGTACCACGCTGCGCCACCTGGTCCGCCTCGACGACGCCGGCGCGGTGATCCTGCCGGCCTCGCCGGCCTTCTACGCGGGTGCGCAGGACGTCCAGCGCCTGGTCGACTTCGTCGCGGGCAAGGTGCTGGACGTGCTCGGCGTCCACCACGACCTGTACCGGCGCTGGGACGGCGAACTCGGCGGCGCCAGACGCGAGGCGACCGGATGAGCCCGACCCCGCAACCACGGCTCTTCCGACATCCACAGCTCTTCCCACAACCAAAAAGGCCCCCGTGAGAACGGGAGCCTTGGCGGGTCGTGCCGGATCTGCCGAGGTGATCAGCGACCGGTCTTGCGGCGGCCGACCAGACGCTTCACACGCTTGAGCGTGCTCGACGGCTGGGTGGCTCGTGAGCGTTCCGCGATCTCATGCAGTTCCTGCATATGGGCGCGGGCCATCTCCAGGGTGTACACGGTGTCGTCTCCCAACGAATCGTCATCAGAGGCTTGTGGCTTCTGATGCCTTTGATTCTAAGGGTTAGAATCGAAGGCGTCCAATGAATTACAGGCATGACGGGGGTTTGTGCCTGCGTCATGTCGTAGTCCCCTGGCGGACCCCCGGTGGACACCATCGAATACCTGGAGGAAACGGACATGGATGCCGTCGACCGCAAGCTGATCCAGGCGCTGCGCGGCAACGGACGGGCCTCGTACGCCGAACTGGGCCGACTGGTGGGCCTGTCCGGACCGAGCGTCACCGATCGCATCAACCGCCTCGAACAAGCCGGCGTGATCACCGGCTACCGCGCCTCGGTCGACCCGGTCTCGCTCGGCCTGGGCGTGACCGCGCTGATCGGGATCCAGCTCTCCGACGCGGCCGACCACGACGACGTCAGCCGCCGACTGCGCGACCTGGACGAGATCGAGGACTGCTGGTTCATCGCCGGCGACGACTCCTTCATGCTCAAGGTCCGGGTCTCGGACATGGAGGGCCTGGAGAACGTGGTCCGGCGCCTGTCCGGCACGCGCGGCGTGGCCCGCACCCGAACCACCGTGGTGCTCTCCACCAAATGGGAGTACCGCGCCGCCGAACTGCCCGAACCCAGCGAATAGGCGCACCCCGACCGGCGTCCGAGTGGTCGTCGACGTGCCCTCGTAGAGTGGCGGACATGACGAATCCGGTGACACTCGAAGACCTCCGGGCCGCACGGAAGCGCATCGCGGGCACGGCCGTACGCACCCCCCTGCTGCCGTCCCTGCACGGCGACGCCGACCGGCCGCTGTGGCTCAAGCCGGAGAGCCTGCAGCCGATCGGCGCGTTCAAGATCCGCGGCGCGTACAACGCGATCGCGGCGCTGACCGACGCCGAACGCTCGCGCGGGGTCGTCGCACACTCCAGCGGCAACCACGCGCAGGCGGTGGCCTACGCGGCCCGCCTGTTCGGCGCCAAGGCGGTGATCGTGATGCCGGACACCACCCCGCAGGTCAAGATCGACGCCACCCACGCGCTGGGCGCCGAGGTGGTGATCGTCACCCCGGAGCGGCGCGACACCGCCGCCGGGGAGCTGGCCGAGGAGCACGGCTACGCGTTCGTACCGCCCTACGACGACGCGCGGATCATCGCCGGCCAGGGCACCACCGGCCTGGAGATCACCGAGGACCTGCCCACCGTCGACACCGTGCTCGTCCCGGTCAGCGGCGGCGGCCTGATCTCCGGCATCGCCGCCGCGGTCAAGCTGACCAGCCCGCACACCAAGGTGATCGGCGTCGAGCCCGAACTGGCCGCCGACGCCGCCGAGTCCTTCCGTACCGGCGTGCGCACCACGTGGTCCACCACGCAGACCTACCGCACCATCGCCGACGGCCTGCGCACCACGTCCGTCGGCGTGCTGCCGTTCGTGCACATCCAGGCGTACGTGGACGACATCGTCACCGTCACCGAGGACCAGATCCGCGAGGCGATGCGCTTCCTGGGCCTGCGCGCCCGCCTGGTCGCCGAACCCGCCGGCGCGGTGGCCACCGCGGGCTACCTCTTCCGCAAGGACGTGCTCCCGGCCGGACGCGAACACGTCGCCGTGGTCAGCGGCGGCAACGTCGACCCCGCGCTCTACGCCGAGGTGATGGCCTGAGTGGGCACCTCCGGTGCCGGGCGTAACCTCGTACAAGCCGCGCAGCGGCGGACAAGAAGACCAAGAGGGAGTACTCACGCATGGACGCGGGCCTGCGCAGGGAGATCGAGGACAAGGTTTTCGCCGGGGAGCGCCTGAGCCGTGAGGACGGCATCGCGCTCTACGCGAGCGACGACCTGGCGTGGCTCGGCGGGCTCGCGCACCACGTGCGCACGGTGAAGAACGCCGACAAGGTGCACTTCAACGTCAACCGCCACCTCAACATGACCAACGTGTGCAACGCGTCGTGCGCCTACTGCTCGTTCCAGCGCAAGCCGGGCGAAAAGGACGCGTACACGATGCGCATCGAGGAGGCCGTGCGGCTCGCGAAGGAGATGGAGCCGGACGGGATCACCGAACTGCACATCGTCAACGGCCTGCACCCGACCCTGCCGTGGCGCTACTACCCGAGGTCGCTCAGCGCGCTCAAGGAGGTGCTGCCGAACGTCGCGCTCAAGGCGTTCACCGCGACCGAGATCCACTGGTTCGAGAAGATCTCCGGCCTGTCCGCCTCGGACATCCTCGACGAGCTGATGGACGCGGGCCTGGAGTCGCTGACCGGCGGCGGCGCGGAGATCTTCGACTGGGAGGTCCGGCAGCACATCGTCGACCACGACACCCACTGGGAGGACTGGTCGCGGATCCACCGACTCGCCCACTCGAAGGGCCTCAAGACCCCCTGCACGATGCTCTACGGCCACATCGAGGAGCCGAGGCACCGGGTCGACCACGTGATCCGGCTGCGCGAACTCCAGGACGAGACCGGCGGGTTCCAGGTCTTCATCCCGCTGCGCTACCAGCACGACTTCCACGACAGCAAGGACGGCATCGTCCGCAACCGGCTCCAGGCCCGGACCACGATGGCCACCGGCGCCGAGGCGCTGAAGGTGTTCGCGGTCTCGCGGCTGATGTTCGACAACGTCCCGCACGTGAAGTGCTTCTGGGTGATGCACGGCCTGGCCACCGCGCAACTCGCGCTCAACCACGGCGCGGACGACCTCGACGGCTCGGTGGTGGAGTACAAGATCACCCACGACGCCGACGACTTCGGCACGCCGAACAAGATGACCCGCGACGACCTGCTCGAACTGATCCGGGACGCGGGCTTTCGCCCGGTGGAGCGCAACACGCGCTACGAGACGCTGCGCGAGTACGAGGGCCCGGACCCGGCCCGGCGCGACACGCCGCAGCCGATGAAGCTCTGATCCGACGCGGTCGAGGACGATCGGCGACGGGGGAGCCGGGGCGATGCGGGACGGTGCGCGCACGGACGCGGCGGCGTTCGTGCGCGGGTTCGGCCCCGTCGCCGAGGCCGCGCTGCTGCGGCTGTATCCCGAGCCGCGCGAGCACGGTGACGGGATGCTCGTGCTGGGCGAATTCGGGTGGCTCGCCCCGAGGGTGATCCTGCTCGACCCGGCGACCGGGCGGGTGTACTCGCACCTGGGCGACTCGGAGCTGTTGGCCGGCGGCCTGGACACGTTCGGGCGACTGCTGGGCGAGGTCCGGGCGTTGCGCACCCATGCCGGAGGGCCGTGGGATCCGGAGCGAGCGGCGCGTGCGGCGCTCGGGCGGGTGCGTGAGTACGAGCCCGGGGTCCTGGCGAGCGATCCCGACGTGTGTGCCTTCTGGCGGGCGGCGCTGCTGGTGTGGCCGCTGCTGCACGCGCCCGGGCCGGGTCGAGGCGGGCTGCGGCTCGGGCTCACGCACGAGAGGTTGGCCACCGACCTCGGGCCGGAGCGGGTGGTGCGGATCCCCTCGGGGAACATCCCCGACGTGCTCGACTCCCACGCGCCGTCCCGGCGCTTTCTCCGCGACGTCGGGTTGGTCGACGCGTCGCCGGTGCGCCCGGACCCGGATCGCCCGCTGTCGGTCGCGGCGCTCGATGCCTTCGACCCCCACGGCTATCGGGATCCGCCGAACGCGGCGCGGCTGGTGCGGCTCGGCGGCGTGGACGTGGTCGGCTCGCGCGTCGACCTGCTTCTGGACGCCGACGACGGCCGGGTGCACGGCTGGTATCGCGACGACGAACCGGAACTGTTCCCGATCGCCGCGGACCTGTCCACGCTCGCCTTCGCCCAGTGGCTGATCGCGCGGGTGCGGGCGTACGACCGCGAGTTCGCGATCACCCACGACTACGACGGCTTGGCCGCGATCCTGACCGCCGTGCTGGGCACCGTGGACCCGATCGCGGTCCGCGGGCCGGCCGCGTACTGGCCGAACGTGTTCGACGACGAGGCGGGAGGACTGCTGTATGGCTGACGCGTTGCGGATCGCGATCACCCGGCGCGACGTCGAGGAGTGGTTCGGGCCCGACGAGGTGCTCCGATGCGACCTGCCCCGGATCGCCCACGAGCCCACCCGGCGCTTCCTGGCCGAGGTCGGCCTGCCCCGCCGGGCGGCGCTGATCACCTTCGCGCCCGACGCCGCGCCCGACCCCGGCCGGGACGGGCGCATCGTGCTCGGCGCCTACGGCTCGCTGCGCACGGCCGACCAGGCGGTGCTGCTCGACGGCGCGACCGGCCGGGTGTTCGCCGAGGAGCGGTACGGCGATCCGGCCCTGATGTCCCTCGACGTGTCCACGCTGGTGCGCAACTGTGCCCTGGTCGAGGCGATCCGCCCCGGCCGTGGCCCGGTGCGCACCGCCGAGGAACTGATCGACCTGCTCGGCGAGACCGAACCCGAGCTGAACCCGGGGCACTCGTTCTGGCACACCTCCTTCGCGCTGTGGCAACTGCGCCGCGCAGCGCTGCCCGGGGAGGGCCTGGCGGTGCGGATCACGCCCGCGATGCTCGACCTGGTCTACGAGAACGAGTTCTCCGGCTACGAGGAGCGGCAGCTGCCGGCCGCGATCACGCACGAGCCGACCCGACGGTTCCTGCTCGACGTCGGGCTGATCGACGCGTGGGCGTATCTGGACATGCGCAGCGACGGCAAGCCGCTGCCGACCCTCGCGGAGCTGGCCGCCGAGCGCCGGGCGGACTGGGACGACGAGCCGGAGCCGCCGGCCGACGCGGAGCACCTGGTGGTGCTCGGTTATGTCAGCGAGGACGGCGATCTGCTCGTGGACGGCCGTACCGGCGTGGTCCGGCGCTGGAACACCGGTGGCGACGAGCCGTTCCTGGACACGCTCGACACCGACCTGTCCACGCTCGCCTTCACGATGTGGGTGATCGGCCGGATGCACCGGCAGGGCGAGCGGTTCGGGATCGGCATCCACGACGTGTGGGAGTCGATCGCGGTCGACCTGCTGTCGTCGGTGGACCCGCTCGCCTGGGCCGAGCCGGGCAGCTATTGGGAGGGCATGATCCTGGACGGCATCAACGGGCTGGGTCCCTGAGCCGGAACGGGTCGCCGATTCGGGGTCGGGATCCGAGTCCGAAATGGGGGATGCTTGACTGGTAGTGGCGGCCCGGGCTCGCGCCCGCGGCCTCTCGTACCGCGTCCGCCAGTGGAACCGAAGGTGACCATGTCGAATCCCGCGCTGCGTTACTCGCTCTACCGGCTCGGCATCTTCGCCGCGCTGTTCGCGGCGGCCATGGGCGTGTTCAGCCTGTTCGACATGGAAGGCGGCGGCAACGTCTTCATTGCGATCGCCATCGCCGCGGGGCTTTCGGCGGTGATCAGCTACCGGTTCCTCAACGCGCAGCGCGAGGCCATGTCCGAGGCCCTGTACAACCGGGTGCAGGCGGCCAAGGCCCGGATCGCCGAGGACAACCGCGCCGAGGACGAGGCGACGGGCGCGATCTCCCCGCGTGCTCGGGAGGCTTCCTAGTCGAGGCGCCGGGTGCCGGGCGCCCGGGACGGGTCGGGCGCGTCGTGCCCTGGGACGTCGGGTAAGCGAGGTGTGGCTGGCGGTGTCCCTCGGTGTCCACCGGTGTCCGTTCCGTAATTCTTTGCGTTTATCGGTTTGCTGTCGCTATCCTCGCCACATGATCGGTGCAGGCGACACGCAGATGACGCACGGTGCGGTGGGTTTCCCGCTCGTGTCACGTCGTCATGTCGACCTGGGCCGTTGCGCCACCGCGCTGTGTTGCGGCTGACCGCTGCCGTGCCCCTGTCGGGTCGACGCCTTCACGCTCGTCGTCCCGACCGCCCGCACGTCGGCCTTTTGCGGCCGTTCTGCGCGAAGTAACGCTTCCTCGTAGTTCTTCCTGCGGGCACTCGGGTGCCTTTTGATGCGCAGGTTCACGGCCGCTCCGTACCGCCACCCTCCGTCCCCCACGGTGCCCGTTCAGGAGCCCTGCCTTGTCATCAGCAGTCGATTCCCTCAAGACATTGAAGCGAACGCCCTTTTGGGCGCAGATAGCCGCCGGCCTCGTGCTCGGTGTGGTCCTCGGCTTCATCGCCAAGGAGTACAGCGTCTCGTGGCTGACCCAGACGCTCGACCAGATCGGCACGATCTTCGTCCAGCTGCTCAAGCTGGCCGTACCGCCGCTGGTGTTCACCGCGATCCTGGTCAGCGTGGTGAACCTGCGCAACGTGAACAACGCGGCCAGGCTCGCCGCCCGCACGCTGATGTGGTTCCTGATCACGTCGCTGATCGCGGTTGCCATCGGCCTGACCATCGGCCTGGTCACCAACCCGGGTGACGGCTTCAAGCTGCCGACCAACCCGGGCAAGGCGCCGAAGACCAACGGCGACTGGCTCGACTTCCTCACCGGCATCATCCCGACCAACATCGTCACCGCGTTCTCCGAGGTCAAGGTCCTGCAGATCGTGTTCCTCGCGGTCGTGCTCGGTTCCGCGATCCTGTCGGTCGGCGCGAAGGCCGAGCCGCTGGTCAAGGGCGCCGAACTGGTCCTGGAGATCATCCAGAAGGCGCTGTGGTGGGTCATCAAGCTGTCCCCGCTGGGCACGCTCGGCCTGATCGGCACCTCGGTCGCCACCTACGGCTGGGACCTGATCAAGCCGCTGGGCACGTTCACCGCCGACATCTACATCGGTTGCGCGCTGGTGATGTTCGTGGTCTACCCGCTGCTGCTCTGGCTGGTCGGCAAGGTCAACCCGCTCAACTACTTCAAGGGCGCGTGGCCGGCCATCCAGCTCGCCTTCGTCTCCCGCTCCTCGGTCGGCACCATGCCGGTCACCCAGAAGGTCACCGAGCGCCTGGGCGTGCCGAAGGACTACGCGTCCTTCGCGGTGCCGTTCGGCGCCACCACCAAGATGGACGGTTGCGCCGCGATCTACCCGGCGATCGCCGCGATCTTCGTGGCCGAGGTCTACGGCGTGAACCTGGGCATCAAGGAATACCTGCTGATCGCGTTCGTCTCGGTGATCGGCTCGGCGGCCACCGCCGGTCTCACCGGCGCGATCATCATGCTGACCCTCACGCTCAGCACGGTGAACCTGCCGCTGGCCGGCGTCGCCCTGCTCCTGGCGATCGACCCGATCCTGGACATGATGCGCACCGCGACGAACGTCGCCGGTCAGGTGGTCGTGCCGATCCTGGTCTCCGCTCGGGAGAAGACGCTCGACCTGGAGATGTACAACAACCCGCGTGACCTGGAAGCCCCCGACGAGCCGGCCAAGCCGCACGTCCCGCTCCAGAAGACGCCGGACCGCGAACCGGTCTCCGTCTGACGCACCCCGAACCGACGCCCCCGATCCCCTCGTGCCGAAGGGATCGGGGGCGTTGTCGTGTCCGCGTCGGGTCAGCCCCGGGGCGCTTCCTCGGCCCGCTCGGACTCGGGCTCGGGCTCGGTGGTCGGGGTGGCCGCCGTGTAGCGGCGGGCCAGGGTTCGGATGTGGTCGACCAGTTCGGGCGGGTCCTCGATTTCGAAGTCGGCGTCGAGCAGGCCGATGTAGACGGCCAGGCTCTCGATGCTGGGGGCGCTGGTCTCGAAGACGCAGGTCTCGTCGTCGATCACCGCGAACGAGCCGAAGGCGGGCGGCACCCGGTCGGCGACCGTGCCGATCGGGGCGTGCACCAGGACCCGAGCCCGGTACTGCCCGCGCGCGTTCTGCACGCCCTGGTTGACGAAGGCGGCCACGTCCCCGTCGGCGGGCAACTCGCGCGGGGTGAAGCGCGGTCCGTGCGGCGGGCGCGGGGTGATCCGGTCCAGCCGGAAGGTGCGCCAGTCCGCGCGCTCCAGATCCCACGCGACCAGGTACCAGCGGCCCATCCGGTGCACGAGGCGATAGGGCTCGACCCGACGCGAGGACTCCTTGCCGTCGTGCGAGCTGTAGCGGAAGCGCAGTTGCTCGTGGTCGCGGCAGGCGCCGGCGAGTACGGTCATCACGTCCATGTCCACCGCCGGGCCGGTCGCGCGCACCGGCACGGTGTACTTCTGCAGCGCCTTGACCCGGCGGTGCAGCCGGGACGGGAGCACCTGGTCGAGTTTGCCGAGCGCGCGCAACATCGCCTCGTCCATGCCGTCCACCACGCTGCCCGCGGCGATCCGCAGCCCGACCACGACGCTGACCGCCTCCTCGTCGTCGAGCAGCAGGGGCGGCAGCGCCTTGCCCGCGCCGAGCCGGTAGCCGCCGACCACCCCTCGACGTGCGTCGACCGGATAGCCCAGACTGCGCAGACGTTCGATGTCGTAGCGGACCGTGCGGCCGCTCACGCCGAGCCGTTCGGCGAGTTCGGGGCCGGTCCAGTCGGGCCGCGTCTGCATCAGCGAGAGCATGCGCAACAGGCGCGCGGAGGTTTCCAACATGAGCCGAAGTCTGCCGGCTCCGCGCGGGATGAACAGGAACGAACCTTGCCTGTTTGACTCCTAGTGTCGGAGGCGTGGAAAAGAGCCCGGAAATCAGCGGCGAGCAGACCCTCGCCACCCCGTCGTCCCCGTCCTCCCGGCCCGTCGTCGGCACCCGGCAGCGTTGGCTCGGACTGCTGGCGGTGTTGGCCGCCACCTTGATGAACCTGCTCGACTCCAGCGTGGTGGGCGTCGCGGCACCGGCGATCCGCCGGGACCTGGGCGGCGGCTACTCCAGCCTCCAGTGGATCGCGGCCGGCTACACGCTGGCCCTCGCGGTCGGCCTGCTCACCGGCGCGCGGTTCGGCGACATGTACGGCCGCAAGTTCATGCTGATGGTCGGCGTGGTCGGCTTCATCACCCTGTCGGTGGCCTGCGCCGCCGCATGGTCGCCGGAGACGCTGATCGTGGCGCGGGTGCTCCAGGGGTTGTTCGGGGCGCTGATGATTCCGCAGACGTTCGGGCTGCTCCGGGACCTGTTCCCGCCGGCCGAACTCGGCAGGGCGTTCGCGGTGTTCGGCCCGGCGATCGGGTTGTCCACGGTGCTCGGGCCGATCGTCGCGGGTGTGCTCGTGGACGGCGACGTGTTCGGCACCGGGTGGCGGATGATCTTTCTGATCAACCTCCCGCTGGGCGCCTTCGTGCTGCTCGTCGGCGGGCGGATGTTGCCGAAAGTGGCGCCGAGCGAGACCGGCGGGCGGCTGGACGTGATCGGCATGGTGCTCGCCGGGGTCGGCACCTTCATGCTGGTGCACCCGCTGGTGCAGGGGCGCGAACTGGGCTGGCCGCTCTGGTCGTTGATCGAGTGCGGCGCGTCGTTGCCGGTGCTCGCCGGGTTCGCGGTGTACCAGCTGCGGCGGCAGGCGGCCGGTCGGGTGCCGCTGATTCGGCTCGGGGTGTTCCGGCGCCGGTCGTACGCCTCGGGCGTCGGGTTCGTGATGGTGTTCTTCGGGGCGATCGTCGGCATCTCGATGGCGATCGGGCTGTTCCTGCAGATGAGCCTCGGGTACACGCCGACCCGGGCGAGCCTGACCATGGGCGCGTGGGCGCTCGGCGCGTTCTTCGGGTCCGGGTTCAGCGGTGCGGTGATGGGCAAGCTGGGTCGGCGCATCCTGCACATCGGGCTGACCGTGATGGCGGCGGGGACGGGCTGGCTCTACCTGGTCTTCAGGCAGGCCGAGACGGATCTGGGCAGCGGCGACCTGCTCGGCCCGCTGGCGGTGTTCGGCCTCGGGATGGGGATGATCTTCGTCCCGGTCTTCGACATCATCATGGGCGAGGTCGAGGATCACGAGGTCGGCTCGGCGTCCGGTGCGTTGGAATCCCTGCAGCAGCTCGGCGCCTCGCTGGGCATCGCGGTCCTGGGCACGGTGTTCTTCGGGGTGATCGGGGCCCAGGCCACGCACAACTTCGACACGTCGGCGGCGCCGAGGCTGCGCGCGGAAATGAGCGCGGCGGGCGTGCCGACCGGGACGCAGGAGTCGATCGTGGCCGGCCTGCGGGCCTGCCTGGACGACCGGGAGAACGCCACCGACCCGGACACCGTCCCGGCGAGCTGCCGCACCCTGCAGGTGCCGCCGGCCGCGACCGCCGCGGTCGCCGAGGCGAGCGCGGACACCCACATCCGCTCCTCGCTCGACGCGATCCGCCGCACCACCCTCCTGGCCCTCGCCCTGACCGCGGTCGCCTTCGCCCTGGGCTTCCTCCTCCCGAAGCGGGCCAGGGAGAACCGGCTTCCCGAGCCCACCCCGGAAACCCCCACCGAAATCCGCGAACCGGCCCTGGTCTGAAGCCGGCTCCCCATGCCACCGCCGCCCGGCCCGAGCCCCGTAATGGAGCCCGCGCCGGGCGCCGGCATGTCTGTCGCGAGCACGCTTCGCGGAGTCGGATACAGAACTCGGTCCACCGATCCACGGCTTCCGGCAGTTCCAGTGCCGCGGCCTCTGCGGGGGCCAGGCCCACGGTGTGGATCAACCGCTCGGCCAGCCAGTCCGGCACCGGCTCCCGTACCGGCGTGGGATCGACCGCCACCGCGCCGATCAGGCGTCCCAGACGCTCGACGATCTCGCCCAACCGAACCATTTCCGGACGAGTGGAGTCGGCGGCGGCGACTCGGGCGGCGGCCTCGGTGCACACCTCGGCGTCGGCTCGGGCGCCGATGGCCCGGATTTCACAGACCTCCAGCACACCGTTCTCGGTGATGCGATACACGATGCGCCAGGTGTTGCGGCCGACCACGAGCTTTCGATATCCGGTGAGTTCGCCTCCCAGCGGATGGCCGGCCTTCGGGTCGGTGAGCAGGAGGAGAACCTTGCGCAGCACCTTGGGCGCGGCTTCCGGACCGATGCGGCGCAGATCGTCGATCGCGGAGTCGGTGAAGACGATGTCGGGCATCGATCACTCGTCCGCGTCGGGGAGGGCGGCCAATGATTCGCGTGTGTGTCCGTATGCGGCCAGGACCTTGTCGAGGGACGTGCGCCGACCGCTGTCGGTCGCGGCGCGGGCGAGCACGAGCGCGAGATCGCGCAGGTCCGCCTCGGCCGCTTCCAACTCGGTGAGTCGGCCGATGCTCACGACCGCCGCCACGGGATGGTGATGTCGGGTCACGACGACTTCGGACCCCTGCTCCGCGTCGGCCACGAGTCCGGCCACACCGCGCCGGGTCGCATCGGTGACCGATATTTCCCGCGGTGAGTGCATGAGAGCCATGGAAAAACTGTACATAAACCATCCAGATTTGCTCGCCTGATTCGGGCCGGCCGGACTTTCGCGGGCCCCGAGGCGTGCCGGCGGTGTTGCGGTTCCTGGAGCGGGACTGAGGTCAGCCCGCGACCCGCGCGGCGGCCTTCGTGTTCGCGCGGTTCAGGGCGCGGATGATCAGCCACTGGTCGATCATCGCGCCGAACGTGGCGAACAGGCCCATCACGACGCCGACGACCACGTGGCCGGTCTGCGCGGCGAGTTCGAAGCCGACCAGGTGGATCAGCAGGCGCAGGCCGAAGCGGATGGCGACCAGGGCCAGGGCGAGCATCCGGGTGTGGCTGTTGCGCATCATCGCCTTGAAGAACTTCATCCGCGCCCGCATCACGGTGAACGAGACGACGACGTTCACCACCACGAGCGGGATCAGATACGCCCACAGCGACGGGTAGCCCTGCGCCACGTCGCAGCCGCCGACCGACACGCCCACCATCGCGAAGTACCAGGCGGGCAGGCCCCTGGGGGCCTCGACGACCGGAGCGGGGGCGGAGGTGCCGGCCGTGGTGGTGGTGTTCTTCGTGAAGGCGATGGTGGCGATGCTCATGGTTCCCGGCTCCCCGATTTCGGCCCGTTCCGGCCCGCTCGCTGACATGCATCAGCCTGCCGCCCGGGGGTCGGTGGACAGGACGACCGACCGACGTACACCGCCTGTCCACCGAACGGCTGACACCGGGGCGGGCCGGGTCTCGGGACGGGTCTCGGGACGGGTCTCGGGACGGCGGGGCCACCGGTCGACCGATGGCCCCGCCTGCGCCGTGGGTCAGTACGCCACCGTGAAGCGCTCGCCCGTGTGCTTCGGGGTCTCGATCTCGTCGAGGAGGGCGACCGCGTAGTCGGCGACCGAGATGCGGCTCACCCCGTCCGCGTCCACGACCAAATCGTCGCGGCCGGTGCGGTAGACGCCGGTGCGCTCGCCGGGGCCGATGTCGGCGGCGGGGGAGAGGTAGGTCCAGGTCACGTCGGTCACCGTGCGGTAGTGGTCCAGGGCCGCGCCCTGCCCGCGCATGATCTGTACCGCCAACTCGGGGATGCCCTCCGCGTCCCACACCCGGTCGCCACCGGGGGTGCGCAGCGAGCCGGCGCCGCCGACCACGAACAGGCCGCGCGCGGGCGCCGCGTCGCCGAGCGAGCGCAGCCCCTCGGTCAGCGCCTTCGCCGCGGCCACCACGAGCGCGGCGTGCGCGACGCCGTCCACGTACCCGCCGCCGATCGCGCTCACCAGCGCGTCGTGCCCGGCCGCGACCGAGGCCGCGGACGCCGGGTCGGTGGCGTCGCCGGTGACGACCGTGAGCCGCTCGTGCTCCTCGCCGGCGAGCCGGGCCGGATCGCGCACCACCGCGGTGACGTGGTGCCCGCGGCCCAGGGCCTCGCGAAGGATGTGCACACCGATACCGCCGTTGGCGCCGAACAGGGCGATCCTGGCCATGATGAAGTCCTCGTGTTCTCGGGAAGCGGAAGAGCTACGACACCATCCAACACCGCAGCTCAAGCCATTTGTTACCACCGGATACCGAGCACCTTGAAGTGCTATTGTTTCCTCATGGATACCAATGGCGCGGCCGGTCTCGCGGCGAGATTGCTGACCGACTCGCCGGACTGCCGCAGCCGGCACGTCCTGGACCGCCTCGGCTCGCGGTGGAGCGTGCTGATCATCCTCAACCTGGCCGCCGGCACGCTGCGCTTCACCGAGCTGCGCCTTCGGGTCCGGGGCATTACCCCGAAGGTGCTCACCACCAACCTGCGCGACCTCGAACGCGACGGGCTGATCCGCCGCGAGGTCTTCGCCGAGGTCCCGCCGCGTACCGAATACACGCTGACCCGCCTCGGCGAAAGCCTGATCGACACCTACCGGGCGGTCCAGGACTGGGCCGAGGCGCACGTGGACGAGGTGCTTGCCAACCGGGAGACGTACGACCGGGCCCGCTGACCGCACCGGCCGGCTCGCGCCACCCGGGCCTCACCCGCCACACCCCCCGCACACCGCCGGCGATCGGGCGCGGGGTTGGTCGGGGGTCGATCGAACGGCGCGGGAGAATGGTTGTATGACAACGCCCGTCCGGCTCTCCGCGATCGATCTCGTCACGTACACCCCCGGTCTGGCCGCGCTGCTCGTGGACGCGGTGGACGACGGGGCCGGAGTCGGCTTCCTCGCCCCGCTGCCGATCGACGCGGCCGCCGAGTGGTGGGCGACGCAGGCGGTCGAGATACGCAACAACCGGATCATCGTGTGGGCGACCTCGGACCACGAGGGCGTCACCGGGACCATCCAGCTCCGCTTCGCCGGCATGCCGAACAGTCGGCACCGCGCCGCGATCTCCAAGCTGCTGGTGCACCGACGTGCCAGGGGCAACGGCATCGCCCGCGAACTCCTGTCCACCGCCGAGCAGTTCGCCGCCGCGTCCGGCCGCAGTCTGCTCACCCTGGACACCCAGACCGGCAGCGGCGCGGAGCGGCTGTACAAGCGCGCCGGGTGGATCGAGTCGGGCGCCATCCCGTCCTACGCTGCGGACGCCTCGGGTGTGCTGCGCTCCACCACGATCTTCCACAAGCACCTGGCCTGAGCCGGACGAGCACCCGGCCCGGGCCGAACGGGTTACCGTTGGAGGCGATATGACGACCAAGACCTCCAAGGGCGCCAGGCCCGAGCCGCTCGATGCCCGCCTGGACGCGATCGGCAAACTTCCCTCCCGTTCCCGGTTCCATCTTCCCGGCCGGGAACGCACCGTCGCCGTGACCCTGGGCGAGTCCGGCGTGCGCTGGTACGCGTACGACGTGATCGCCCGGCGCCTCGGCCCCGCCAAGCCGAGCAAGGACGGCCGACAGACCCCGTACCGGGGCCACCCGGTCTTCGTCGCGCAGCACGCCACGGCCACCTGCTGCCGCGGCTGCCTGGAGGAAGTGCACGGCATCCCCCAGGGCCGCCCGCTCGACAAGGCAGAGCTCAACTACGCAGTCAACCTCGTATGCGGCTGGCTGACCCGGGAGATCGGCCCGGTCGCGAAGACCCGCGCGAATCGCCCGCCGCGCTCGGCGATGCCGGCCGTCCCGGAGAACCCGACGGGCGCGCCGAGGACGGGTCGCGGTCTGCGGGCGTCCAAGTCCCGCTGAGCCGAGCACCCGCCGCGCCGCACCCGCCGATGCCCGGCCCGAGCGGCGCTCACGGCCCGCCCGGCGTCGCGGCGCCGGGCGGTGCGTCGGTGACGGTCAGGTCGGCCGAGAACTCGCCCCACGTCCCGTCCGGCAGCTGCCCCCGGATCTTCAGCACGTGTCCGACCGCCGGCCGATCGCCCAGCGGCAGGCTGTACCGCGCCGTCTCCGTCGGCGGCGCCGCGCCCCACTGGACCGTGGTCAGGAACCGCCCGTCCAGGTACACCTCGTAGCTCGCGACCACCCCGTCCACGTCCGGCGGGGTCCAGGTCAGGTCGACGTAGGTGCCGTCCGCCGCGGTGCGGGGGATCGCGCGCAGGTCGGTCGGCGCGGTGTTGCGACCGTTGCCGGCGCCCTGTTCGGTGACCACCGTGACGGGGCTGCTGGCCGGCGACTTGTTGTCGGCGGCGTCGCGCGCGGTGACGGTGAACACGTACTCGGTGCCCGGGCGCAAGCCGGTGACCACCGCCGTGGTGCGATCCGCGGCGACGCTGTGCACCCGTACGCCGGCCTGCCACACGTCGTACGCGGTCACCCCCACGTCGTCCGTGGCCGCCTCCCACGTCAGTGTCGCCCCGTCCTTGCCCCGGGCCTGGCCGCGCAGATTCCCGGGCGCGGTCGGCGGCACCCGCTCGCCCTGGACCACGGACGGCGTCGTGGCCGGCACCTGCGGGCTCGCCGCCGACACGTTCCCGGCCCGGTCCCGGGCCCGCACGGAGAACGTGTACGCGGTCCCCGGCGTCAGCCCGCCCACGTCCACCATGTGCCGCCCGCCCGTGACGTCCAGCACCTTGGCGTCGCCGCGATACACCTCGAACACCGCCACGCTCGGATCGGCCCGCCACATCACGTGCACCGACACCGAACTCGACGCGAGCGCGCTCACCTCGACCGGCACCGGCGGCGGCGTGGTATCCCGCCCGTCGTCCGAACACCCGGTCATCGCCAGCGCAACGACCAAGCCGGCCAAGCCGATCCGTGCCACCCGTCGCGCCACAACGCCTCTCTCCACCGATCATCACCGAGGAGCAATTGGTCTAGACATATATGACACAGTCCCCCGCCCCGGAACAAGAGCACGGCCGCGCGCGTGGGCCCGTCGGGCGGCCGAACACACCCTCCAGGTCTGGGGAACTCCCCGTGACTTTCCCGGGAATCGCGCAATCCTTCGGGTTCGTGTGTGGGAGCTCGCGCCACCCGCTTGAATGGACCTCGACGCTGGGGTTTCGGGAGGCGGGGCGTTCCATGATGCGCAAGGTGGGGATGGCGGCGGCCCTGCTCGTGAGCGGGATGCTCGTGGCGGGGTGTTCGGGTGGGTCGTCCAAGGGCGGACCGTTCGGCCTCGGGGTGAGCGATTCACCCACCGCGAGCCAGAGTTCGACGCGGACCCCGGAACCGCCACCGCCGCCTTCGCCGGATCCGGTCACCCCGGATCCGGTCACCCCGGAGCCGGACACCACGAGTGCCACGCCGCGCCCCACCACGACTCCCCGCGCCGATGTCACGCTGACCACCGAGCGGGCGCGGACCGTGGTCTCCGCCGTCGCGCTCGTCCCCAAGGACTGGGGCGACGCCTACGTCCCCCAGGAGCAGAACTACGAACACACCGCGCTGGACCGGGTGATCACCGGCACCGACTGCAAGCAGGCGCTCCAGGGCACCACCCCCGGGGCGCTCGCGACCATGGATCGCTACGTGTACATCCCCGACGGCAAGCCGAGCGTGGACAACCTCAGCAAGACGCTCGCCACGTCCTCAGCGACCGTGTACTCCACCACCCTCGCGGCCCGTACCGACATGCAGACCGGCCTCGCCGACGCCCGGCGCTGCCCGAACCAGGTGCTCGGCGGCGACGAGAAGCTGAACGGCATCCAGGTCCTGGACCTGACCGTGGAGGGCATCGACGAGGTACACGTCGCCCGCGCCCAGTGGATCTCCGGCCACGGCGGCGCGCCGTTCCAGTACGTGTGGGTGACGGCTCGGCAGGGCCAGATGGTGCTCACCGCGGCGGTCGTCGACCGGGGCGACAAGACCTACGAGTCGGCCAAGAACCAGGCGATCGACGCGCTGGCCAAGATGGTCGCCCGCACCACCGTGTACCTGCGCTGACCCGACGCGATCGCGCCGACCTCGCGCGAGCACGGTGAATATCATGTGGGTTCACGCTCACGGGGGAGTCATCGGATGAACGGCACGAGAGTCCGCGCGGGATCCGGCACAATCCGCGCGGGATCCGGCACGAGACGAACGATGCTCCGCGCGATCGGCCCGCTCCTGGGCGCTTTGCTGCTGGCGGGTTGCGCCGACAGCGGCGACGGGCCGTTCGCGGTCGTCCCGAACGCGACGTCCACCGATGCGAGTCCCGTGGCCAAGGGGCCGGGCGCGAGCCCGGGCACGACCGCGTCCACCACCGCGACCTCCCGGCCGTCCGCCACCACCGCGCCGCCGAGCCGCAGCCCCGAGCAGGCGCAGACGCTCGCCCGTTCGCTGGCGCTGACCCCCGAGGACTGGGGCGGCGGCTTCGTCAAGCAGAGCACCTACGAGTTCGCCGGCGAGACCTGGACCGACTACGCCGCCGACTGTACGCAGCAGACCGTGCCGCTGCCGTCGAGCATCATCGGCCAGTGGGTGCGCCAGGTCCAACAGTCCGACGCCGCGCAGCCGAACACGCTCTCCAGCGGCAGCACCAGCGCGATCGTGCACAAGGACGTGCGCGGCGCGCGCGATCAGGTCCAGAACGCGCGCCAGGTCAAGGACCGCTGCCCGACCCGCACCTACACCGACGGCACCCAGGCCAAGGACACCCCCGGCGCCCCGCAGCCCCCGTTCGCCGAGGCCGACGAGGTGTTCGCCGAGGAGGGCCTGATGTACCTGAAGTCGGGCGGCAGTCCGTACGCGTACGTCGTGGTGACCCTGCGGAAGGACACCGTGGCGATGTCCGCATACTTCAGCGCCCCCGGCCCCGAGCACATGGCCGATGTGCGCACCCGCGCGACCCAGGCCGCCCGGCTGATGCTGGACCGCCTGCTGCGCTCCTAGGTGCCGTCCGCCGGACAGGGCTGGGCATGGCGCCTGCCCCCGGTCCCGTCGGATCGACCGGATGCGCGCCGGAGCGCGTCGGGGCGACTAACGTTTCCGGTCATGACCCAATCGCACGGCTTTGAGACCCTGGCGATCCATGCCGGGCAGGAACCCGACCCGCTGACCGGGGCCGTGGTTCCGCCGATCTACCAGGTGTCCACCTACAAGCAGGACGGCGTCGGCGGGCTGCGCGGCGGCTACGAGTACAGCCGTTCCGGCAACCCGACCCGCACCGCGCTCGAAGAGTGCGTCGCGGCCCTGGAGGACGGCACCAGGGCGCTGACCTTCGCCTCCGGACTGGCCGCCGAGGACTGCCTGCTGCGCGCCCTGTGCGCGCCGGGCGACCACGCGGTGATCCCGGACGACGCCTACGGCGGCACCTTCCGACTGTTCGCGAAGGTGGCCTCGCGCTGGGGAATCGAGTACACCCCCGCGCACGCCGGCGACCTCGACGCGGTACGGGCCGCCATCCGGCCCGGCGTCACCCGGATCGTGTGGTGCGAGACGCCGAGCAACCCGCTGCTCGGCGTCGCCGACATCGCCGCCCTCGCGGCCGTCGCGCACGACGCGGGCGCGCTGTTGGTGGTCGACAACACCTTCGCCTCGCCCTACCTCCAGCAGCCGCTGACCCTGGGCGCGGACATCGTGGTGCACTCCACGACGAAGTACATGGGCGGCCACTCCGACGTGATCGGCGGCGCGCTCGTGGTCAAGGACGCGGGCCTGGCCGCCGAGTTGGCGTTCCACCAGAACGCGATGGGCGCCGTGCCCGCGCCGTTCGACGCATGGCTGACGCTGCGCGGGCTCAAGACGCTGGGCGTGCGGATGGACCGGCACTGCGCCAACGCGGAGCGGGTCGTGGACCTGCTTTCGCGGCACCCGCGCGTGGCCGAGGTGATGTATCCCGGGCTGCCGGGACACCCGGGCCACGATGTCGCGGTCAAGCAGATGAAGGCGTTCGGCGGCATGGTGTCGTTCCGGGTGAACGGCGGCGAGGAGGCCGCGGTCAAGGTGTGCAACCGGACCGAACTCTTCATCCTGGGCGAATCCCTCGGTGGCGTCGAGTCGTTGATCGAGCACCCGGGCCGGATGACGCACGCCTCGGCGGCGGGCTCACCGCTGGAGGTCCCGGGCGACCTGGTGCGGTTGTCGGTGGGCATCGAATCCGCCGACGACCTGCTGGCCGACCTGGAACGCGCCCTCGGCTGAGGCCCGGTGCCCGGCGTCGGTGCCGGGTCCCGAGCGCCGGGGGGCCGGTCGGCCCACCCGGCGCT